>JACZRH010000139.1 GCA_022574815.1 Planctomycetota bacterium | reverse complement strand
GGTCGTCGATCAGCTCGAACGGACAGAAGCCCGGCAGGGCCATGCCGCGGACGGCAAACTCGTCGGTGGGCGGCGTGCGAAAGTAGAGGATCGTGAACGGCCCGTTGAACCCCTCGCGCGTCACGCACTGCTCCATCAGCAGCGTGCCGTCCTCGTCGCGAAACTCGATATGCGGCTTCGGCGGAATCCGCCCGATCGTATGTCGATGCAGCATCGTACCGGCTCTCCCAAAGTTGCCGCGGCCCGACGGCCACGTTGCTCCCATCCCTCTTTCAGAACAATGCATTATATCGTCGGCGGGGCGGAATGTGTCGGACGCGAAGCGGCGCCAGGCTGCGTGTCGCGGGTGCCACGGCTGTGTCAGCCGTGCGTGTGGCCGCCACAGACAGAGCCCGAAGCGCTAGCGAGGGTTTCGGCACCGCACGCAAGGCACGCGCGGAACCCTCGCTAGCGCTTCGGGCGCGGTTGGCGGGGCTCTGCTCTCGGACGCCTCCGGAACTCACCGTGCGGCAGCTCAGGTTTCCGAATACTCCGCATAGGTCTTCGGCGTCTCCCAGACGCGCACGAGCGCCAAACGAGCCGGTGCGACGTGCCCCCGCAACATGCCCCAGATCACGCGGGCGATGTTCTCCACGCTCGGATTCAGCGCGCGGAACTCGGCCGTGTCGACGTTCAGGTGCTTATGATCCAAAAGATCGATCACCCGCTCCTTGACGATCTGCTCGAATCGCGGCAGCGGTAGAACCGCCCCGGTCCGTTCGTCCGGCACCCCCGCCACCGACACCTCGACCAGATAATTGTGCCCGTGCCCGTTCGGGTTGTTGCACTTCCCGAAAATCTCGCGGTTGTCTTCGTCGGAAAGCTCCGCGCAGTGCAGCCGATGCGCCGCCGAAAACTCGAACTGCTGGGTCAAGAGCACCATATTCGGCTCCTCCCGTTTGATTGCATAGCGCAGGTAAGGCGTGCAAAGCAGCTCCAGCTCGACCAGCGTCACCCCGCTGGGCGAACGCTCCGCCACCTGTTCCCACACATCGCGCAACAGCCGCTCCGCCGACAGCCGCCAGCCGCAGCGTCGCAGCGCTTCGGCGGCGTGCGGGATCGCGTGCCGCCGCAGCATCTCGTCGAGCCGCTTGATGTTGCACAAGTACCCGGTGCGCGGGTCCGGTTCGCCGGCGACCGTCGCCCGCAAACAAAGAAACGGAACCAGCCCGACGGCGCTGGGCCACCCGCCCCACGAATTCGTAATCGGCGCGGAGAAATCCAGGTGCCCGGCCCAATCGCGATCGACCGAAAATCGCACTTCGCGCGTGACTCGAATCATATCCGAATTGTAGCGGGTTTCGCTCGAGTCGAATTCACGCAGGTACGAGCGAGGCGGGCAAGATGCCCGCCTCACCCTTTGGTGTAGTATTTGCGAGACGGGCCGGTAGCCCCGCCGGCAGATCCGGACCTTGACGGAGGTTGGCACCGTGCAAACAAACGTCTGCATCGTCACCGGCGGCAGCCGCGGAATCGGGCTGGCGACGGCGTTGCGTTTCGCAAATTCCCACCGGCTCGTCATCGCCGCCCGCGGCACGGAGCGGCTAGACGACGCGAAAGCCAAGGTCGAGGCCGCCGGCGGTCTTTGCACGGCGGTCGTCGCGGACGTTTCCACGGCCGACGGGGCGAAGCGTGTTGTCGAGCACGCCGTCGAGGCCGGTCCGCTCGACCTATTGGTCAACAACGCCGGGACGGCGACGCTGGCCCCGATCGACGAGACGACCGACGAGGACTTTCAACGCTCGCTCGCGACCAACGTGGGCGGCGTGTTCCACATGACGCGGGCGGTCTGGCCCTTCATGCGAGCCCGGAAATCGGGCGTGATCGTAAACGTCTCTTCGGTGGCCTCCATCGACCCGTTTCCCGGATTCTCGATATATGGCGGCTGCAAGGCGTGGGTGAACACGTTCACCAAGGCCGTCGCGGAGGAGGGACGCCCGCTGGGCATTCGCGTTTTCGCGGTCGCGCCCGGCGCGGTCGAGACCGAGTTGCTGCGCTCGCGGTTTCCGGATTTCCCCGCCGATCAGGCTTTGGACCCGGACGATGTCGCGGCGGCGATCCAAGCCGTCTGCGACCGGCGTCTGAAACACGCCACCGGACAGATCATCTTCGTTCGCAAATAACGCCGGATTCCAGCGCGGATCGCCGCGCGCGTCCGTCTGTACACTGCAATCGGCGACCACTACGATGAGTAAGGTTTCGGCCGAGATTCCGCTGGGCGCGAATCAGAGAAGGAGCAAACCAATGCCCGATCCATCGACAGCGGCGGCTTCCGTCGGCATCCGCGGCGGCAATGCCACCATCTTCGTATCCGACATGGACCGCGCCGTTCGTTTCTACACCGAAACGCTCGGCCTGAATTTGCAGTACCGCGCCGACGATCATTTCGCGATGATCGACGCGGGAGGCGGCCTGAATCTCGGGCTGCACCCGCCGGCCAAGAACGCGGGCGCCCCCGGCACGAGCGGCGGCATCCAGGTCGGCCTGACCATCGAGCGGCCCATCGACGATGTCGTCCGCGATCTCACGTCGCGCGGCGTGACGTTCGCGAAGATCGACGGGAAGACGATCGTCGACGATGGAACCGTCAAGCTGGCTTTCTTCGGCGATCCCGACGGCAACGACCTCTACCTCTGCGAAGTCGCGCACCCGTAGCACCAGCAAGGCGCGCCGCTCTTGGTCATTTCGGTTCGGTTGAGACGGTGAGGGGCCTTCAGCGATACCCGCCGTAGAGATATTCGTGCAGGTATTCGATCGTCTCCTGCTGCTCGGCGTTCTCGTCCTCGGTGATGTCTCCGATCGAGATCATGCCGACCAGCCGTTCGTTGGCGACCACGGGCAGGTGGCGGATGCGCTTCTCGCGCATGACGTGCCGGCACTCGGCTTCGGTCGTCTCGGGCTTGCAGCAGGCGACGGGCGTGGTCATGACGTCCTTGACCAGCGTCTTGGCGGGGACCTTCTGGGCGGCGACGACGCGATTGAGAATGTCACGCTCGGTGAAGATGCCGATTACCGTTTCGCCGCGGTTCACAACCAAGGCGCCGATGCGCTTCTCGTTCATGAGCTTGGCGGCGTCGAGCACCGTGCTCTCGCGGTCGATGCATGTGACCGGACCGGGCTTGCGATCGAGGATGTGCTGAACGGTGTGCATGAGCGACGCTCCTGCGAACAGTCCGGTGACTCGCGCAAGGAAGGTCTCTCGACCGGCCCACCCCTGAACGAAGACTCCGGCCCGTGCGAGTACCCACCTATTCTGGCCCACCGAGTTTCCGTTCGTCAAGTGAATTCTCGGCCAATCCTTGGACGCCGGCCGCGACCCGCCACGGTTGACAGGACAATCGCGGGTTGGGTATCGTGGAATGTGTTCAAGCGGGCCGTAGCACGGATCCGATCGGTGTAGCTTGAGGGGGCGGCCGGCCCGTTTCGGGCAGACAAGCGTGGCGGCGCGGTAATCGCCCCGTGGCGGGAGCGTTTTACGCCGATGGCGGGATTACCGCGGAATTCCCGGGGCCCGTCCTCTCACCGGCGCGGATTCGATCCAACGAAGGGACGGTGCAATCGATGGCACACCTCGAGGCGCAGCGCGAGATCCCCTACAACCTATTCAAGGCCAAGACCCCGCTGTGGGGCGAGGTGCTTGAGACCTATCGTCTCACGCCGCCCGAGCGTCCGGAGGAGAACGACGTTCGCCATGTGGTGCTTAGCTCAACGGGCCTGTCGTACCTGCCGGGTCAGAGCGTGGGCATCGTGCCGGACGGATACGACCCCCGCACCGGCAAGCCTCACAAGCTGCGGCTGTATTCGGTGGCGTCGGATTCGAAGGGAGACTATGGCGACTACAAAACGGTTTCGGTGGTTGTGGTCCGGCACTTCTGGAATGACGAGCTTGGCGGGCAGAATCGGGTTCCGGGCGTCTGCTCGAAGTTCCTGTGCGACTGCGAGGTGGGCGAGAAGGTGCGGATCACCGGGCCGGTCGGCAAGCGATTCCTGCTGCCGACCGATTACCAGCAGCGCGACCTGATTTTTGTCGCGACGGGAACGGGCATCGCCCCGTTTCGGGGGATGCTGAAGCAGATGTTCGAAGAGGGCTACGAGGGTCAGGTCTTCCTCATATTCGGCGTGCAGCACTCGGACACCGTCTTGTACGACGACGAGTTCAAGACGTATCTCAAGTATCCCAATTATCACTACGCGACCGCGCTCAGCCGGGAGGCGGCGAAGAACCCCTTCCCCGACATCGTGCCGACCCGCCAGAACAAGATCTACGTCCAGGTGCGGGTCTGGGAGCTGCGCGACGAGTTGCGCGCCTCACTCGCCAAACCCGATACGGTCATTTTCCAGTGCGGGCTCAAGGGCATGGAAACCGGCGTCATGAATGTGATCGACAAGATCGGGCTCGACCTGGGTATAGACAACCTCTCGAAAGAGCTCCAAACCGACGGTCGGATGATCCTGGAAGTCTATTGAGAAGTTGGGCGGCCGAAACCCGGCCGAACGAACGTCCCGGAAGCCCCGAGCGTCAACGCCGGCTCTCCGATTCCGTGAGGTCGGGGCGGGTCGCGGCCGAGGCGTCGCGGCTGGGCTGAATCAGCATGCGCACCGCGCCGGACTCGTCCTTGCGGCGGCTGAGAATGGTGTGCCCGCCGTCCTCGGCCCAGGCGATCACGTCATAGGCGTTCAGCACGCCGGGAATGATGATTTCGACCAGCGATTCGCGGTCGCCGCGGACTTGGGCGCTCAGGGCGGCGATGATCCCCGCACACGATTTTCCGGTGCCGTCGATCACGATCCAGCCGCCCGCCGCGGGCCGGGTCGCACCGCTTGCGTTACCGTTTCCATTGCCGGGCGCGGTTGCAAACACGTCGACGTGCCCCGTCTGACGAAGCTGCAATTGCCGCTTGAACTCGGCCACGGCCTCGTGGTGGACGCCCATGGTGCGCTCGCCCTTGGCGCAAGCGGCCCCGCGTACGCCGACGATGTCGGGATTGATGCGGGCCAGTTCGTCGAGGTTTTCGATGCGCAAGTGGCCCGAAAGGGCGGTGCTCAGCCCGAGCGCCTTGCCGCGCATGACGATGTCGCGCAGCTCGCTTTCGGAATGAAAATCAAACAGGTTTCGGCCGTCCTTGGTCAGCGTGTCGATCAGGAAGCCGTCGCACTCGCCGTCCCGCGCGAGCTCGACCATGCAGTCGGCCGCGAGGCCGTCGTAGAGCGGATTGTCCGCGAAGAGCGAGCCGATCAGTTTGGTCTCGAAGCCCTCCAAGGCCCGCTTCGCCGCCAGAAGGATTTCAACCGCCACGTCGTAGTCGCTCTTCATGAACCCGACCTTGACCGAGGTGGCGTTCAACGCGCCGGCGGCGTAGGCCGCCATCGCGACGGTCCCGACTTGGTTCGGTACGACGCCGAGCGTAACACTGCAATGCACCTCCGGCGGTACGGCTTCGCGCGCTTCCTTGACGAGGTGCGGATGCGCCGATCCGACCAGCGCCTCTTGCAGGTTTTTCACGTCGATGATGTCGGCGCCGCCTTGAAGGGCCTGCAGCGCCTCTTCCATATTCTGAACACTGACCATCAACATCATGGTATTGCACTCGCGGTTGTCTCGGTTTGCTTTTGCACGGCTTCCAGTTCCTGCTTGAGCCGGCGCTTCTCGTCGTCCGAGAGGTCGGCCAGGGGCGGGCGAACATGGCCGCCGGCCAAGCCCATCAGCTCGCCCCAGTACTTGCACACCGATGCGGGCAGGGCCCCGTTGAACTTCTTGACGGTGTACATCCACCATTTGTCCGAAAGCTGTTTGATGGCGCGGATGTGCTCGTCGTAGTAGGCTTGATCGAGGTCGCCTTGCGTCGCCCGATCGACGAACCGGACGTAGTGGTTCTCGCCGGGCCGGTCGAAGCGCCAGTCGGACGTGTTGGCGAACATGACCTGCTGCTGGAAGCCGAGCTCCTTGCCCTTGGCGAAGATCCACTCGTCGGGCGTGCTGATGATCGCCTGTTTGCCGAGCATCTGGTGCGCGTCGATCGAGAGCTGCTGGTCGAAGCTCGCTTCCTTGACGCCGACGACGTTGGGGATCTCGCAGATGCGCTTCAAACCCTCGACGCTGATCACGATGCCGAACTGCGGCGAGTTGTAGAACATGATCGCCAGGTTCGTGTTGTCCGCGAGGTGGCGGGTGAACTCGACCACCTGCTGCTCGGTCTTGGTGACGAAGTAGGAGGGCGCCACGATCAGGAGATCGAAGCCGACCTTTTCCGCGTGCTGCGCGAGCGTCAGCATTTCCTTGGCCGACGTGTGCGACACGTGGGCGGCGATGAGCCACTCGCCGGCGGCCTCGTCGGCGACGATGTCGTAGACCCGCAGCCGCTCCTCGCGTGTCAGGCTCCAGAACTCGCCCATGCCCCAGGTACACCCCGCCCCGCGCGTGCCCAAGGAGCGAATGTGCCGAATGTTCCCGCGCAGGCCCGCCTCATCCACCTCGTCGTCGGGGGTGAAAGGCGTCATGAGGGTGGTCCACTCGCCGCGCAGATTTTCCCAGGCCCAATCCTGGGCGTCAGACTTGCCGTACCCGGCCATTGGCCGCCTCCTGTCTTTATTGCAAAGGGGACCGCCCCGCACGGTCTCCGCCGTTAGCGGGTCGGCGCCCGATCGGACGAACATAGCGGCCCACCTCGAACGTGTCAATCGAGACCGCACCCGCGAAGCAGCGGGCGCCCCTTGGATCCGAATTCTCATGGCGCGGGCCGGGTCGTTTCCTCACGAAGCGGCTTCTGCGATTCGTAAAGCTCAATGTGCGTCGCGATGCGCTTGACCAGCTCGGTCTGCCCCGCCGGACCCGCAATGGCTTGCGCTCGTTTCGCCATCGCGATCGCGTCGGCAAAGCGCCCGACCTCGGCGTAGGCGGCGGCGAGCGTGTCGAGCTGGGCGGGCACGCGAAAGCCCCCGCGGCGACACAACCCCTCGGCCAGGCGTACGGCTGCATCCCCGTTGCGCGCCGCGGCGGATGGGCTGGTGGCCAGCAGACGGGCCAGACCGTTCTCGAGCAGCGGCCACTCGCTACGGATGCCGAGCGCGGCGCGATACTCGTCGGCAGCACGAACGTGCTTTCCTTGCCGCGCGAACGCCAGCCCGAGCGCGCCATGAGCGGCGGCGTCATTGGGTTTCAAACGAACGGCTTCTTGCAAGTGCTTGATCGCTTCATCCATGCGGCCCAGACGCGCCAGGGCGCTGCCGAGGTGGAATCGGATGTCGGCGTTCGCGGCGTCCCCCGAAAGTGCGGCACGATAGCTTTCGACTGCTTCGTCGCGACGGCCGACGGCCGCCTGCGAGCGGCCCAGCCAGTACAGCGTGAAAGGAGCAGCGGGGATGATTTCCAGCCCGCGGCGATAGTGCTCGATCGCCTCCTCGTCCTGGCCGAGCGCCGCGAGCGCTCGGGCGAGCAGCACCTGCGCATCGGCCAAGCGGGAGTTGTTCTCCAAAGCCCGCCGGAGGGCGGCAACGGCTTCGCTGTACTTTCTCTGCTGAACGAGCGACCGCCCGACCGCGAGTTGGGCGTACGCGTGCCCCGGCCAGAGCTTCGCCGCGCGTTGCGCCAAACGCAATTTGGCCTCCCCGCTCGCGCTCTGCGCGAGTTCGTAGTACGCGACGGCGGCGGTGTATCTCAGGACGCCGTTATCCGGCGCGGACCGCAGGGCCTGTTCGAGCAAGTCCAACCCCGTTCGCGCCCGATTCGCGTCGCGCGTTCCGAGCTGCTCCAAACCGGCGAACATTTGCGCCACGGCCCGACGATGCGTGGCCAGCGCCGTCTCGTCGGCTCCCACCAGCGTGAGGCCGGCGAACGGATCGCCACCGGCGCCTCGGATCGCTGCCAGGTTTTCTGCCACGCGCCGAAAGACGGGCATCGCGTAATCGCGCGGCGAGTAGAACTCGAGCACCGGATGTTCCAGCGTATTGATCGCAACGTCGTCCGTGTCCCACGCCTCGAACATGGCGTGGCCCGCGACCAGCATGCTCACAAAGCTGTTCGCGTCGCGCCATCCGTAGTGCCGCAGCCGCGCGGTCGCCGGGGCGCGTAGGACCCGTTCGATGTGATTCATATCGAGCGCGAGCCGCTGTGCGGTTCCGACCAGAAAACAGGACTGGTGCGGCCCCAGCCACACGTATGCGTGCGGGAACACGCTGGCAAACGTGCGGAAGATGGTCCGCAGCTCCGCGGGCGGAACCTCCAGCGGAACCCACTGGATCATCAGCCCGCCGGGCTCGAGGTGCCCGAGGCAGAGCTCGTAGTAGTCCGCGGAGAAAAAGAGCGAGTTGCCGGCATGGGCGGTGCGGGATTTCGCATCGGATATGATCGCGTCATAACGCTCGTCGCGCCGCCGCAGGTAGTTGACGCCGTCGTCGTTGATGATTCGCACGGCTGGATGGTCGAGCACGCCGCCGTTGTGCTCATCGAACAGACGCGCCGCCTCGATGACCGCCGGCGAAATCTCGATGCAATCCACCACGCGCACGCTCGGGTGCCGGGCGACTTCGCCGATCAGGATTCCCGTGCCCAAACCCACCGACAGGATCCGCGCCGGCGGCCGGTCCGGCATCAGCAGGAACGGGAAGTGCGCCAGAGCCTGTTGCTTCTGATCGACTCCGGCGGACGACTCGCCGATGATGACCGCATCGACCGCCATCCAGCGCTGGCTCGCGTCGCGCTGTTTTTGGATGACCTTTACCGTCGCAACCAGCCCCTCCTTGTAATACAGGACGTGATCGCCTTCCCGTTCACCCGCCAGCAAAAACGGCTTCGGCGTCCAGGTGAGCAGCAATAGCGCACAGACCGCGGCACCGACCACGACCGGTGCGGCCCGCAGACCGGCGACGACTCGACGGCGGTCGGCCGCGGCTGGAAACAACCCCCACGCCGCGTTGGCAAGTGCCAGGGTCGCCAGCACGGCAATCCCGCGTTGCAAGCCGATCAGGGGCAGCAGCAGGAACCCGCTCAGCGCGGCGCCGAGGATGTTTCCGAACGCGTTCGCCCCGTAAATCTGCCCCAATCGGCCGCTCAGCGAATGCATCTCACGCGCCCAGATTCTCGCCGCCAGTGGAAAGGTCATTCCAACAAAAGTCGTCGGCACGAGCATGATCAGGAAGCTGACGCCGAATCGCGCCGCGATCAACGCGACCCAGTTTCCGCTCAGTCCTTCCAGCCAACCTTGGGCTACGCCGGCGCTGAGATGTCCCATCACCGGCAGGGTCGCCAACGTCGAGGAGGCGATGCCGATTTGCACCCAGCCGAACGCCCGTCGCGGATGGCGAATGCGGTCCCCGACGAGCCGCATGATGAAGCTGCCGAGCGTGATGCCGACCAGAAAGGAAGAAAGCATCGTGACGAAGGCGTAGGTGGTTGTGCCGACGATCAGGACCAGCACGCGCGTCCAGAAGACCTCGAGCCCCAGGGACACGAAGCCGGACAATCCCACGACGATCAGCAGCCCGAAGCCGGCGCTCTGTACGCCCGGATCGTCCTGGGTAACGAGTGCGACCGAGGCCGCTCGACCGGCCTTCCGCCCCTTTCGGTGGAGTGTGCGTGTCGTGGCTGACCGTAGGCAAACCGCGCCGACCAGCAGGTTGATCGCGCCCGCGATCCACACCGTCGGATGCAGGCCGACCAGGCGAATGAGCACGAAGCCGGCGACGAGACTGCCCACTACGGCGCCCAACGTGTTCAGGGCGTAGAGCAGGCTGATTTCGCGGCCCAGGCGTTGAATGCGGTCGACGAAGAAGCGCGTGATTACGGGCAGCGTGCCGCCCATCAGAAACGTCGCGGGCAGGATCACGGTCGACGCCAGCAATACGCGCACGCCGAGCAGGGCCGCCGAATCGGGCGCGAACTGGTTGGCCGCCCAGATGTGCGCCGGCTCGAGCGCTCCGATCAGCCAGGTTCCCCCCCACGCGGCGAGCGCGATACCGATTTCCAGCCCGCCATACCAGCGCAATGGGTTTCGGCTGCGGTCGGCGGCACGTCCCAGTACGACGGACCCCAGCGCGAGTCCCGCCAGGAACGTTGCCAACACGGTGGTGACCGCATAGACGCTGACGCCGAAAATGTCGTCCAGCAGTCGCGACCACACGACCTGATACATCAGTCCCGCGGCGCCGGAGAGAGTGAACAACAAGTAGATTCGAAGCATGAATCGGGGTTTCCGCGCCGCGTGAGTCAATCGGCCGCGGGGGGGTTGCCGCCCCGGCCGGATGTGGATTATAGCGCCTCAGGGCGGTGCCGCAATTCCGTCGCTCGGTTCCGTCGCTCAGGCCGCCCCGCGTTGCGAACGGCACGCCGATTCGTCATAATCGTTACCCGCGGCGCACCGCCTCCTCCGGTCGTCGCGGCGCCGGGTCGCGGCGGGCACATGATGCGCGTGTTCCCGCGGCGTGAGCCGGTTCAAGCCGGTCTGCGGCGCCCGAGTCATTCGAGGAAGACACAGGGCCTTTACAGCTATGTCGGAAGACTTCCTGCCCATTCGGGGCTACGACCACGTTGAGTTCTATGTCGGCAACGCCAAACAGGCGGCGTACTTCTACGACAAGGTCTTCGGCTTCACGCCCGTCGCGAAGAGCGGGCTCGAGACCGGTTGCCGCGATCGCACCAGCTACGTCATGCAGCAAGGCCACGTGCGCTTCGTGCTGACCAGCGCGCTGGGGCCGGACCATGAAGTCGCGCGACACTGCGCGCTGCACGGCGACGGCGTGCGGCTCATGGCCCTCGAAGTCGGCGACGCCGAGTCCGCGATGCGCGAAGCCAAGGCCCGCGGCGCAACGGTCGTCCAACCCGCAGAGGCGTTGGAGGACGAGCACGGCGTGCTCAAGACCGGCGTGATCAAGTACGCCGGCGACACGGACATCAAGTTCGTCGAGCGCAAGCACTATCGCGGGTTGTTCGCCCCGGGGTTCGAGCCGATCGAGTGCAACCCGCCCGAGCCGATCGGCCTGGCGGCGATCGACCACATCGTCACCAACGTCCGCCTCGGCGAGATGAACTACTGGACGCGCTGGTTCGAGCAGGTGCTCGGCTTCACGCAGCTCACGCACTTCACCGAGGAGGACATCTCGACCGAGTACAGCGCCCTGATGAGCAAGGTCATGGAGAACGGGACCGGCAAGTGCAAGTTCCCGATCAACGAGCCGGCCGAGGGCAAGAAAAAGTCGCAGATCGAAGAGTACCTCGACTTCTATCGCGGGCCCGGCGTGCAGCATATCGCGATGAGCGCGGCCGACATCTGCAAAACCGTGCGCGCCCTGCGCCGGCGCGACATCGACTTTCTGCGCGTGCCCGACACGTACTATGAGGAACTGGCCGACCGCGTCGGCCCGATCGACGAGGACTTCGACGAGCTCAAGGAGCTCGGCATCCTGGTCGACCGCGACGAGGACGGCTATCTGCTGCAAATCTTCACGCAGCCGGTCCAGGACCGCCCGACGTTGTTCTACGAGGTGATCGAGCGGCACGGCTCGCGCGGCTTCGGGCTGGGGAACTTCAAAGCGCTATTCGTCTCGCTGGAGCGCGAGCAGGCTCTGCGCGGTAACCTGTAGCGGTCGCTGATTTGGACGATTGGACTGACGCCGGGGAGAGTGATGGCGAAGCGTCGCATACGCGCCAGAAGTGACGACTATCTCGTCTTCGTCAGTCACGCGACGCAGGACAAGTGGCTGGCTCGGACTTTTTGCGAGAAGATCGAGGAGCACGGCGCGCGGACTTTCAGAGACGATCGCGACCTTGACGGCGGCGATCGGATTCCGGATGCGATCCGGAAGAAGATCATACAATCAAACGAGCTGCTTGTTGTTCTAACGCCTGAGTCAGTCGCTCGGCCATGGGTCCTGATAGAAGTCGGCGCCGCTTGGGGTCGGAGACGCGACGCGCGGATTATCGCAATCTTGTGCCACGTCAATTTCGATCGCATTCCGGATATAATTGATGCGAAGAAGGCTTACAACATTAATGACTTTGACGCGTATCTTGAATCTATGAAGAAGCAGATGGCACGGTGGCGGCGATGAGCACGAAAACGACGACGAATGACGTGTTTTTGTCGTATTCCATGGCGGATGCGGAGGCTGCGCGAACCGTCACGGCCAGTTTCGTTGCCGCCGGGATCCAAGTATTCGACCTCGCCGAG
>JACZRH010000138.1 GCA_022574815.1 Planctomycetota bacterium | reverse complement strand
AGTCAGCCGGGATGGCTTCGGGGAGTTTCAGGAAGACAGCGTGCACGCCCTCGCAGCTCAGCCGTGCCGACCTAAGAGCCGGATGGTCGCTGACGTCGAGTTTGAGGTGGATGCGTTGCGAGTAGGTCTTGACGGTGCCGAGGGCGAGCTTCATCTCTTTCGCGATCGCCGCCAGCTTTTTGCCGTCAAAGATGTGTCGGACCAATTCGAGCTCTCGCCGCGAGAGCCGCAGGGCCGACCCGACGCGCGGCCACTCGATCCGGCTAGTCAGCGAGCGCCACGTGGGCACCCCGTTGGGACGCGCCATCAAAGCGCGTGGGTGCTGCGGCGCAGGCACAGTTCCGCCGGAGTTTCCAACGGCGGATCGTAGACGTGGCTGGCGCATGATTTCCCCTTCTCGACCTGTGCAGCAAAAATCGTTGCTCGCTTGCGATCTGAAGCAGACAGCCCGTTATCTGGCGCATCCCGCTTTCGACGGTTTCAAGAGATGTGAGACGATAGGAGTCGCCGAGTCCGCGTACGGCTTCCGATCGCGTCGTTTCGTTGGCCGGGTTCGCCTGTGTCAAGTTGAATCGTGGCGCGAGACGTGATTCCGAACGTCCGTGGGCCATGGAACGGCTCCCATTGTGCAGAGAAAGTCGTCGTTGCGATCCGCACCCAAGTGGGGATTCTGCCCGGGTGCGGGCACGATGTCAACCGAGGTAGGCTCGAAATGGGCCGCTGCCGTACCGGAAACCTCTACGCCCCCGATCAATAACGGGCGAAGTCGTCTCGCGGCCGGTGCCCTGATTTCCGGCATTCTTGACCGTCCCACTCGTCCTACACCGCCACCCGCCGCCGCCGGCGCCGTTTCTTGACGATACCCAGCCGCGGCGGCTGGGGCGTGCGCGGTTGCAGCTCGTTGACGATCTGGACCACCTCGCGCGCGCTCGGCGCGAACACGTCCGCGCCGACTTCCTCCCACAGCCCGTCGGCCCGATTGAAAATCCCACCGCTCACCACGATGTTCATCGTCGGACAGGCCCCCACCTCGCGAATCAGCTCGATCTGCTTCCGCGTCTGCGACACGCTCGTCGGCAGCGTGCCGAAGATCAGCAGCACCTGCGGCCGCAGCTCGCCGACGGTCGCCAGCACCTCGTCGTCCGGCACGCCGCCGCCCATGAGGAAAACGTCCCAGCCGTCGGCCTGCAGCAGGTCGGCGACCATCTGCGCCCCGAGCTCCTCCTGCTGATCCACGGCACACTCGACCAGCACGCGTTTGTTCTTCCGCTCGCTCTTCGGCAGGTGGGCCTGCAACTGGTCGGCCACCGTGCGGTTGATCCGACAGGCCATGTGCTCGACCGCGGTGTTGATGCGATCGTCCTTGTAGAGCCGCTCGACCTGGGCCATCGCCGGCCAGACGACGCTGCAGATCAGGTCGGCCGCGGGCTGGCCGTGGCCGATGGCCTGGTCGACGAGCTCGAAGCACTCGGCCCGGCGGCCGGCCAAAAGCGGTTGCATGTAACGCATGAGCAGCGGTTCGGGCACGGATGCGCCTCCACGGAAGGGCCCGTTGCTCGCCGCCGATCCACGCGGCGCGCCCGATCGAGGGGCGCTGACGGGCCGAGTCTGCCGAAGCCGGCGCATCCATTTCGCCGGTGAGAATGTCGTTCGTTCGCTGTCGGGGTGCTGGTCCCGGTCTTGCTCTGCCCCCGGCAAGCGTGGATATCGGGCTCGTTCCCGCGGGTTCTTGAGGGTATGAAATGCGCGACGATTGGAGGCCCAAGCCGCGTTTTGGCGCGCGGCCATTCGCGGGCGCGCGAGACCGTGACCGAACACGCGTGAGGCGTTTTTTCTCGGAATCTACGCCGCCGCACGGTTGCTCAGAGCCGCCGCGGACGAAGGGCCAAGGCTCACGCCGGGCAGCTTCTGCGCCGCAGCCGTGATTGTGCCTTCGTGCCTCCGCGGCTCCTCTCACGCCACCTATTGATCTCGCGCCCCCGTTTGGCGAAGGTCGCTGAGCAACGCGTCGAGCTCGCGATGGGCCGAGTCGTGCTGCTGCACGACCAGAATCCCGTTGAATAGCTGTAGGTAGCCGGAGCCACCGGCGTCCTGCCAAGACTCCGGCTCGACGGCGTTGAGGATCAACTGCGTGAGCTCTTCGCCCGACTTTCCGACCTGAGCCGTCGCGGCCATCTCGGTGCCTGGCGCGGTCGCACCGCGCAGCGGGTCCGCGGGGTCGTTTATCAGCGTCACGGCCGGGAAGTCATTGTCCTGGCCCTGTCGGATGACGATTCCCTTCACGTTTCTGATCCTCATTGCGGGCGCCCGTGCCATCGTTTGTTGGGCGGATCTCGTCGCACGAGCGCGCATCGAAACTCCGGAACCGATTGCGGACGCGCGACCCAATCCAAGTCCGAAGAGATAACGCAAGCGCGGCCGGCTCTGGCCCCGCGACCCAGAAACATCGAATTCCGCTCTGCCCGGTGCAGCGCCGGCGTCATCTGCCGATACCCACTCAGGAGTGTCGCGGCATGGCCCGCGATTCGGATGAAGCCGGCCGTGAATGGCCTATCGGACCGATGAGCGAATGTTGGCGGGAGATCCATTGCGGTACGACCGGTTAGGACGCCCGCTGCGCCGCGGCCTTTCGACCGACCGTGGAGGCCCCTACGGCACCTATATGGCGTCAGCGACCGGAGAACTCATGCGCGAAAATGCTGTCAAGTTTGAGATGCGCGAAGCAGGCCCCGGACGGCTCGTCCTCACGGCCACCGGCGGCCTCTCCTGGGAAGATCGTGAACTGCTCGCCGCCAGCGTCGAAGAGCACTTCGCCGGCCGCGACAGCATCCAAGGCGTCGTTATGGACCTCGCTCGGGTCGAGTTCGTCAACTCCGCCGGGCTCGGCGCCCTCTTTCAACTGGTCCAACGCCTGCGGCAACGCGGCGGAACGCTCGCGCTGGCCAACGTCCCGCCGACGCTGGTCCGCCTGTTTCGCGCCGTCGGCCTGGCCCGCGTCGCGCGAATCGGCGACAGCGTGGAGAGCGCGCTAGACCTGCTCGAATGCTCTCCGCCCGGGCCGCTTTGCGACATCGAGAATCAATCGAACAAATCCTGAATCGAGGAAGGTCATGCCCACGAATGCGACCCTGCTGCGGGAGCCGCCGTCCCCCTCCGCCGCTCCGACGCGGCCCGGACAACTGTTCATCGCCGACGATTTCGCTCTGGCCGACATGCCGCCCACCGAAATCTGGGACCGCGTAATCAGCATCGCCGTCCGCGAACAGGCCAGCGACGTACACCTGACCTTCCAGGCCGACGGCACGCACGTCGGTCTGCGCCTCGACGGCCGCATGTGCCCGCAAGGCACCCTGCCCGCCGAACTGGGCCAACGGCTCGTCAACCACGCCAAGGTCCTCGCAAACCTCGACGTCAGCGAACGACGCCGGCCCCAGGACGGCCACCTCACCACGGAGATCGATGGCCGGCCGATCGACCTGCGGCTGTCGGTCTTTCCGACCAATCACGGCGAAGACCTCGCGGTCCGCTTGCAAGACCGCGAAGTGGGCATGCTCGAGATGGAACAGCTCGGGATCGGCGAACGCCAGCTCCGCGACCTCGCCATGCTCATCGATTCACCCAGCGGACTGATCCTCGTCACCGGCCCCACCGGCGCAGGCAAGACCACCACGCTGTATGCCTTGCTCCAGCGCCTCGCCGCCGACGGCTCGCGCAAGATCGCCACCATCGAGGACCCGATCGAGTACGACCTGCCCGGAATCAACCAGTCCCAGGTCAACACGAAGATCGGCGTCGACTACGCCACGCTCGTGCGCAGCGTCCTGCGGCAGGATCCCAACGCGATCATGATCGGCGAGATTCGCGACCCCGAAACCGCCGACATCGTTGTCCGCGCCGCGAACTCCGGCCGGTTGGTGCTGGCAACGTCGCACGCGATCCACTCTGGCGCGGCGATCGAGAGCCTTGTGCAGCTCGGCGCCCACCCGCACTTCGTCGCCCGCGCGTTCCGCGGCGCGATCGCCCAGACCCTCGTCCGCCGGCTCTGCCCTTATTGCACGGTCCGCCTCGAGGAAACCGCCGACATCGGCCTGCTCGACGACGTCCGCCACCTGCTCGGCAAAAACGAGCACCCCGTGCTCTCGATGGGCCGCGGCTGCCCGCACTGTCGTCACACCGGCTACCGCGGGCGCGTCGGCGTATTCGAGGTGCTGGTCGCCGACGACGAAACTCGCTCGATGATCGGCCGGGGCGTCCCCGCGCGGCAGGTGTACGACTACGCCGTCAAGCGGAACATGATCACCGTCTCGCAGGCCGGCAAACTGGCGGCCCTGCGCGGCCTGACGACCGTCGAGGAGCTGTTCCAAAATGTCTCCGAAATCTGGACCGGCAACACGCCCTGAGCGATAGCCCCGGCTGGCATCGCCGCGCAAGAGTGATCCAATACCCGAACGCCGACCGGGTACGCCGATGGTAATCGCTCTCACCCATCCGACTGCAGCGACGTACGGAAGGAGCGGCCCCAGAACCGCCCCATCGTTCCTTGAACGCTGTTCGGCGAACCCACAAGGAGTATGATTGCGCCGATGACGATCCTGATCATTCTCGCGATGTTCTCCGAAACCGACACGGTGGAGCAGGACGGCGTTCGCATCGCCACCTCGGTGCGGTCGAGCGCGTATTCCTACACGGTCACCAACCTCGGTTCGAAACCCATCACCGAGATCGTGATCGGTCAAAACACGGGCTTTAACTTCAAAGTTCCGAACGGCTGGGAATTCGACGGCGAGAACAACGTCTTTCGCGCGTGGGCGACGGATCCTCGATTCGCGATCCACAACGGGCAGACCCGCGAATTCACCTTCAGAGCGAGTACGAAGGGCACCGTGCTCGCGAGAGTCGACGCCGCCGTGAAACTCGCGTCCGGCGAGTCCGTCGCGCTGCCGCGGGTGTGGGGGCCGCTGAAGGAATCGCGCGGCTTCATCCTGCTAGTGGCCGGCGTCGTTTTGGCGATGTTCGGGCTTCACTGCGCGCTGGCCGTTCGGGCAGATCGCCGCGAGAAACCTGCCCGCTAGTGGCGCAGATCAGCGTCGGTGGGGAAGTGCTCGGCCGCGAGAGCGGTCAGCGCTTCGCTCAGAAGCTTCTTGACGGCCTCTTCCGCGTACGCGGCGTCGCCCACGTGCCAGGCGATCGCCTCGATCTTGCTGAAGTAGACGTACCGGTCGCCCGGCGTGCCGATTCTCCACCGCACCTGCTCGCGGTCGTAGTAATAGTCGCCGTTCGCGCAGAACACGTACACCAGTACGCCGCGGCGGTCGCCCTGCACCAAGTCCATCCTGCTGGCACGAACGGGCGAACGAGCCCCGATGCCGGAAGCCTCGACCGGCACGGTAGCGAGGTTTTCCACGGTCGTCCCCATCTGGCGATAGCAAACCTCGGGCGTATGCGGGACCTTGTCTCGCGGATCGCTGTAATACGTCACCACAAGCCACAGTGCCTGGACAAGATCGCTCTTCGGGTTCTCCTCCAGATCGAGCCAAAGGTAATGCTCCGTTCCCACGTCGGCCGGCGATATTTCGAGACGAAACGGGTCGTCCGGTACTCGAAATGAGTGTAGCGCCGCGACGTCGAAATCGCTCAGCAGTCGCCGAAGCGGAATGGGTTCCTTGGAATAGCTTCGCGCGAGCGATTCCATCGCCGGCCGCAGGCCCACGGCGCTGACGGCCAGGAGGACCGCGCAGCTTAGAAACGCCGGCGAGCGCAGCGAGCGGGCTAGCGAATCGCGGGCTCGAGGCTCACGCACGGCCGGCCGCGGTTTCGTCGAGCCCGGCGGCGTCTGTGTTCTCATCCTGATCCTCCGCGTCGGTGTCTTCGATGAACAGCCGAGACATCAGCCAACCGATGAGGACGAAGATCGAATAGGCCAGCGCGAACGAAACGCTCGCCGCGACGAATCGGCTGACGGGGCTGACCGGATCGGGCCGAGCGTAGATCGCGATCGCGCCCGCGGTCAGCACTCGAAGGAAATTGCACAAGAAGGCGACCGGGGCCGCCGCCATCGCGAACACGATGATCTGCCAGATGAGCCGTACGCGCACGAACGCGACGAGCACACCGATGAAGACGTACGTCACCAAGTAGGACGCGCCATGGCGCGTTTGCCCGAGCGCGACGATTCCGGTCAGATTTCCGGCCGTGAACCTGAGATCGGGCCCGTCCAAGTTTAGCGCGACGCCGGGCAAGCGGTCGAGCACGAATCTGGCCGCGCTGAGTGTGGTCGTTTCCGTTCGAATGACCAACGCCGCATAGGCGCGCTGCCCGATCGGTATGCTCAGCAAGAGAAGCAGGAGGGCGGGCACGCTGTGCAGCAGAACGCGCCGGCCGCACGTCGCCAGGATGACTCCGGCGGCTGCCGGGACGAGTGTTACGGCGCGCGGATAAGCGTAGTCGTACGGCCAGATCGTCGCAGCGAAGAGGCCGAGACTGAAAAGCAGGAGTAGGACGCCCCAGACCGAACCGCGTGTGAGCGAACGACTCAGTTCGCTCCGGCGGCGAAGCAGCAGGATCAGGATCGCAACCGGAGCAACCAAGCCGTGGGCCCAATCGCTGTTGCGGATGGCCATCAGGGCGGCAACTCGAAGCTCCCGCCGGAATACGCAGGCCAGCAAGCCCAGCAGAATGAGGGTCTTGATCATTGCCGGGCGGCCGGCCCCGGGGCGGAACGCCTCAATCGCGTCGCGGCCGTCATCGGCGCGGCCTGAAACCGCTACGCTCGGGCGCTCGGGCGACGCGCTCATTTCGTCGCCAATCCGGGCACGTAATACGCCCGCGCGTATCGTCCGGAGCTGAATGTCCACCAGTGATCGTACAGAAAACGCTTTCGAAAGCGCCTCGGGGCGAACGCGATGCGCGATTCCCGCCGCCAGCTCAATATGTCCGCCACCGACCTGTCCCGCTCGATGCCTGAAACGCGCGCCGGCGACAGCTCGGATGCGTCTGCCGCGAGATCGTACGCGAACAGCTCACCATTGTGCGGCCAGTATACGATCTTGCGACCGTTCTCAATGAACCCCGACGGGCTGCCGTCAAACCACGCCGAGAAATACAGTCTGCGCGCGGCGTCCGCCGGTAACATCGCATTCCGGCCGGCAAAACCGCCTTGCGGCAAGTCGTAGCCCAGCAGGCTCAGAATTGTCGGCGTCACATCCAGTTGCGAACAAGGCCATTCGAGGCGCGTGCCGGGCTTCAGGCGCGCCGGCCATCGAATCAGCCACGGCACGCGAATCACCTCTTCGTACGGCACCCACCGGCCCCGCCGCGCCCCACGGCGAAAGCTCTCCCCGTGATCGCCGAGCACACACAGCAGCGTATTCTCGACCAGCCCGAGCTCGGTCAAACGCCGATCGACGGCGCCGACGAAAGCGTCCGTGAATCTCATGCACTGGACAAACCGCTCATGGCGATCCGCCTTGACGGCGCCAAACCAGGCGGGCACTTCGTGCGGATCGTGCGCGACCGAAGTGAGCAGGACGAGCATATAGGGACCGTCTTGGCGCGCGGCCCAATCGAACGCCGGATCGATCATGCGGAAATCGTCGCCCGCCAGATACCCGAGATGCGCGGACGGGTCCTGCAAGTTTTCTCGAAACCAGGCCCAGTCGAATCCGAGGTTGGCCAAGGTAGCCGGCGCACATTGAAAGGTCCCCTTGGCCATCTTAAAGAACGCGCTGCGGTATCCGATGCGCCGCAGCAGCGACGGCAAGCCCTCGTACACCTCGTCTGCCAGAACGGCCTCGACGAAATCGGGTTCCAGGTCCGGCGCCGTCCCGGTAAAGACCGCCCAAACAGCCTTGCCGGTCTGCGAGACGGGCGCGTGTGTGTTGACGAATTCGACGCCCGCCGACGCGATTCTCGCCACGTTGGGCATGACGTCGCGCGATTCGTCGCCCAGAGCCGACGCGTGATAGGACGTGCTCTCGAGCATCACGATGACGATGTTCGGCAGCTCGGCCGGGTCGGTTTCGGGAAGACCGACGACCAACTCGCCGGCGCGCGGCAGCCCGCGCGCCGCGCGAGCGGGACTGCCGCCCTGCCAGCCGAAAGCGAGCGTCGACCAGAGCGCATGGGCGTGGCTGCTGAAGCCCAGTGTTTGGCTGAGAATGCTTGGGTCGTAGCGCGAGGGGCGCAGGAAATGCAGCGGCGCCGTCAGCGCCAGCACGACTGCGAGCAAAATCGCCCGCCGTCTGTGGCGGGCGCGAAGCGGGAGGACGGCCGCGGGACTTACCAATCTCCATGCGACCCAGACGGCCATCGCCGCCACGGCGCCGAGGACCAGCACGCCCGACGGACGAGCCACGTAAGGCTGTACGGTCGGCCAGAACTCAGCCGGGTGTTTCATCAGGACTGGAATGATGCCGACTTGCAGTTGAACGCCCGTCATCCGCAGCCAGACGGCGTTAGCTGCCGACCACGCCAACACGAAGGCGACGGTCAGCAGAGCTCCGCGTGCGATCCGGCGGCTCGGCCGCAGCGCATAGGCAAGCGCGATCGCAAACGCAATGCCGACGAAGAAGGCCACGTCTGAAATGACGACTGCCAGCGATGCCGCCAGGCCGACCTGCGGCTCATCGAGCGCAATCATGAGCTTCGGGCCGACCGTGCAGCCGAACGCAATCAGCAGCAGGGTCGACTCCGCTCGTGGAAACGCAAAGTTGCTTGGCGGTCGCTTGCTCAAGACCGATCTGCCGGCGCGGTCAACTCCAAGAAACACCAATAGCAATCAATCACGTGCGCTCCAAAACCGACCCCGGCGACCAATCCGGATAACGACGTTAGGGGAAGACTTATGGCTCCTTTCCCTCCGGCCCTGCCAAACCGTTGTCATACGGGTTGCACGGCAGGCCCAATGCCCTCTCTCGGCGGGGAATCTGAACCTCAACGTGCGGACCGCCACTCAGATGATACCCGAAAAGCATTCCGAAACGTCTCCAAAATCTGGACCGCCAATACGCCCTGAGCGCTAGCCCCGCCGGGATCGCCCTACAACCGTAGCGGCCGGGCCCCGCACCGGCCGATCCTCGCCGAGTGTCACGGCTGTGTCAGCCGTGCCCCCCGCCCGCCGGAACGTGTGGCATCGGCTATCAGCCGGTGCCCTTTCGCTGGACCCCTTCCCCAGACACCCGTAGCATGTCCCGATGCCAACCGATCGCAAGCAGCCTCTCGGGGATTTCGTCAACTGGGTAAAGGCCAACGTCACCGGGGACGAAGAGGGCGAAGCCCAGATTTTCCTAGACCGCCTCTTCCAGGCCCTCGGCCACAAGGGCTGCCTCGACGTCGGCGGCACACCCGAATTCCGAATCCGCAAACAGAAGGATTCCGGCGGCGGAGTCGCCTTCGCCGACTACGTCTGGAAACCCCACGTCCTCATCGAAATGAAAAAACGCGGCACCGACCTCGCCAAGCACTACCGCCAGGCCTTTGACTACTGGACCCGCCTGGTCCCAGGCCGCCCGCGCTACGCCATTCTCTGCAACTTCGACGAATTCTGGGTCTACGACTTCGAGACCCAGATGGACGTACCCGTCGACACGCTCCGCCTCGAAGAACTGCCCAAACGCTGGGGACCGCTGGCTTTTCTCTTCCCTTCACACGACCGCCCCGTCTTCGAAAACGACCACGAACAGGTCACGCGCGCCGCCGCCGACAGGCTCGCCGTCTGCTTCAACAAGTTGCTCGTCCGCCACATCAAACGCGATGAGGCCCAGCGCTTCGTCCTCCAGATGCTCGTCGGCCTCTTCGCCGAGGACATCGACCTCCTGCCGCGCTACTTCGTCGCCCGCCTGCTCGACGAATGCAAGTCCCCCGTCGACAGCTATGATCTGCTCGGCGGCCTGTTCAAGGCCATGAACACGCCCGGCGGCGTCACCGGCGGCCGCTTCAAAGGCGTCGACTACTTCAACGGCGGCCTCTTCGAAAAGCCTGCCCGCCTCGAACTCCAGGAAGACGAGTTGGTCCAGCTCCGCGAGGCCGCCAAGAAGGACTGGTCCAAGGTTCGCCCCGAAATCTTCGGCACCCTTTTCCAGCATTCGATGGAGGCCGAGGAGCGTCACGCCTATGGCGGCCACTTCACGACCGCCAACGACATAATGAAAATCGTCCGCCCGACCATCACTCAGCCGTGGCGAGACGCCATTCAAAAAGCAGCCGCCGGACCGCGCCCGGTCGAGAAGCTCGAGCAGCTTCACAATCGTATGCAACGATACCGCGTGCTCGATCCCGCCTGCGGCTCCGGCAACTTCCTTTACCTCGCCTATCGTGAGCTGAAGCGTCTCGAGAGCGATCTCTTCGAGCGACTGGCGACCGTCTCCCGCAGAAAGGAAAAGACCGGGCGGCTCTCGTTCGTCACCGCCCGCCAGTTCTTCGGCCTCGACATCAACCCCTTCGCGGTCGAGATGGCCAAAGTCACCATGATGATCGCACGCAAGTTGGCCATCGACGAATTGCACATGACCGAACACGCCCTGCCCCTCGACAACCTCGACGACAACTTCATCGCCGGCGACGCGCTCATCCACCCACTCACCAAGTCCGGCGAGCAGGTCCCCACGATGCTCTTCGCCGAGCTGGACGAGAACCCCTGGGCCGACGGAAAGGTCGAACCGACCAACTGGCCGCCCGCCGATGTCATCATCGGCAACCCGCCCTTCCTCGGGGCCAAGCGTCTAAAGCCGGAGCGCGGCGTCGACTACGTCAACGCCGTCCGCCGGACGTACCCCGAAGTCCCCGGCATGGCCGACTATTGCGTCTTCTGGTTCCGCAAGGCCCACGACCACCTACCCGCTTGCACCAACGAAGACCCCGTCGCTGGCCGTGCAGGGCTTGTCGGCACGCAAAACATCCGCAGCAACAAGTCGCGCGAAGGCGGCCTCGACCACATCGTGCGGACCGGCACGATCGTCGAGGCCGTCGACAACCAACCCTGGTCCGGCGACGCCGAGGTCCACGTCTCGATCGCCAACTGGGTCAAGACGCAGAACAGTAAGCTGTTACCCAAACATCGGCGCCTGTGGGTCGAAGTCGATCCGCCCAAGGAACGCGAGAAGATCCGCCGCGCCTCAGCCGTCCCCGCCCACAAGGACTACGAACTCGCTTACCGCGATGGTCCGTTCATCAACTCTGCCCTGTCGACCGACACCGACATCTCGCACAAGCAGCCATTGCGCTGCAACCGGCGTCCTAAGCGGTCTTTTCAGGGAAAGATACTGGGTTACGCAGGTTTCCTCTTGAATCCGAGTGAGGCGCTCGATATCGCTGAGAATTCCGCCGATGTTGTTTCTCCCATTCTAACTGGGCGCGAATTGCTCGACGATTTCCAGATCCGCCGATGGGTAATCGACTTCAGAAACATGTCAATGCGCGAAGCGACTCGTTATCCCGCGGCATTCGAGCACTGCAGAAGATTTGTCATGCCGGATGTCGTCCAATCCTATGAACGCGCTCTCGCGCGCAAGAGCGAGATGGCAACAGCGCGAAAGGAACATGTGAATCGCTGGTGGCAATTCTGGAATCGTCGCGACGAGCTCAACGAGGTGCTTGCGCGCGTGAGCCGATACATCACATGTTCAAGAGTGACGCGACGTCCCGTTATGGTTTTTCTCTCAAGCGGGATTTGTCCGAGCGACGCCTTACAGGTGTTCGCATTTGAGGACGATTACTCATTCGGTATTCTTCAGAGCAACCTGCACTTCGAGTGGTTTCGCAAGTCGTCGCGCCTGAAGGTGGAGACAGATCTGCGCTATTCGTCACGCGACGTGTTCGAGACGTTTCCGTGGCCGCAATGCCCCTCACGTCAGATCGTTCTCTCGGTCGCATTGGCTGCCAGGAAACTCAGGAGTCTGCGTGCTGAAATCACTACCGAATCAGCGGGTGGCCTTCGACAGGCCTACCGGGTACTTGAACTGCCTGGCACGCACGCACTCAAGGACGCCCACGAGGACTTGGACCAGTGTGTTCGGCGCGCGTATGGCTTCTCCGAAGGCGCCGACATTCTGACGACACTGCTCGAACTCAACTTGGATATTTCGAAGCGCGAAACAACTGGCACGGCAGTCACTCCGCCTGGGATTCCACCGGCTCTTCTGTCACCGAAAGAACTGTTTTCTGACGATTGTTCCCTGCCGGCGCGCTACGCCATTGAGCGCCGC
>JACZRH010000137.1 GCA_022574815.1 Planctomycetota bacterium | reverse complement strand
CCACGCCGGCCTGCCTCGCGGCCGGCGGCGCCACCCTCGCACCGGCGGGGCTCGCGCAACAGCGAGGCTCTGGTCCGTGCCGGGCTCGGCCCGGGCGCCACGGCCGCGACTACGCCCGCAATCCACCGGGCCCAACTCGCGGCCAACCGGCTAGCAACCGTCGGCGTCCTGCCCCGCCCGCCGCAAACAGGCACAACCGGCAGTTGGTGCCCCACCCATTCATGGGTCGGCCACGGAACCGCCGGCCACGGGTGCGAGATTCCTATCTCGCACCCACCGCCGCGGGAATACTTTCCCGCGCGGCGAAGTGCCTGCCTCGCGGTACGAAGCCCGCTCTTCGGGCCCGGACCGAGACCCAGCGAGCGGGCGGCACGCAACCGCGTTGTTTTCCGCGCCCCCTCCGCGCGCCCAACTACCGCCGTCATTTGGACCCCAGCCACCTCCGGTATAGGATTAGGATGAAATGTATTCGACCGCCTCTTTCCGAGCATACGTCATGGCGAAAACGGCCCCGGCCTGCCGCGAGTGGCAACCACCATGCTCCAGACATTCGATACCAAAAACGCCGACCTCCTCATCAACATCAACGGCGAACTGATCCATCGCCACCAGGCCGGCATCAGCCCGTTCGACTCCGCCGTCCAGGGCGGCGACGCCGTGTGGGAAGGCCTGCGGCTGTATCACGGCCGCATCTTCAAGCTCAACGAGCACCTCGACCGGCTGCGCGGCTCGGCCCAGGCGTTGGCGTTTGCCGAGATTCCATCACACGAGCGGATCATCGAGCAAATCAGGAAAACGCTCGCCGCCAACAAGATGACCGACGGCGTCCACATCCGCCTGACGCTGACGCGCGGCGTGAAAATCACCAGCGGAATGGACCCGCGCCTGAATCAGGCCGGGCCGACCTTGATCGTGCTGGCCGAGCACAAGCCGCCGGTCTACGACAAGTCCGGACTGACGCTCGTCACCAGCAGCATCCGCCGCTTTCCCCCGGACTGCCTGGACCCCAAGATCCATCACAACAACCTGCTCCAGTCGATCCTGGCGAAGATCGAGGCGAACGCGGCCGGCGCCGACGACGCACTCATGCTCGACATGCGCGGCTTCGTCGCCGAGACCAACGCGACGCACGTGTTTCTCGTGCAGGCAACGAGGCCCCGAGACAACCAGGCACGCAGCGGCGGATCCACGAAGCCACCAAGGACGCAAGATCCAATCGTCGTCACGCCCTTCTGTCATGCCTGCCCGGAGGGTATCACCCGCGCGACGGTGCTCGACCTCTGCCGCGAGCACGACATCCCACACGCCGAAAAGGACCTTTCGCTGACCGAGGTCTATCGCGCCGACGAAATGTTCTGCACCGGCACGATGGGCGAGCTCGCCGCCGTCACCCAAGTGGACGGGCGCACGATCGGCGACGGGCAGCCCGGGCCGATGACGAGCCGATTGAGCGAGCTCTTTCGGGCGCTTACGGAGACGCAAGGCGTCCGCGTCGTGGATTGATTCGTTGACGGTGGGTCAGTTTTCGTCAGAGCCGCCCGGTCCCCTGGGCGGACACCGCACACCAGTCTCGTCAGGGCAGCTTGATGCCCGCGAATTTGAACGGGACGTCGATGTCCTTCTGATCGACCGCGACGCTGAGCCTGAGCCGAACGGTTTGGGGGAGCGTTTCGTCGCCGAAGAGCATGTACGTCTTGCTTGGGCCCCCTCCCGTCGCCATCGAGCCCGAGCTCAGTGACTTGCCGGCCTCGTCGACAAGGTCGATGTCCAGCAAAGCGCCGAACTTGCCGGAAATCTCGACCACCACCGTCTTGGACGGGGCGGTATCCCCGAATACGTTCTCATTCTTGCGGTCCACGATCTTGACCGTTAGGCCCGCCGCGGCGAGGTCTTTCTCTTCAATCGTCTTGCCGATCTTCCCCGACAGTTCGCCAACGGCGTCGCCCCTTACACGTCGCTGTCCAGTAGTTCGTACCAGTCCTTTTCCTTCCCGACGCGCACAATCGGAACCTCGGGTTCGTGATCGATCGCCAGCAGCCAGTCGCGCCGGGCGGCGAGCCCGAGCATTTTCGCTTTCGAGTCGCGGTTGTCGAGCGGAAAAAGGTCGTACCCCATGTTGTAGGCCCGCCCGACGTGGCGACGCGTCGGCATCACGTCTCCCGTGTAAATCAAGCCGCGGTCGGCGCCCTCAATAATGATCGAATGGTGTCCGCGTGTGTGCCCCGGCGTCGAGAGCGAACGAATCCCGTCGAGGATCTCCACTTCGCCGTCGTGTACCTGCCAACCGCCCGCCGAGTCGATCGGGCTGAGGTTCTCATCGCGATACGTGCCGCTCATGATTCCGAACCCGGCCCGCGCGTCCTCGAGCTCACGCCGCTGCACGTGCACCCGCGCCTGGGGAAACGTCGGAACCAGCCGCCCGTCCCGCTCGTGGGTCAGCCCGCCGGCGTGGTCGAAGTGCAGGTGCGTCAGCACGACGTCCGTGATCGTCCGCGGATCGACCCGCAGCGCCTCGAGCGCCGGCAGCAACCAGTGCGACGGATCGATGCCGAAGATCTTCTGTTCCTTTTCGCCGTACTTGTCCCCGTGCCCCGTCTCCACGATGACGCGGCGGTCCGTCTCGCGCTGCCACTCGACCAGCAGGCAATTGCAGGCCAGTTCGATGCGGTTTTGCTCGTCGGTCGCGGTGCTGCGCCCCCAGAGCGGTTTGGGAATGATGCCGAACATCGCCCCGCCGTCCAACCGCAGGCTGCCGCCGTGCACGAGCGTGACTGTGCATCCGCCCAGGTCGATGGATCGCTTGTTTTCGTTCACGTCCAAGTCCATCGCTGTCTCGGCCTTGCCCGCTGGGCGATGCACTCGCGCGTCCCCTCGCACGCCGCGCCACATTGTCCGCCGGGTTGTGTATGATACGGGACCGACGGCGCGGGGTCAGGATCTCCGCGCAGGCGTGTTCGAGGCGCGATCCGACCGATGGGAGAAATCCGCTGCCTGTGCCTGGATGTCGACGGCGTCCTGACCGACGGTCGCGTCTACATCGGCGACGACGGTCAGCCGATGCGCGCCTTTCACATCCATGACGGACTCGCGATTCGCGCCTTCCATCGGATGGGCGGCACCGTCGTGATCATCACCGGCAAACGCTCCAACGCCGTCCAGGTCCGCGCCGACGAGCTCGGAATCCAATATTGCGTCCAGGGCAGCGAAGACAAATTGGCCGACCTGCTGCGGCTGCTGCCCGAGATCGGCGTCGAGCTGGAGCAGGTTGCAGCCGTCGGCGACGACCTGCCGGACTTGCCCGTCCTGCGCCGCTGCGGGTTCCCCATCGCCGTCGCCAACGCCGTCGCCGAGGTCAAGGCCGCGGCCCAACTGATCACCAAGCGGCGCGGCGGCGAGGGCGCCGTGCGCGAAGCCGTCGAGCACCTGCTGCGCGGCGACGGCCGCTGGGATGAAATCGTCCGCGGCATAGATCGGCCGACGATCGAACCGTCCGAGAGGAATCAACCGCAATGATGCGCAACATCGTTCTGCTGGTCTCGACCGGGCTCGTCCTGGCCGTTTTGTTCGGCGGATACCTGCTCGTCGTTCGCGACCCCGACAGCGGCGCCCGCGAGCGCGAATCGGTGCTCGGCGTGATTCCGGCGGCCGACGCACACGCCCAGGAGGGCGCATTCGAATTCGGCCCCGCCAAAATCCCGGCCGGCCAGCATTTCGGATTCACCGTCTTTGACGACGAGACCGGCCTCCCAGTCTCGCGCGTGCAAGCCGAGGATTGGCAGCCCGTCCAGGGTTCGCAGAACGAATTTCGCGTCACACGGCCGGAAATCACCCTGCGACTGCCGAGCGGGATGGTCGCGACCGTGTCGGCCGACCTGGGCGAAATTACGCTCGACCGCCAGCAAACGCGGCTAAAGCCGAGGCTCGGGCGGATGCTGGGCCACGCCACTATCGCCGTGGACACCGAAACAAACCCGGATCGCACGCCGATCGAAGAGCGGCCGGCCGACTTGATCACGATTCACATGGACGATATCGATTTCGATCTCGAGCTGGGCACGCTGCGAACCGCCGGCCCGGTCCGCGTCCAGAGCGTCGATTTCGAGATCGCCGGAACCGGCCTCGATCTCGAATGGAACCAGGCCGACAATCGCGTCGAATCGCTCTTAATTCACCGCGGCGAGCGGATGGTCCTCTACACGGCCGCCGGGCTCTTCGGCGGGCTTGCAACCGCGGAACCCGCGGACGATGCCTCACTTCAGAATCCCGCCACAAATCAGACCAAGCCTCCCGCCGCGACGCCGCTCTACCGAAAGACCCGCAAGAAACGCGACGCGACGGCGTACCTGTGTACGCTCGTCGGCGACGTCTCCGCCGAACAATGGCGCGGAGACATCCGCATCGGACGGCTCGATGCCGAAGAGCTGCGGCTGCTGTTCGACCTGGGCGGCGGTGCCGGACGGATGCTGGGTGCCCGACGCACGCCGACCAGCGCTCCGGCGAGCGGGCCGGCCAGCGCCCCGATTGACGAAACACGCGAACGCCTCGTGGTTTCCTGGAGCGGCCCGCTTTCCCTCCAGCCCGCACCGAGCCCCGCCTCGCGCGGCGGCGAGCGACGCCGGATCGAAGCCCGCGGCCGCGTCGTCACCCTGACCAGCCCCAACGGATCGGTCCGCTGCGGGCGGCTCGAATACTACGATGACACGCAGCAGATCTGGCTGCACCGCCTCGAGAACGGGCGCGTCGAGTTCACCCGCGGTGAGAACCTCTACGCATCGGCCGCGAGCGTCTACATCGACCGGCGTACCAACACCGTCAAGCTGGTCGGCGACGTCACGCTCGAGTCGACCGCCGAGCGAGCGGACGGGACGACCGCCCGAAAGATGGTAATCCGCTGCACCCACTGGGCCGAGTTCGATATCGATCCCGCGCGCGGCGCAGCGCCGAATGCCGCCATCGATTTCGGCGGGCTTTCCTCGGCGCTCTTCGTCGGCGACGTCTCCGTCGAGCTGGCCGATCAGATGCTGACCGCACACCGGCTGACGGTCGGTTTCAAACCGTCCCAAGGCGACGACCCGCTCGAATCGCTGCTCGAGTCGGCGGTCGCGATCGGCGACGTCGTCATGAGCGCCCGCGACCGCACGATCGAGTGTGGGCAGCTCGAGCTCGCATTCGTCACGACCGAAGCCGGCGACCTGTATCCCGCCGAGATGGACGCCGTTGGCGCCGCCGTAATCCGCCAAGGCGACGCGCGCATCGTCGGCTCGAGAATCCACGCCGTATTCGAGCCGCTCGCCTGCGAAGCGCCCGACCGATCAACGCAAATCGTGCTGCGCTCGCTCGACGTAACCGGCCAAGCCGAGTTGTTCGACCCGGCCAGCAAAGTCGTCGCGCGCGGCGACCGAATCAACGCACAGTTCACCGGCCGAAATCAACCCAGCCGTGCAACCGTACACGGCACGTCGAAGAACCCGGCACGCCTGCGCGGCGGCGCCTTCATCGTCTACGGCGACGAGATTGTGCTGGAGGAAGTCGACGTCGAGCGAAACACCCTGACGCTGCACGTGACGGGCCGGTCGCGCGTCCGCTTCAAGTCGAAGCGCGGCTTGCAGGGGCAGATCCGCCGCGAGGCGCTCGTGGTCGACGTGACCAGCACCGAGTCGCTGGAAATCGACGGCCAGCGAAACACCGTCCACTTCGTCGGCGAGGTCGTCGCCCGCAGCGGCGAAGACCGGCTGCGCGCGGACACACTCACTCTCTTGCTCGGAGAGGTCCCCGCGCCGCCCGAGCAATCTCTGGCGAAGCGCTCGACGACAGAGCAGTTGCTAGTGGGGCTGAATACCCCACTTTCGGCCGCGTGGCAGGTGTTCGAGCTGTTGGACGCGTCACGCTCGACGGCGCGTCAATGGTTCGGGATCTTCGAAGGGTCCGCCGACCGCCGCGGCCCCCCGGGAATGAGCCGCGTCAAAAGGAACCCCACGCGGCGTGAACTGCTGCGCTTGTCCGCGAGCAACGCGGTCATCGAAAGCGAATCGCTCGAGCCGGGGTCCGATCGGCCGCTGACCCACTCCAGCCTCGCCGCACCCACGCTCGAGGTCGATTTCCGCGAGCGGCTCATCCGCACCCAAGGCGAAACGACCCTGCTGCTGACCAACCGCAAGACACTCTCGCCCGGCGACGTCGAGCGCGCCGCCGCCGGGATGCCGTCGGCGCTGATCTCGCGCGGCGCCAGCCAGACCGCCATGAAGTGCGAGAAGTCGATGACCTACGCCCTGGGCGAAGACGGCCCGAACCGCCGCGACAAGGTGCTGTTCGAAGGCGCCGTGTTCTTCGTCCACGTCGCCGGCAAGCAGATGGTCAATCTGGCGGATATGCTCCCGGCCGACCAACTGGACGCGGCTTCGATCGAAAGGTTGCCGAGCCGCCGCACGATGCTCGAGTGCGAGCGCTTGGAGTGCGAGTTCGGCGTGCTGGACGCGGCCCGCGGCGGGCGGGCGGCGGGCCTCGGCGGCGCGATGCAACTGGCCTGGCTGATCGCGTCCCAAAACGTCGAACTACGCGACCAACGCGGCTCGGCCATTCGCGAGGTCTTCGCCGATTGGGTCGAATTCGACCGCGAGCGCGGGCTGGTTCACATCAAGGGCAACGAGACCGCCGACGCGCGGGTCTACTATCAGGATACGGAAAAGGGCATCTTGTTCGCTCCCGCCGTCGGCCCCGACATTCAGATCGACCTGATATCAAACACGATCCGCTCGCGCCAACTCAAAGGCGACACGATGCGCCCCTGAGGCCCCACCGGGGTTGTGCAACGTTCAGCGTCATGCTGAGCGAAGCGAAGCATCTGGCTGCGGATGGGTTTCCCCGCTCCAACTAACATCCGTTGCCCCCTACATCCGCTCAATGACCTCGATCCCCAACAGCCACAGCCCCAGCCTCAGCGTGCGCGCCGTCAGATCGCACAGCCGCATCCGGCCGAGCCGTGTCGCTTCGTCAGGTGCCTGCAGGACCGGACAGCTCTCGTAGAATCGCATGAAGTCCGACGCCAATTCAAAGAGGTAATTGCACAGCGTGTGCGGCAACAGATCGGCGGCGACGCTGTCGATCGTCTCGCGAAACCGCACCAGCCGCAGCGCCAAGTCACGCTCCGCCGGCGCGCCCAGCGACAACACAACCCCCGCGGCGTACACGTCCGGCGAGCCGAAACGCTCCGCGGCCTTGCGGTAGATCGATCGGATGCGGGCATAGGCGTACATCATGTACGGCGCCGTGTTGCCCTGCATCGCGAGCATCGAGTCCCAGTTGAACACGTAGTCGCTGTTGCGATCGCGCACCAGATCCGCGTACTTCACCGCCGCGATCCCCACCCGCCGCGCGATCGCACGCTTCTCGTCCTCGTCGCGCTCTTCTCGATCCCTCGAGCCCTCGATCCCTCGATCCCTTTCTACCAGCACGTCGTACGCTCGCCGCTCCGCCTCATCCAGCAGCTCGCGCAGCAGCACGTTTTTCCCCGTGCGCGTCTTGAGCGGCTTGCGGTTCGCCCCCAGCACGCTGCCGAATGTCGTGTGCTCGAGCGCCACCTCGTCCCCCGCCCAGCCCGCGGCTCGGGCGGCCGCGAAGAACATGCGAAAGTGCAGCTTCTGACGCGCGTCGGTGACGTAGATCATCCGCCGGGCGCCGAGCTCCTTGATGCGATAGCGCAGCGCCGCCAAGTCCGTCGTCGCGTACAGGAACGCACCGTCCGACTTGCGAACGATCATCGGCAGCGGGTCGCCGTCCTGGTTCGTGAACGCCGCCTCGCCTTTTTCATCGTATAGGAACACGCACAGCGCCCCGCCGTCCTCGCGCAGCTCCGCGTATGGGCCCGAGCCCCGCTGCCCGGCCTCGCGCGGCCGAAGCCGTTCGACCAGCTCGTCCACGACCGGCGCCAATCGATCGTTGTAAAAACTCTCTCCGCAGGCGTCCGCCTCTTCGAGCAACACGTCGAGGCGTTTATAGATTTCGCCGAAGGCATGCCGACTCTCGCCGCAGATGCTCTCCCAGACCCGCCGCGCCTCGACGTCGCCGGACTGCAGCCTGCCGACCGCGAGCCGGGCCGCGTCGGCGAACGCCTCGTCCGAGCCGAACCGTTCCTGCGCGACGCGGTAGTCGTCCTCGATCGCCGCCAGCGCGTCCGCGTGCGTCCTGTGCGACGGCACGGCCTTGTCGCCGTAGTGTTCGATCAACATCCCGAACTGCGTGCCCCAGTCGCCGACGTGGTTCTGCCGAACGACCTCGTGCCCCTCGAACATCAGCACCCGCGCGAACACGTCCCCGATGATCGTGCTGCGCAGGTGCCCGACGTGCATCTGCTTGGCGATGTTCGGCGACGAATAGTCGATCACCGTCTTGTACGGCGCGTCAACCGTCGGCATGCCGAGCCGATCCATTGGCGGCCCGCTGACGGGCGCCGGTGACGCGGCGGGTGGCGGCGGCACCTCGCCCAGATACCTCGCCAGAAACTCCGTCCGCAGCCGAACGTTGATAAAACCGGGACCCGCGATCTCGAGCGGCTCGGCGATATCCGCCAGATCAACCGCGTCCACGATCCGCTGCGCGATCTCGCGCGGCTTGGCTTTCAACCGCCGCGCCAGCGACATCGCGGCGTTGCACTGGTAATCCCCGTGTTTCGGATCGCCGGCGGGGCGCACCTGCGAATCGATGGGACCGCACGCGTCGCCGGCGACCGACGCGACCGCCGACGCGAATCGTTCCCCCAGAGTCTTGCTGATGCTGTCGTGCTTCATGGCACCTGTGAACCTACCGGCGGTCTTCCTCGCTCGCAACCGGGGAGAGAAGGTCGTCGCGCGCGTCGCCGCAGCGTGTCATCCCCCGCCGCGCGCCATCGCCCGCAGCGTGTCATCGCCCGCTCGAGCAAGACGCGCGGCCGGGGCGGGTCGTGGTTTCTCTGAACTTCCAAACGTCGAGTCCTTCGCCGGCTTCGAGGATCTTAGGGCCGCCGCGCGGCGCCACGTCGGCTAAGCCCTCAACCCGCAACCCTGGTTTCGTGGCAACAAGACTGCGCCGTGTTTCCGCGATGCCCGGTGGACCGGACCCTGGCACCCGACCGGACGACACAGGTTTCGCATTGTTCTGTTCGAGCGAATTCGTCGATCAACTTCAGCTTGTTGCCGGCTGCCTCGATCCGCGGCGGCTCGATCGAACGGACCCATGTCCCGATAATCCGACCGGGCCTGAGCCGGTTGGCACGCTCGACGATCCGCAATACAATGATTCGGTTTCGACGGGGCCGCCGGCCTCATACGCATGTTCGCGAAAGGATCACAACGTGCCACGTGAGACCATCCAAATCCCTCGTCGCATCGAGTCGCTGTCCATCCTGCCGTACGAGGGCGAACTCGACACCGAACTCGAGCCGAAAATCCCGGACAACGACCTGCGCCGGCTCTACAAGACCATGCTTTCGAGCCGAAAGTTCGACGAGCGCTGCCTGCTATTGCAGCGCATCGGCAAGATCGGTACTTACGGGCCGACCAAGGGCCAGGAAGCCGCCTCGCTCGGGCCCATGTACGCCATCGGAAACGACGACTGGTTCGTCCCGTCGTTTCGCGAGACGGCCGCGATGCTCTGGCGCGGCTGGCCGATGTCGAAGATCCTGCTCTGGTGGGGCGGGAACGAGATCGGCGCCTCGCCGCCGGAGGGTGTGAACGACCTGCCGATCTGCGTCCCGGTCGCGTCGCAATGCCAGTACGCGATGGGCATCGCCTGGGGCTGCAAACTGCGCCAGGACGGAGCGGTCTGCGTCGCGTTCGTCGGCGACGGGGGCACCTCCGAAGGCGACTTTCACGAAGCACTGAACTTCGCGGCGGTCTACCAGGCCCCGCTGGTCATGGTCGTCCAGAACAACCAGTGGGCGATCTCAATCCCGCGCGAGCGGCAAACGCGCTCGAAGACCATCGCCCAGAAAGCGATCGCGTACGGCATGGATGGCTTTCAGGTCGATGGCAACGACATCCTCGCGATGATCGTCGCTACCCAAGAGGCGGTCGAGAAGGCCCGCAACGGCGGCGGCCCGACGCTGATCGAGGCCCAGACCTACCGGCTCGGGATGCACACCACCGCCGACGACCCGACGAAGTACCGGTCGGAGGAAGAGGTCAAGAAGTGGGAGCCGCGCGACCCGCTCCCGCGCTTCCGCAAGTACCTCAAAAGCAAGAAGCTGCTCGATGACAAGGTCGAAAAGGTCATCGAGGAGGAGATCGACGGCCTGCTCGAACAGGCCATCGCCGAATACGACCAGTACGAGAAAGACCCCTATTACATGTTCAAAGGCATGTACGCGGAAATGACGCCGGCCCTGCGCCGCCAGATGGCCGAGCTGCGCGAGTACGTCGAAGGCGGGGAATCCAGCGAAAAGCCGCGCGGCAGCTACAGCCGCGTCCTGTAACCGAAGGAAAGCCCAATGGCCGAATTGACGATGGTCCAGGCCCTGAACCTCGCGATGAAAGAGGCGATGCGCGAGGACCCGAACGTGCTCATGCTGGGCCAGGACGTCGGACAGGACGAAGGCGTGTTCCGCGTGACCGAGGGGCTGCTGCGCGAGTTCGGGCCGCAGCGCTGCATCGACACGCCGCTGGCCGAAGCGGCGATCATCGGCGGCGCCATCGGGCTGTGTTACAAGGGTTTTCGGCCGATCTGCGAATTGCAGTTCGACGGCTTCAGCTACCAGGCCTTTCACCAGATCGAGGGCCACGCCCGCCGCGCGCGGACCCGCACGATGGGCCGTTACACCTGCCCGCTCGTGGTTCGCATCCCTTACGGCGGCGGAATTCGCGCCATCGAGCACCACAGCGAGGGTCCCGAAGCGACCTACGCGCACCTGCCGGGCTTGCACGTAGTGCTCCCGTCGGGGCCGCGCAACGCCCGCGCCCTGCTGCGCGAGGCGATTTTCAGCCCCGACCCGGTGATCTTCTTCGAGCCCAAGGCGCTTTACCGCGCCTTTCGCGAAGAGGTCCCGGACGAGCCCGAGACGATGCCGATCGGCAAGGCCCGCGTCGCGCGGGAGGGCAAGGACATCACGCTGGTCTCGTACGGCGCTTCGTTGCGGCAAACCATGGAAGCCGCCGAGGAGCTGCTCGACGAGCACGACATCGACGCCGAGGTCATCGACCTGCTCAGCCTCTCGCCGCTCGACGACGAAATGATTCAGCAGTCGATCCGCAAGACCGGCCGCGGCGTGGTGATCCACGAGTCCCCGCGGCACTGCGGCGTCGGGGCCGAGGTGGTGGCCCGCGTGGTCGAGGAAAGCCTGCTCTATCTCGAGGCCCCGATCAAACGCGTCACCGGATTCGATACGACGATCCCGTTCTTCGCAAACGAAATGGCGTACCTGCCCGACGCGGGTCGGGTCGTAAAAGCCGCACTCGAGACGGTGCGCTTCTAGTTGACACTATGTTCGTCTGCCCGCCGCCATCCGAGCCCGAAGCGCTAGCGAGGGTTTCGTCCGGAATGGCAAACGTGCGCATGAGCTTCGGCGGCGCCTCGGGCTCGTTTGGCGCCCCATAGGCGCCGAGCACGGACGCGACTATCGCGAAACGGAAGGAACCCAACCATGTTCCAGTTCAAGCTCCCCGACCTCGGCGAGGGCATACACGAAGGGCAAGTCGTAAGCGTGCTGGTCAAGGAAGGCGACACGATCGCCGCCTACCAGCCGATGCTCGAAATCGAGACCGACAAAGCGTCCGTCGAGATTCCGTCGCCGGCGGCCGGCGTGGTCAAGAAGCTGTACGCCGAGCCGGGCCAAATGGTGAAGGTCGGCGAAGTGCTGGTCGAAATCGATGATGGAGCCGCCGAGGCCGGCGGCAAGCCCGCGGCCGCTTCCGAAGCACTCAAGACCGCCGAGGCGCCCCGCGCCGCGGTCGAACCCGCCCCTGCGGTACCGGCGGCCGAAGCGGCGCGGGCGATCGAATCCGGGGCCGTGGCCACCCTCGCGGCTCCCGTGCGGCGCGACGGGCCGATCCCGGCCGCCCCCGCAGTCCGCAAGTTGGCCCGCGAGCTGAAGGTCGACCTGGCGTTGGTCGACCCGTCCGGCCCGCGCGGCCGTGTAGTGCGCGAGGACGTAGAGCGGTTCTCGATGGGCCATCGCGCCGCAGGCGCGCCGGCCGGCCGCGCCTCGACCAGCACCCTCCCGCTTGAAATACCGGCCGCAGAACTCCCGGGCGCCCCCCGGC
>JACZRH010000136.1 GCA_022574815.1 Planctomycetota bacterium | reverse complement strand
AGGAACTGTTGGGCCACGCCAGCGTGGAAACGACAATGATCTACACCCACGTTCTGAAACAAGGTGGCAAAAGGGTCCGCAGCCCTGCCGATCGGGCCGAAATATCCTTTACCGATCGAGCGTTACACTGTGTAGTGAGGCGAAGCGGGCCTGCGATAAAAGCCGATAAGGAGACGCCATGATATCGACCCTATGCCTGGCCCTGGCCCTCGGAGCCGCCGGCGCGGCACCCAAGGACCTCGTGACTTTTTCGGCCACGCTGGGGGCCGGCGATATCCGGGTGGGGCAGACCTACACGGTGGACGTGACCGCCCGGGTCAATCCACGCTCGGGCTACAGCTTGGCCGGTGGGCGGGGTGGGATTCCGATGGTGCTCCAGATGAAGGCCCCGGCCTCGATCGAGCTGACCCAGCGCGGGCCGGGCAGCAGCTCGGTCATCGACTTGCCAGTGGGTTCGGCTTCCTCTTCGTCCGCAGACGGCATCTCGGATTCGGAGTTGGCGGCAGCGACCTTCTTGGTGCGTTCGGCGACGAAATCGAAGCCGAACATGCCGCCGTTGATGTCCACGTCGCCGGTCATCTTGTTGTCGACAATCTTGGCGGAGAAATCGAGCGTCGCGCGGTCGCCGTCGAAGGTGAAGGTGATCACACCGGTTTTGGGGTCGAACTTGCCGTCGGTGAGGTCGCCATCGGCGGCCTCCGAGCTGATGGAGCCGGTGACTATTCCGTCGTCGCCGAGCTTCAGGTTGAAAGTGAACTCGCCGCGGCCGGAAGGCAGTCCTTCGCCGCTGGGTCGCGCGGCCCATTCGCCGGACACGATATCCTCGGTCTGGGCGTCGGACTCGCTTTCGGCCTCCTGGATGTAGGAGATCAGCGAGATGCGCGCGCCGTTTGGCGAGCGGCCGACCCCTTCAAACCAAACCGAGGAATCGCGAGATTGGGCGGGGGGCGGCTCGCGGCGGGGCGGGGGATTGCCCCGGCCGCCGCGGCGCGCGCCCGAACGGCGGGCCTGCATGCGCTCGCGCAGGGCCTTGATCTCGTCCTGATCGATCACGCCGTCCTCGTTCTGATCGAAGCGGTCGAACATTCGCTCGCGCATGCGTTCGGGCAGTTCAGCGCGCTGGATCTTGCCGTCGCCGTTGGCGTCGTTTTCCATGAGCCGCTCGAGCATTTGCCCGAAGCCGCCGCGCCCACCGCGGCGACGGGGCCGATCCGGGTCGTCGCCTCGTTCGGGGCGCTGTCCACGCTCGCGCTCGCGCGGGCGCTCGCGCCGCGCTTCGACCGGCGGCGTTTGCTCTTGCGACTCCTCTGTCTTCGCTTCGTCCCCGTCATCCTTCTGGAAGTCGACCAGCGGCGTCCATTCATTGCCGCCGTCGCGCGTGACCCACAGCGCGCCGTCGTCGGTGCCGACGTAGAGCACGTCGGAGTCGAGCGGCGATTCGGCCAGGGCCGTGGCGCTGCCGCGCTCGGTCAGCGTGATTTCCGGCGAGATGGTCTTAATGCGCCGACCCTGGTCGAGCGAGCGGAAGACGTAGTTCCCAGCGGAGTAGATGATGCGGGAGTTGTGATGCGAGAGGATAAAGGGGGTCTTCCAGTTAAAGCGGTAGCGCGAGCCGCGCGAGCCGCGCGGAGCGCGCGGGCGGATCGAGCCGCGTTCGCCGGTGCGCAGGTTCATGCGTCCGACGGCGCCGTTCTGGGATTCGTAGTAGAGCTGATCGGGATCGTCGGGGTCGACGATGCAGACGAAGCCGTCGCCGCCGCCCACGCGGAACCAGTCGCCGTTGACCGGTCCGCGGCCGTGGCGGACGCGGCTGGGCCCGCCCCAACTGCCGTTGTCCTGCAAGCCGCCGTAGACGCGGTAATTCTCGCGCGGCCCGACGCCGACGTGGTAGAACTGGCCGATCGCCATGTGGTTGTGGTGGTCCCAGTTCTCGCCGCGGTCGTAGGTGACGTAGATACCGCCGTCGTTGCCGAGGATGATGTGTCGGCCGTCTTTGGGATCGATCCACATGGCGTGATGGTCGGCGTGCGTTCCGCGTCCGCCGTCGGAGGTGAAGGACTCGCCGCCGTCCTTGGATCGATAGAGCGAGACGCCGAGTACCCAGAGGTAGTTTTCGTCGCTGGGGTCGGCGCGGACCTCGGAGAAGTACATGGGGCGGGGGTTGACGCTGTTGATGCGTTTCCAGGACTCGCCGCCGTCGGTGGACTTGTAAATGCCGCCGTATTCGTGCCCGTCGGGCCCTTGCTGGTCCTGAAAGTTTGGCTGTTGCCCGCCCAGGCGGCTGGAGAAGGGGCTGCGCGGGGCGCGGCGGCCGCGTCGCCGGTTTTGCCGGTTTCCGTTGCCGTCGCCGCTTGGCTCGGGCTTGGGTCTCTTGGCGAGGGCCAGCTCGGCGACGACGCTCTTGCGTTCGCGCGAGACCTCGACCTCGATCTTGTCACCGGCCAGCCGCTTGCGAATCTGTTTGAGAAAGTCGGCGTAGCCGTGGACCGTTTCGCCGTCGACTCCGATCACGATGTCGCCGGTCTTGAGACCGGCCTTGGCGCCCGGCCCGTCCTTGGTGACCTCGGTCAGGCGGGCACCGACGTCGGCGTCCTCGCCGCGCAGGCCGGCGTAGGCGGCGTTCTCGGGCTGCTTTCCGATGCGTTCGGATTCGAGCACGATGAAAACCGTGTCGGGGTTCTTTTGGTAGTAGTTGATGCCGATTCGTCCGAGGGTGCCGGTCGGCAGGCCCTTGGAGAGCTGCTCGAAAGACTCGCCGCCATCGGTCGTCTTGTACAGTCTGCTGCCGGTGCCCCATTTTTTGGCGGGGTCGTTGGTGTCGAAGCCGTCGCGCTGGCGTTCGTAGGTCGCGACGAGCAGCGTGTCGGGGTCTTGAGGGTGCATCTTGACGTCGATCACGCCGGTCTTGTCGTCGACGAACAGGATACGTTCCCAGGTCTCGCCGCCGTCGGTCGTCTTGTAGAGGCCGCGCTGTTCGCTCGGCCCCCACAAGCGGCCGAGCGCGCCGACATAGACGATGTCGGGGTCTTCGGGGTGGATCGCGATGCGGCCGATCTGGAAGGACTGCTTGAGGCCCATGTTCTTCCAGGTCTTGCCGCCGTCGGTCGATTTGTAGACGCCGTCGCCCCAGGAGACGCTGTTGCGCGGGTTCGCCTCGCCGGTGCCGACCCAGACGATGTCGGCGTCGGACTGCGCGACGGCGACGTGGCCGATCGAAACGGTGGCTTCGTGGTCGAACTGGTGCTCGAAGGTAACGCCGTTGTTGATCGTCTTGAGCAAGCCGCCGGACGCGGTGGCAGCCCACCAGACGCAGGGGTCTTTTTCGTAGACGGCCAGTGCGGTGATGCGGCCGCCCATGTTGGCCGGGCCGATGCAGCGCCATTGGAGTGCTTTGGCCCATTGGTCCGGCAGGCTCGCGTCGGCGTTGTCCGCCGGCTCGGCGCGCGCCACGCCGACGGTGGCGCCGGCCAGGAAAACGACAATCACCGAGAGTGATCTGAACATTGCGCGAGGCATAGCTTGATCTCCGTCTGTTCGTGACCGACCGTGAGCGTTATCGATTGCGACCGCAAGGCCCGCTTCGGGCGGCGATCGAGTCCCTACATGTTCGTGTGCGACTCTGCGGCACCGGCGAAGGTGGACAGGTGTCTCGCCCGCCGGTCGCCGTTGTCGCCAAAGGCGGCTCAGTGCCTCAGTATACCGCATCGCCGGCGCACACCGCGCCCGGCAGACATTTCCCCCGCACTGCCGAACGCGAAAATCGTATGATGATTGCGGTTGGTAGCGGGTGAATCGGCTGGCGAGACAGGGCGAGCCACGGCGTCGAATGGGGGTGTTCCAGCCAGGGCGGGCGAATCCCCTCATGAAGTGCGGGTCGGGCGGGCTCTGAACGGGTTTCTCGCCCGCCGGGCGCGGGGCTGAATAAAGCCGGCGGATTGGGGCAACGCCTGGGTTGCGGGTGGGCTCCCGGGGCCGATGGATTGCCCACTGGCATCTCGAATCCGGCCCGGGCGCTGTACGAGCGGCCCCAATCCGTACCGGCACGCGGTTTGCTTAAGGACCTTGGGAGCGGGCGCAGCGCCCGCCGAGCCAAGGACGTGATGGAATGCTCCGACAACTGCCACACGAGAACTGCTCGACCAAGGCCGGCCGCCGACTTCGCGGGGCGGCGACGTGGTCCTGGACGCACTGCTTGCTCGAGTTTCTGGGTACGCTGCTCATCCTCCTGGGCGTTTTCGCGACCGCGATCGCGGTCAATCCAGACGTCACTCGTGATCGACTGGTCTTCGGAGCGGCATTGACGATCGTGACTGTGGCACTCCTGGCCGGTCTCGGCATCGTGCTAAGACGACGAGCTGACACATCGCACGAGTAACGAACGCCCCTTCCAGGTGATACTGCGGGCGCGGCGGCGCGAGGTCTGTGCAGTGGGGGAGTGTGTTCGCTGGATGAGAAAGACGTGCTCCGGTCACCGCGCGCGGCGGGCGCTCTGCGCGGGTCCTCGTTTCGGGTTCTTCTTGCGTCCGGGATGGTGCTTGTCGATCAATTTGGCTAACGACGCCCCCCCGGGCAGGCCCCGGCATCCGCTGCGCAGCGCCACATCGACCGAGCTCCAGTTCTCGTGCGGGGCCGCCAGCACCGGTCCCCCGTATCTCACGGGCCAACGATCCGTTCGGCGGTATTCGTGATCGATCCACTTCAGAATCTGCGCGAGGGTCAGCTTCTCCAAGGCGGCCTTGTTGCGGTGCCCACGGTGTCGGGCGAGCAGATCGGCCAGAGAGGTTCCGGCCGGCAGACTGCGGTTGCCTTTTCGCAGGGCCGCGTCGATGTTCCGCCAGTGTTCGCCCTGAGCCCCGCGCACCGGCCCGGAGCCTTGTTGCGGCCATTGGCCGGTTCGCCGCCGATGGGCATCGGCCCAAGCGAGGACCTGAGCGACGGTCAGCGGCGGCTCGCGCGAGGTCCTGGGCGGTCGTCGCCGGCGTCCCAGCAGCTTGGCGAGCGATGAGCCGCCTATCAGGCCACGGTGCCCGCCCATCAGCGCTCCGTCGATGCGGGCCCAGTCCTCGTCGGGCTGTCCGAGCACGCGCCCGGAGTCATGTCCGGGCCACTGCCCGTTGTAGCGGTGATGAAACTCGGCCCATTCGAGAATCCGCTTCCGCGTCAGGCGGGGCAGTTGCATGGGATGGGTCTTGCCGCGGTATTTGACCAGGGCCTGTGCGAGAGACAGGCTCCCGTCAAGACCGCGAAAACCCGCGTGCATCGCTTGCGCCACCTTGGCCCATGTCTCGCCGCGGGCCTCGGGGATGGCCCCGGACCGGGCCGCGGGCCAGCGCCCGGTGCGCTTGCGATGGGCGTCGGCCCAGGCCAGAACTCGGCGGACCGTAAGCGACGGCGATAGTTTCGCAGGCTTGGGGTGCGTTTTCCATTTCTTTTGCGATGCCATGAATAGGCCCGTTATACTCGCGCGCGCCGCGCTAGTTCACCGGATTCGGCGGCGGGCGATCCGTAAGGACCGCAATCACGTTTTCGGCCGCCATGCGCGACATGGCGGCGCGCGTCCGGGTCGTCGCGCTGCCGACGTGCGGTAGGAGCACGACGTTGGCCAACTCCGACAGACCCGCGGATAGCCGCGGCTCGTGCTCGAAGACATCGAGGCCGGCGGAGTCGATGCGATTTTCACGCAAGGCCTCCAGCAGCGCGACTTCGTCCACGATCGGCCCGCGTGCCGTATTGATCAAGATCGCGGTCGGCTTCATTCGCGCAAGTCGCGCGCGATCGATGAGATGATGATTCTCCTGTGTCATTGGGACGTGCAGCGTCAGGATGTCGGACTCGCGCAGCAGACGATCGAGGTCCACCCGCTCGGCGCCGACGTCGCTTTCGAGTGTCGCGTTCGCACGCGGATGCACGTAGAGCACGCGCATGCCGAACCCGCGCGAGCGCAGCCCGACCGCCGTGCCGATCCGGCCCGCCCCCACGATCCCCAGCGTCGCGCCCGTCAGCTCGACCCCGAGCGATTCCGTCGGCGTCCAGCCCTTCCATTCGCCGCTGCGCACGTGGCGATCACCCTCGACGACGCGGCGAGCCGTGGCGAGGATCAGGGCCCACGTGAGATCGGCCGTCGCGTCGGTGAGAATGTCGGGCGTGTTGGTCACGCGTACGCCGCACGCCGTGCAGGCCGGCACGTCGATGTTGTCGACCCCCACCGCGAAGTTGGCCACGACCCGTAGCGACGGTCCGGCCGCCTCGAGCACGGCCGTGTCGACGGGTTCGCTTAGCGAACAGATCAAGCCCGAGACGCCGCGAACCCGCCGCAGGAGCTCGGCGGGCGGCAGAGGTGCGTCGTTCTCGACTGCATCGACGCGCAAGCCGGCGTCGCGCAGCAGGCGCTCGGCCGGCGGCGGCATGCGTCGCGTCAAAAGGATTTGAGCCTCCGGGGTCATTCGCTTCGCTCTCACCCGCGGCACCTACCGCCGCGGAGCGCGGATTGTAGCGAAAGCCCAATGTCACGAAAGGGATCCCGTCCCGTGGGGAAGACGGGGATCTGCATGAGGAAGATTGCGCGTCGGACAGGCTCGCAACCTTCCTGCCTTCAATAGGAGTCCTGCTCCGCCCCCGATCTCCCTCACACCGCCCCGGAATCCGTCGCGCCGAGCGCCTCCCAATCCTCGGCGATGCGCTCGACCTGACGGATCGCGCTCGTGTCGACCAGCCGGCGGTAGTCGTCGCCGACCAAGTTGCGAAAGCTGTGGCCGATTTTCCGAGCGCGCACGCGGCGGGCCTTGTCGGGCAGGTGCGCCGTTTCGCGCTGCAGCTCGCGTGTCATCTGGCGAGCGAGGTCGAGCAGTTGCGACGAGGCACGGCGCGTGAACTCACACCGCGCCTGCTCGACGAGCGGTTTGGCGCGCTGCTCCTTCAGCTTGCTGAGCAGGTGGTGCGCGTTGCGCCACTCGAACGACGCCGCCTGCCACGTGTCGCGCCACAGCGCCGTCTGCGCGTTCGCGTACGCGGACAGAAAGTCGTAGCGCCCGATGTTGCCGCACGCCTTGGCGCGCTCGCACATTTCGACGAGCAGCTCGTGATCGGTCTCCATCCCGCAGAAGACGTGATTGTCGGGCTCGGCGTGAGTTCGCTCGACGCCCGCCGGAGCCCGTCCGTGCCCGTGCTTGCCGTTGGCTTGGGGAAGAAACATACCGCGACAGCGCGAGCATTTGATCAGCCGGTCCTGATAAACATCGGGCACGTACATCCGCCCCGTGCAATGTGGGCATGCGACGTGCATGGACCGTGCTCCGCGAAGATGTGCAAGCGCGGCGACGAGACGCCGGGGCTGATCGATGGGCAGGAAACTCGCCGCCACTCTTTCGCAGGTTCTAATTTAGCCGTCGGCGCGGGCAGTGTCAAGAAGGGATTGCTTGAAGAGGTGCTGCGATCGGGTCGCTATTTGCGGGTTCGGAGTTGCGGATTCAGGACCGGGTGGATCGCGGGATGTGGCGTGTGGATCGCACATCCGCGCGAGCAACGGACTCGGTCAACTCACCTACGACCGGGAGCACGGGGTGTTGAACGTCGTGCGGCGCGAAGCGAAGCATCTGACCCGGTCTTCGGCAAGTTTCCTCGCTGCGCTCGGAATGACGATGGCAAACCTATTCCGCTCGGGGTAGGCGCAAAAACGGCCCGGCGCGCTCCGACGATGCCGGACCACGACGGGCCGATCGCATTCGAATCGTTCGCCGCGAGCCTACGAGGTCTTGATGAAGATCAGGGCGGATTCGCTGTCGTCGGCCTTGACCGAGATCGTGAACTGGTACTCGACGCCGGGCTTCAATTCGACGCCGTCCACTTCCTTGTTCTCCCAGTTGAGGATCTTGAACCCATCGCCGAGCGCGCCGAGGTCGTATTCCGTGCCCGGTTTCATCTGGGCGCTCGGCGAACTGTCGGTCGCGACGATTGTGAACTCGGCGTGGTCGGAGTACTTGGCCTCGAATTTCTGATGAATGCTGACGATGATGGTCGAGATGCGGCCGAGCGCGCCGGGGTCCTTGAACTCGAACTTGAGCGTCGGCGCCGTGCTGACGTCTTCCTTGATCTTCCAGCGCGAATAGCCGGTCACCGCCTGCTTCAGCTCGTTGCGCTTCGCCTCGTGGTCGTCCATCCAAATGCGGATGCCCAGCCGGTTGCTCTTGACGTTCTTGGCGACCATGAGCGCGGTGGATGCCGCGCCCCAGACGCTGCACCCCGAGATCAACATCGCCGTCGCGGACAACGCCGCCGTCATCGAAAGTTGTCGACGCATCGAAGACTCCCTTTGCCGTGAACTTAGTTCGGGTCGTTCCTGATTCGGCCTTGGCCGACCAGCCGCGCCAAGCGACTTGCCCATGGTAAATCTACCACGCGAGCCGGCGTCCGCAAGAGCGGGCGCAGACACCGTTCTTTTCATCGACCCGAACTCCGCCGGTCCTTCCGGCCTGAAGCGCGAAATGCCTGTACTCGTTATTCCGAAGGCGGCACATCGTCATTTCGAGCGCAGCGAGGAATCCTGCCGAATCTCACGCACCCTGCTTCACGCCGCGCTCAGGCCCATCCGGCCGCCTCGACCTCCCGGGCCGCCTTGGCCACGTACTCGATCAGCCCCTTTTCCGCGTCGCTGAGGTGGACGTCGCGACGCGCCATCACCGTGCGGGCGATGTTGATCGCCTTTTCGATGCGGTAGTGAGTCATCCCGGCGTCGGTCAGCCAGGCGAACGACGGCACGAACTTCGGCACGGCTCTCTGCGTGAAGACGTTGGACCCGGCCCCGACGATGCAGCCGGTCGGCAGGATGGTCCCGATCCCGGTCTTGGCGTGGTCTCCGATGATCGAACCGACGAAGTGCCGGCCGGTTTCGACGCCGACGCCGTTGATCATGGCACGGATCGTCCCGTAGGTGTTCTTGAGATCGCTCGTGACGGTGTCGGCCCCCAGGTTGATCCACTGCCCCAGGTAGCTGTGACCGAGGAAGCCGTCGTGCTGTTTGTTGGTGTACCCGTGAATGATGCTGGCTTCGATCTCGCCGCCGACCTTGCAGACCGGGCCGATGGACGTGTCGCCGCGGATCGACGTGCCCGCGCGGATGATGGAGCGCGGACCGATGTAGCACGGGCCGACGATGACGGCGTTCGGCTCCAGTACAGTACCACCGTCGATTTGTATAGGGCCGTTCTCGGCATCGAGCACGACGCCGGGCTTCACGACGGCTTCGGCGGCGATGTGAATGGCGATGCCGCCGTCGGCATTCAACCGCATGCCGGTGTTCTCGCCCACGCTGTATTTTCGTCGGTCGTTGGGGATGAAGAACCCGTTCTCGGTGTCGTAGAGCGTGGCCGACCAGAAAGCCGTTGCCGGGGGCAACTCGTCGGGCGTCATGCGGATGACGTAATCATGCATCGCGTTCATTGGCGTGCCGTCGGTTGTCGCAATAGCAGGATAGACAGCTTCAGCCGCGGGTTGGCCGGCCGGGCCGAGGCGAGCCGCCAACTCCTCAATGCCGCTGACATCGAGTTAAGCAACTTACACATCGCGCACTATCAACACGGGCTCGAGACCGAATTGAAGGGCGGTGGCCAACTCGTCGTCCACGGCGGCCGCAATGCCGTCCCCTACCTGCTCCGCGCCAAGCGGTGGAGAGAGTCGGGTATACTGCTAGAACAAATGATCCACCGCGATCAGACCCCCGCGACGCTCAACTGGGTCATCCCCCTGCTCCGCCGCATCGCCGACGCCATGTACCAGAAAGCAGAAGCCGAAGAATGCGCGGGGCTCTTAGCGACCGCGCTCCGGTTGGCCTCGCGCAATGACGAGGCAGAGACGATATTGCGCGGTCTTCTCGCCCAGTGCGAAGGCCGCGGAGACTTCCGGGTCGCTTCGGTTGCTTCAGGTGATCTAGCGGCTCTGCTTCTGGCGACGGGCAGACTGAAGGAAGCACTCACCGTTGCCGAACACAAGATCGGCCTCACCGTCAAGGCCGGCCTCGGCCCCTGGACGCAACTGTCCTCTGAATGCACTCGCTTCATCATCCTGAATTCAATGGGTCGCGACTCCGAGGTGTTGGATGGCGTCGAAGGCCATCGTGGGCTTGATGCCAACCCGATAAGGATTCGGTCGCAGCAAGTCGGCCCACTTGTTGGCCCAGAAGTCGATGTACTCCGGACGATCGAGCAGAGCGTCGATCAATTCCCCGCGTTTGGCCGGCGCGTCGCTGGTCAAGAAGGCCCGCGACTCATCCGGCGTAGGCAGCCGACCGATGACGTCCAAGTAAGCTCGCCGCAGGTATGTGGCGTCGGACGCCGGTTCGCTGGGCACGATGCCGAGCTTCTCCAGCTTGTCCCACACGTGGCCGTCGATGAAGTTGCTGCGCGGCAGGTCGGCGTACAGCGCGTGGTCCACTTCGCCGGGAATCGGAATCGCCGTGTTCCAGGTGGCAATGTGGCTCATGTAGCGGGCCATGATGGTCGACTCGCCGGGTAGCTCGCCCGCTTTCAACAAGGCCGCGTCAACGGTCACGACGCCCGCTTCGCTCGATTGAAAATCGGTCAAGTGCGTCACGTCGCGAATCGAGTTGTCTGAATAATGCGCCAGCACGCGCAGTTGCTCCGTCGTGCCGGCGGCCATGATGTGCTCGGGCGGCTCGACGACGATGTGACTCAAGGTCGGAGCATTCTCGGTGTTGCGCGGCAATCCGGCGGCAATCCAACGGCGGATGACTTGGTACTGGGCGCCGTCGGCCGGCAGTCGCAGCCCACCGCCGTGCGGATCATCCGGTCCAAGTGATCTAACCGCGATCCGCGTCCTCCGCCGTCCAGATCGAACTCCAGGGTGTAGTCGTCGACGGCGGTTATGGTCGAGATGAAGTTTAGCTGGGCTTCGAGAGGAGACGCCGTCGCCGGGTCCAGTATGCGGTCGTACGTGAACTTGACGTCCTCCGCCTTCATCTCCTTGCCGTGGTGGAAATTTATGCCTTGGCGCACCTTGAAGGTGTATTGCGTGGAGTCGTCGTTCGATTTCCACGACTCTAGCGCCCACGGCGTGAGGGCGCCGTCGTACCACAGCACGGTCCCTTTGTCGTAAGTGAGCTCGCTGTAGAGGGAGCTCCCCTCTGACAAACCCATCAGGGCCGGGTCCATGGTGCCAAAGTCGACGACACCGATCCTCACCGTGCCGCCGTATATCTGCCCTGCCGCGCCCGCCACCGGCGCCGCTCTCACCACCGGCACTGGAACCCCAGATAGCGCTGCCGCAGCCGCGGCTTGGGCTGCCTCCTCCACCGCCTTGGCGATAAGAGCCTCGATTTCCTCCTTGGAGGCCCCCTCAGCGGTGGCCGCTTTCACCAGTGCCTGAATCTCGGCGGCGGACATCTGCTCTGGGATCGCCCCCTGAACCGCCGCTTGAATCGCCGCGATATCGAGCGTAGGCGCCGGCGCCGCGGGCTCTGCATCCGAGCCGCACGCGACGGCCACCAGCGCCATTGTCATCACGGCAATAAAAAACCACCGGACTCGTACTCTTGGAAATCTATCTAACATGATTGGCCTCCTTCCGCCGGGGTTGAACATCGGACGATTTGTGGGTCTCGTGCTCCCGCGTGTGCGGTACTCATACGGAGGCGGACCGCTCCATAACATCAACAGTTCTAATGTTTGTATAAATACAACGATCTATTCCCTGTTTTTGAAAATGGGGACCCGGGGTTTTTGGATCAAGCTGCCAAACAGCAGATAACTTGGGCGGCAAGCAAGTAGAGTAAAAATTTAGGGTTCAGATAGGAAGACCAGAACAGGGTTCCACGGCCCGGACTTGTTAGAGGAAGAGAGTTAAGGCTCGCAGGGGACGATATGGTTCCGACGGGGGAAAGCAATCGTCTTAGGAGGGGTATCTCCAGAGCTCTGGACGAAGCCGCCCGGCACTGGGGCTTGCTCCGGCGCCGGATGGAGAAGCAACGTTCTAAGTATGTTCATGCCATCATTCTGCCCGAGAGGGCATTTTCCAGACAATTTCCATATGGAATTTTGCGTCTAGAGAAAGGGCGTGGCGGCAGTGGGGCCAACGCTAGCACCTGAGTTCGATGCTGTCAAGTTCGTGTACCTGTCCGGTACATCCTGTAGACATGCATCCTTTCGATGTGAGTCGATTAATACTGAGCTCGTCGAAGGGCGCGCCCATGGTTCGACGGAGCTCACCACGAACGGGAGTTAGCGATGGGGCATCCGCGGGAGACCAGAATATCTCGGTCAATTGAACGGTTG
>JACZRH010000135.1 GCA_022574815.1 Planctomycetota bacterium | reverse complement strand
GCAGCGAATCAACCGCCTGTTGGCGAAGCGAAGCGCCAACCCAGACATGCCGGACGCCGTCGCGGCGATTCTCAACAAGCACCACGCAGGGCAACGCCTGCTGCACTCCTGCCGCGGTGTCGTCCCGTTCGCGCCTGAGCTTGTCGAGCACTTCGCCCACGAACGCACCGACGCGCGGCGGGGGTTCGGACACCTTCTCGCCACAATTCAAGCGGTGACGTTTCTGTACCAGTACCAACGGGTGGACGAACCGGCGGACGGCATGACGATTCTGGCAACCGAACACGACTACCGGATTGCCCGTAGCGTGCTGGACGTGGCGGGCGAACGCGTCGCCGCACAGGCCCACGTCCCGATTGCTGAACACGTCGCAGCGTTCATGGATTTCGTGCGGTCCAGAAAAGCCGGCGGGCACGCGCCCCGCTATCTCCGGCAAGTCGCGTCGCGCGTGAATACGCTCATCCGCTTCGCGAATATCGCATTTCTGCCGGATTTAGACGCCGATAGGACGGCGGCCTACGTCGCGTCGATGCAGGCCCGCGCGGCGTCGGGCTTCACCGTCAACGAACACGTCGGCACGCTGAAACAGTTCACAAAGTGGGCGGCCATGACGGGCCGGCTGATGAAGGACCCGCTCTCCGCGCTGCGAAAGTCCGACGGCGGCAAACTCGAAAAGAAACATCCACACCGCGCGGATTCGCCGGACGAACTCGGCCGCCTGTTGACCGCGACGCTGGAGCGTCCGGCACTCGAATTGCGAATGGTGCGGACCGGTGCGAACAAGGGCAAGCTGGTCGCAAACGTTCGCGAAGCCGCGTTGGACAGGGCCGAAGCGCTTGGTTGCGAACGATGGTTGGCCTATTTGTTGCTGCTATGGACGGGCCTTAATCGCGGCGAGCAGACGATTGCCCAGCTACCCCCGTTGCCGACGGCACCGACCGAACCCGCCGAATCTATGCGAATCACCGGGACGTGCGACCGAGCGCCGGATTCGCGCGCAGCGCATGCGCAGCGCGCAGCACACTCGGGAGTGCGCACGGGTGCATCCGAGTGCATCAAAGGGGGTGTTGGAGTCGAACGGGGCGATGAGTCGCAAAAGCCTATAGAAACAGCGGCTTGCGCCGCTGTTCAAGGGGATTCGCGTAAGCGGGTGATCGGACTTGAACCGACGACATTCACGTTGGCAACGTGACGCTCTACCACTGAGCTACACCCGCGCATGCCGACGAGCGGCAATGCCTACTATACCTATCGGAGCCGGTTTGCCAACCCCCGAGCGGATATCAGCGTGGGTCACTCGCGGCCGCGGGTCCGCGGAGGGCCGTCCCGCTCGGGTCGCACGCGGGGCAGCCAGACCGTCATCTCGCCGGCACCGCGGTGGTTCCAAGCGTAGTACGGGATCGCGACGAGATCGGCCGGCTCGGTTGCTGCGCCGCCGGGCGTTTCTTTCGTGGTTCGGCGGGCGGCCGAGCCCGCGGCGCGGATGACGGTTATTCCGCCAAGCAGGTCGGGCCGCGATTCCGTGATGAGCCGTGCCTCGTCGGGAAGCACCAAGTCGTGCACACGCCCGTCGTGGTCCACCGCCTCGACGCAGTAGACCAGCGGCCCGCGCACGAGTGCCACGCGCCCCGCGTTCGCTTTCAGCTTCGAATGCGCGATGACGCGCCGCACCGGCATCGGCAGGTCGAGCTCGATCACGTCACCTCCCTGCCACACGCGCTTGATTCGGGCGTAGCCGTTATGCGGGTTCGCTGCGAACGGTTCGCCGTTGACGGTCAGCGCGGCCCTTTCAAGGTGGTCGTCGAGATAGGAATACAGGCCGCCCGGCAGCGGCACGCCGTTGGCCCAGCCCGGGATGCGGATGTTAAGCTCGAATTCACCGGCGGTGCGCGGATGGACCGTCATCTTGATGTGCCCGCTCCAGGGGTAGCCCGTCTCCTGACGAATCCGGACCGAGTTATCTTTGAGCGGGATCGTCGCTTCTCCCGCAACGAAGAGGTTGACATAAATCGCCCGTTCGCGGCGAGCGTAGACGAAGCCTCCGATCGACGGGACGAAGCGCGTCACGTTCACCGGGCAGCACGCGCACTTGAACCACGCCGCTCGTTGGGTGTCCCCATAGTTGAACCCGGTCACGCCATCCGCCGCGAGCGGGTTCGGATAGAAAAAACGGTCGCCCGACAGCGATACGCCCGCGAGAAAACCGTTGTAGAGCACGCGCTCGAGCACGTCCGCGTAGCGGGCGTCGGCGCGCGAGAGCAACATGCGGTGGTTCCAGAGCGCGTTGGCAATCGCGGCGCAGGTTTCGGCGTAGGCGCTCTTGTTCGGCAGGTCATAGGCGTTGCCGAATGCTTCGCTTTGGCGTGATGCCCCGATGCCGCCTGTGATGTAGAGCTTCTTCGATACGACGTTTTCCCAAAGTGCGTCGAGCGCCTCGAGATACCCCCCCTGCCCCGTCAGCGCCGCGACGTCGGCCATGCCGCTGTAGAGGTAGGCGGCTCGGACCGCGTGGCCGACGGCCTCGTCCTGCTCGACGACCGGTTTGTGATCCTGGCTGTAGTCGCCGTACAACTCGCGCCCGTCGCCGCGCCCGCGCTGCTCGAGAAAGAACCGCGCCAGATCGAGATAGCGCTTCTCACCCGTCAAGCGGTAGAGCTTGACCAGGCCGATCTCGATTTCCGGATGGCCGGGCACGCCGCGCCGTCTGCCGGGCCCGAAGAGTGCGTCGATATGGTCGGCGAATCGGATCGCCACCTCCAGCAGCGCGCGTTTGCCGGTCGCTTGATGGTGCGCGACCGCCGCCTCGAACAGGTGCCCGGCACAATACAATTCATGCCGGTTCCGCAGGTCGGTCCACTTTCGGTCCGGCTCGGCGACGGTGTAGTAGGCGTTGAGATACCCGTCCTTTTCCTGGGCGGCGGCGATTTTCTCGATCAGGCGGTCGAGATAGCTTTCGAGCTGCGGATCGGGGTGCAGCCGAAGTGAATGCGACGCACCCTCGATAACTTTGTACACGTCCGAATCGTTGAAGAAATAGCCGGCGTATTCGCCGTCGAGCTTGCCGGCCGCTTTGTCGAAGTTGCTGATCCGCCCGGTCTTTTCGCACTGCTCGAATGCGAACGGGATCGTCGTTTTCCGGTTGGTCTCCAGCCGCGGCGACCAGAAAGCGTCGTCGATTCGGACGGCATGGAACGGCACGGGCGTGAGGAGGTAGTCGCGTTCGCCGGCTTGCGCGTCAAGCACACTCATCAGGAGAATCCCTGGAACCAACGCTACCGGATGTGTTCTCATCGTTCATCTCCACGACGCACGATGACCATTGGTCGTCATCGCGCCGGCTCCAGTCGCAGGTAGTCCAGGCCGAACATGTAGTCCTTCGACCTCACGTTCTCGTTCGTCCCCACGATCTCGACGCCGAGCCGGTTCGCGCCGGCGGGCAGGTCGAACTCGCCGAGCGAAATCTCATCGGTCACCGTGACCTTCGGATCGTACAAGTCGAGCGGCTCGCCGGCCTTGACGCCGTTGATTGTCAACTGATGGATGCCGTAGTTGTACGACTTGACGAAGTGCGCCAGAACGCGATAGCGGCCGGCTCGCGGAACTTCGAACTCGAGCAGTAGCTTGTCGCCGGGCTGCGCTTCCTTCCACCACAGGTGGTGCTCGTTGCTGCACTTGTTGAGCGCTTGCGGCTCGGGTGTGCCGGTCTTGGCGACGATCTTCATCTCCTCCCCTTCCAGCGCCCCGGCGACGCGCGGCGGCACGTAGGGCGGCACCGTCGGCACGCGCAACATGTCGGGCGTGATCTCCGGCCGGTTGCTGGTCGCGCCGGGCCGGGCGTACCAGTAGGTCACGACCGACATGTCGACGTTGATGTCCTCGGCCCAGTGCCACAGCTCCATGTCGAAGCGGAAGCTCTTGTGAAACGGGATGCGGTCGAGGATGTGCCAGCGATAGAGCGACGTATGGCCGTAGTTGCCCGGCCCGTCGCAGCGCGGCTGGCCGTGATAGGCGTGCATGAAGGTCTCGTTCGAGCCCCAGGCGTAGCCGAAGTAGTCCTCGGTGCCGGTGCCGAAGTGGCTGGGGAACTCTTCGCCGTCGATGTAGATCTTCTCGTCACCCTCGCCCCACCAGATTTTGACGGGGTTCGTGATCGAGAACGCCGCGCCGACGAAGACGCCTTTGCCCTGGATGTCGACGTAATTCCAATCCTGCATGGGGCGCGTGGGGACCTGGAAGGCCGGTTTCCATTGGGCGTGGAAGTACATCGAGTCGTTGCTCCAGCGATGGCTCTCGGTCCGGACACCGAGCACGATACCGACAGGACGAAGGCCCGTGTTCGCAATCGAAATCTTTGCCGATCTTCGAAACGGCATGACCCAAGCGCTGTTCAGCACCCCGCCTTGCCAGACGAATGTGGCCAAGGAGGTGTAGTCGTTCAAGCCGGGTGCGGCGCAGAAGAAATCTCCCAATGGACACTCGACCGTCTCGTGACCGTCGAAGCTCATGCGGAGGACGAGCGTGCGCAAGGCCGTCTCCTCATCTTCGGCGTGCAGCGATACCTTTAATCGTCGAATCTCCTTCGAGCCGGCGGAGGTCCATTCCAGGGTTTCACCAGGCTCCAGCACATCGTCGCCAGCGACTCGCGGTATTCCCCGCTCTCGCTCCGGATAACTCGATGCGAGTGTTTCGGGTGGAACGAAGGAGTTCATAACCGGCCGGAGATCAGCGCATACCTGCGCGGTCAATTCCGGTTCGAGTTGGGCGAGCGCGAACGATTCGACGCGTGCGTCGTCAGCATACGTGCGATAGTTCACGTGGTAATAGAAATCCCCCTCGTCACTCGTCACCTTGCAGTGCTTGAGGTACGGAATCGGAAAGTAGCTGTTCCACCCGCGGGCGCGGACGCCGGCGATCGGTTCGGGGATGCCGGGGTACTTGCCGCCCAGCACGTCGGTCATCGGAGCTTCGATTACAGGCGTCTCGCTGTGATCGAGGTAGATCCGCAGCGTGCCTTTCGGGTTCGCCGACCAGATGCGCACGATCGCGCCGGGCCCGTCGACGTCCATCATCACGTACTCTTTGCGGTCCTCGCGCTGCTCGACCCGCAGAAACTGCCCGCGGTCGTAGTTCGCGAACCAGGTGTCCCCCTCCTCGCGCGAGACCGACTTGCGATCGTAGCTCGAGAACTGCTTGCACGTGAACGGCGGATCGGGGAACTCGGCCAGCCCGCCCAAGTCGGTCATCTCACGCAGCAACGTCGCGGTCGTGATCGTGGGCGCCGAACAACCGGCCGCAGTGATCGCAATCAGGATGGTCAAGAGCAGAAAAGTGCCGCTGCGCATGGTCGTGCTCCGTCGATTTGGGGCTTGCCGTCCGCGCCCCGCGCCATTCGCAAACCGCCCGGCGCGGACCTTGGTCGCATAGCCTATCCGGTGGCGTGCTGAAACCCAAGAATGCCAAGCAAGCTCCGCTTGGGCGAGTGCGTTTCCGACACGGGGACGCCGACCACGAGTCACTCAAAACTCATACGCGGCCGGCCTCCGTCCGCAAATTACGTCGGTCTGCCAGGCGACCTGCTTGTCGGCGGCTTGGCACACTGAAAGAACCGCGTCGGAAGCCGTGGGTTCGATGCGTTCGCCGCCGGGATTGAAGACCACGAGCCGACCCGCCGCGGCGTTTACAATGAAGATACGGTTTTCCGAAGCACGCGTCCGCAGCGCGAGTTCGTCCGATCCCTCCCCGAGCACCACGCCCACGTGCAGCCCTTGTAAGGTCAGCGCTCGGAGCGGCGCAAACGAACTTGCATCCGACCCGCCCACGGCGGCGATGCCGATTCCGTTCAAGGAGACAATACCGTGCGTCGGCCCCGAGACGTGCAGCGTGTTGTCGAGCAGCGTTGCGGCCGACTGCTTGGGCGTGTCGCCCTCGTCGCCGGGGTCGTGGATCACGAGGGTCGGCGGCGCGTCCTCGGTCGCGGGTCGCGTGGATTGTTCCAACGGGCGAGTCGCGGGCGCCGCAAGCGCGACGCGCAGGGTCGAGACATTCGCATCGGCGGACATGGGGCGTGTGTCCGCCAGCAGCCGCGCGCGCTGCTCGTCGTCCATGCGTGGCGAACGGCGCGGCCCCCACTCCACGTCGGCGGCGATGACGGTTGTCTCTTGCGGGTCGCATTGCGCACGAACGACGCCGTTGCTGTCACAAATCAGACTCGATCCGACGAAGACCGTGTCGCCCTCGCGGCCCCATTTGCTGGCCGAAGCGATCGGCACGCCGAATTCGCGTGCTCGCGAGCGGATCAAGTAATCGGGCTGCGGGTTCCAGAATCGCTCGGGCTCTCCGACCTCGACCCACGCCGTCGGTTGGACGATCAGCCCCGCGCCGCGGTGGACGAGCGTCGCGGCGATCTCCACCAGCCGGGCGTCGGCACAAATCATGACACCGATCGGGCCAAGATCCGATTGAATCGGCGTGATGCAGCGGCCCGGCTCGAACCAGTGACGATCGAAATCCCAGAGGAAGCACTTGCTGTAGTTTCCTCGGACGTGCCCGCGATCGTCGATCAGGCATGCCGCGTTCGAAAGGCGTTGCCCCTCCGGACCAGGCGAATCCAACTCGTCGATGTAGCCGGCGCAAACGGCGATGCGACGTCGCGTGGCCGCTTCTTTGAGCCGATCGATGAAAAACGCGGGCGGCGGCAGGCCGGCCTGACGCTCGGCAAAGTACGCCCGGCTGGAACCCAGCCAATAGGCCGGCCACGCGCATTCCGGCAGGACGACGAGTTCCGCACGTAATCCAGCCGAGCGCTCGATCAGACTCTCGATCAGCGCGAGCGTTTCGCGCCATTGCCCCAACGCCGCACCCGGAAGCTGTGCCACTGCGATCCGCATACGCGGATGCTACAGCCCGAGCGGCGGCGTCTTCAAGCGGCGTTGGCGCGTGAGGTCGATCGCCTACGGGCAACCGCCGCCGCCGAGGCAAGCGAAGAACGGGTCGATGTCGGCTCCGTCGAGGCGGCCGTCGCCGTTCATATCGCCGTTGAGCGGTTCACAATTGGGGAACTGTGAAGCGTAGGCTGTCGGGTCGCCGAGCGCGAGGAAAAACGGGTCAATGTCGGCCCCGTTGAAGGAACCGTCACAATTTAGGTCGCCGGGCGGCGCCGGGTCGGCCAACGGAATCGCCAGGAAGTTCCACCAGAAGCCCTGCCGGTGCGCATTGATGCGGCTGACATACGTGGCCACGCCCGTTTCGATATCGATGCGATACAGTTCGCCCCGGTTGCAGTTGGACATCCAAAGCGTCCCGTCGGGCGCGAACGCCAATCCGCCGCCGAACAGTGATCGGCCCTGAGGCTGGGTGACGAACGTGGCGATCGACAGTCGGCCGGTGTTCAAGTCGACGCGCCACAGAATCTGACGGAAGGTTAAGTCGATCGCGAACGCCTCACCTTGCGCGTTGATCGCCAGCCCCTCGGCGTAGTGATCCAGGTCTTCGCCGATCAACGTGGTCGCGCCCGTGTTCGGGTCGACGCGGTACAAGAGCGACGACTCGAAGTTGTGTTGCTGTCCGCCCGAAATGGCGTATAGGGTGTCGGTCGTCGTGTCGTAGTGCATGCCGGCGTCGACGCCGTTCATGGACGGCTGTCCGACGAGCTGGCCGCCGGGCAGGAGCTCCCAGTACTCGGCGTTGAAGCCGTCGATCGCGACGATGCGCCCGTCGGGCAGCGCGCAGCCGCCGTCCAGGTCCAGACCGGTGATCTCTCCCAAGGGCGTCGCGACGCCCGTTTCGAGCACGATCTCGTACAATTGACGGTTGCCGCCGAAAATGGACGACACCCAGCTATATCCGATCGTGTCGGCCGCGGCCGTGCCGGCGGTCAACGCGGCCAAGACGTACGACAGGACTCGCCCACGGAACATCTCAAAGCTGAATTTCATCTGGTTTCTCCTTTGTCCTTCGTTAGCCAAGCGAGGCGGAGCACCGTTGCGAAGGGGCGCGCCACGAAAACCGCCGAGCGGACGCGGGTTGGCCGGACTCATGGTCGGCCCTACAATTCCCACGTCACGCTCGGCACACGGGTCATCCACCTGGTGAAGCGTTAACCGCTACGCTTCGCCGACAGATTATTCCGGAGATTTTTGGATGAGTGTGGCTGCGGGACGACTCGCGAGGCATTGCGGGATGAGTGAGCCCGGGGCACGGGAAGCGGACCAGGACCGCATCCTGTCGGCCTATCCCGAGTTGCGCGCCCTGGCCCGCAAATTGATGAGCCGCGAGCGCAGCTCGCACACACTTCAGCCGACGGCCCTGGTCCACGAAGCGTATCTGCGGCTCATGCGGCAGGAGGGGCTGCGCGACGCGGATCGCGGCACGATTCTCTCCGCCGCCGCTCGGGCCATGCGAAACATCCTCGTCGACCACGCCCGTGGCAAGCATGCCCGAAAACGTGACGCCGGCCTGGCCCGCCGGGCGCTGCACGACGCCTTGGCGTGGTACCACCAGCAGCCGCTCGACTTGATCGCACTGGATGAGGCCTTGCAACAGCTTCAGAAGCTCGACCCCGAACTCGCCACCGTCGTCGAGCTGCGCTTTTTCATAGGGCTGGATAACGAAGCCGTGGCGGCCGCGATGGGCGTATCCACGCGGACGGTCGAGCGCGGCTGGCGGGCAGCGCGAATCTGGTTGTATCAAGCCTTGGGTACGGAGCGCGAATGACTCCCGAGCGCTGGCAACGTGTGCGGTCCATACTCGAGCAAGTGACGGAACTTCCTCGCGAGCAGCGGGCGGAGGCACTCGCACAGGCGTGCGGAAACGACACCGCCTTGCGCGAGGCTGTCGAACCCTTGCTCGACGAAGACAATGTTCCCGCCGAATTCCTGCAACCGATCAACGCCGACCTGGCCGACGCGGTCCTGGCCGAAAACACGTTCAACGGCAATGTCGGACGGCGTATCGGGCCGTATCGACTCACCGAGCTGATTGCGTCCGGCGGCATGGGGACGGTGTATCGCGCGGTGCGCGACGACGGGCAATACGAAAAGCAGGTCGCGGTTAAGCTGATCCACCGGCCGCTGACCGCGCCGGGCGCGGAGCGGCGTTTCGCGCGCGAACAGCAGGCCCTCGCCCAGTTGGAGCATCCCAACATCGCCCGCCTGCTCGATGGCGGCACCACACGCGAACGGGTCGCGTATCTGATCATGGAGCTGGTACGCGGCGAACCCATCGACCGCTACTGCGAGCGGCACCATCTTAGTATCAAGCAGCGCCTCGCTCTGTTTCGCGAGGTCTGCCTGGCCGTTCAATTCGCGCACGAGAATCTGGTCGTGCATCGCGACCTCAAGCCCGGCAACATTCTCGTGACGGATGACGGCGTCCCCAAACTGGTCGATTTTGGGACCGCGCGAATCCTCGACGAAGCCGGGGCGAGCGATGCCGGCGACCCGACCCTTACCGAATACCGCGCCCTGACCCCGCAATACAGCAGCCCCGAACAGGTGCGCGGCGAACACGTCGCCGCCACCAGCGAGGTGTATTCACTCGGGGTCGTGCTGTACGAACTGTTGAGCGGGCGTCGACCGTATCAGCTAATCGGGCTTTCGCGTCGAGAGGCCGAGCGCGTGATCTGCGAGGTGGATCCCCCGCCGCCCAGTGCCGTCGCTGTGGGGAACGGTTTGAGTTCTTGCGCAGCGACGGCGTGCCGAAACGACGAAGAGCAGCGGACCCGGCCGGACGCCGAGCAATGGGATGCGACAACCCGCCGCCAACTCTCCGGCGACGTCGACAACATCGTGCTCATGGCGTTACACAAGGATCCGCGGCGGCGCTATCCAAGTGTGCAGCAACTCGCCGAGGACGTCCGACGTTATCTCGAGGGGTTTCCGGTCTTGGCGCATAGGGACACGCTGAGATACCGGACGACGAAATACATCCGCCGCAATCTGGCGGTGTTGGTTACCACCATCCTCATCGTGATCTCGCTGGTCGGCGGCATCGTCGGCACCTCCGTGGGCCTGGCCCGTGCCAGGCAGGCAGGCCGCGTCGCGGTCGCCGAGGCCGAGAGGGCCGCGCTGGAATCCCGCAAGGCCACGCGCATCGCGGATTTTATGCTGGGAATCCTGATGTCGGCCGAGCCGCTGGGCCCCGGCGGCCCCGAAGTCACCCTGCGCGAAGTGCTCGACCAGGCCAGCCGGCGCATCGCGCACGAGTTTCAAGCGGACCCCGACACGCAAGCCGTACTTCGAAGAGTCGTTGGCGCGAGCTACGCGCGGCTGGGCTTGATGACCGATGCCGAACCCCACTTGCGGGCGGCTGCCGAATACCACCAAGCGGCCGAAAACGCCGCAGCGAGTGAGCACATCGCTTCCATGGAATCGCTGGCCCGCTTTCTCAACGTCAACGGCGACCTGGCGGATGCCGAGCTGTGGCTGCGGCGTGCCATTGACTTGCGCCAAGAAACCGGCCGCCTTCCGGACGCGGCAACCGCCGAGGCGCGTGCCCGACTCGCCGAAATCCTTGCGAATACCGATCGGCCCGACGAAGCCGAAACACTCTATCGCGAAGTGCTGGCCACACGACGAACTTTGTTCGGGCGGAATCACGAGTCCATCGCCGACACGCTCGACAAGCTGGCGTTCTTGTCGGTCGGCGCAGGCGCTAGCGCCGAGGCGGAAGGCCTCCTGCGCGAAGCGCTCGCGATGCGGCGCGAATCGTTCGGCGAGACACACGCGCTTACGGCCCGCAGCCTTCAGTCCCTGGCGCGCATGTACCACGCGACCGGCGACCAGGAGCGAGCCGAGTCGTACTACCGCGACGCCGTTGAGATTCACCGTCGCGTTTCCGGCGAAAACCAACTCGCGTTGGTCGAGCCGATCATGGAATGGGCGGTCGTGCTTCAGCACCAGGACCGGCCGGGCGAGGCCGAACCGCTCCTGCGGGAAGCGCTGCAAATCACGACGGATACTCTGCCGAAATGGCACTACGTGCGCATGCTGTCGGCGCTGCGGCTCGGCGAATTCCTGTTCGCTCAGAAACGCGACGCCGAAGCCGAACCGCACTTGCTCTATGTTTATCGCGCGCTGCGCAAGCTGCTCGGCGACGAACACGTCAGCACGCTGGCGTCGCGGCGACGGCTGGTCGCGCTATACAAACGTCTGGGCCGACCCGAACGCATCGCGACCCTCGATGAGTCTGTAGATCGCGACTGAAGGCCGCGGCCGGACCGGGCCCTTGGTTGCTGAAGACTGAACCGGTTCGCCCTGTTGAGGCGTAAACCGGATCAGATCGGGGAGTGCGGAGAAGCGGATCTACGGGCAGTTTCCGGCGCCGAGGCACGCGAAGAACGGTTCGATGTCGGCGCCGTCGAGGTGGCCGTCGCGGTTCATGTCGCCGTTGAGCGGCTCACATTTGGGAAACTGCGACGCGTACGCGGCCGGGTCGCCGAGGGCGAGGAAGAACGGCTCGATATCCGCCCCGTTAAATGCTCCGTCGCAATTCAGATCGCCGCGCCGGAGAGCGAACGAGTTGCGGGCCACCACCACGGTCGCATCACCGCGTCCATAGCCGAAGAGCCGGCCGGCGGGCGAGAACTGGATGGAAAAAACGCCGGCGTTCGTCTCCTGATCGTAGGTCTGCAGCAGGGACCCGTCCGCGACGGTCCACAGCTTGATCGTCTCGTCGGCACTACCCGAAGCCAGCATCTGACCGCCGGGCGAAAATTTGACCGAAAAAACGGCATTTGTGTGGCCGGTCTGGGTGCGGATCAGCGCCCCGTCCGCGACGTTCCACAGCTTGATCGTCTCGTCGCGACTGCCAGAAGCCAGAATCTGCCCGGCGGGCGAAAAGGCGACAGAAAACACGTCATCTGTGTGCCCGCTCAGCGTGCGGATCAGCGCCCCGTCCGCGACGTTCCACAGCTTGATCGTCTCGTCCCGACTGCCAGAAGCCAACGTCTGACCGTCGGGCGTAAAGGCGACGGAGAACACCTGATTCGTGTGCTCGGTCAGCGTGCGGATCAGCGACCCGTCCGAGACGTTCCACAGCTTGACCGTTCCGTCCCTCCGGCTGCCCCCCGAAGCCAGTGTCTGACCGTCGGGCGAAAACGCGACGGAAGATACGTAATCCGTGTGCCCGGTCAGCGTGCGGATCAGCGACCAGTCCGAGACGTTCCAGAGCTTGATCGTTCTATCCGCGCTGCCTGAAGCGAGCATCTGACCGTCGCGTGAAAAGGCGACGGAAAGCACCGATCCTGTGTGGCCGGTTTCTGTGCGGATCAGCGACCCGTCCGAGACGTTCCACAGCTTGATCGTCCTACTGCCCGAAGCCAG
>JACZRH010000134.1 GCA_022574815.1 Planctomycetota bacterium | reverse complement strand
CGACCTCGGCGCGAAGCTCGGCGGCGCGGGCGCAGGCTTCGGTCAGAAACTCCGCTCTGTCGATTGCTCGTAGGTCCACCACTTTCGCGAAGAGTCCGCGAACCTGCTCCCAACGATCCTGTGAAAGCTGCTTCTTCAAGGTCTTGAACCCAAATCATGGTTGGCGACCGTCTTCGGCCGTCAGTTCGCGTCGCAGCCACGCGCGAGCCAAGCGCCAATCGTTGTCGACTGCTCGCGGCGACACTCCGAGCGCCTCGGCGGTCTCATCGATCGTCATGCCGGCGTGGTAGCGCAGCATGACTACTTCGGCCTGCCGTGGGGCCTGGCGTTCGAGCCGGGTCAGCGCCTCGTCCATAGCGAGCGTCTCGGCCGGATCCTCGTCGAAGACGGCGTGCGTCTCCTCGAGCGAAACGGGCCTGCGGCCCGCGCCGCGCTTGAGCCGGTTCCTCTTACGTGCGCCGTCTATGCGGATTTGGCGCATTATTTTTGCCGCCGCCCCGAAAAAATGTCGGCGATTGGACCAATGCACGTTTTCCCGGCCGATCAGACGGACGTAAGCCTCATGCACGAGCGCGGTGGGTTGCAACGTGGCCGCGGGCGACTCGACGGCCATCTGATTTTGGGCCAGCCCGTGAAGCTCCCGATACACGACTGCCCAGAGTCGCTCCTGTGCGTCCGAATCACCCCGTTCGGCGGCGGCGAGCAGTTGTGTGATGGGGCCGAGTGATTTGTCCGGCATGCGCGCCCCCTGCGGCTTCTCTCGCCGTGTTCGAATGCCTCTAAGTAGGGCTGCTTTCTCGGATCATGGCGAATTCGCGTCACGTGAGCAAGGGTTTTGGCGGATTTCTTGTGCGCTCCGAGACGCATTCTGGCGCATTGAGAGGGAACCGGGATCGTCGGATCGTTCGACGCAGAATTGAGCAAAGGTGGATCGGCAATCGATCAATTCCTGCCGAAGATTCGAACAACGCACGTGATTTCACGACCGACCCGATCGCGTGATCCCGGCTCGTTGAGGCAAGTATCAGATCTCTTGAATGGAGGATCACTGCATGAAATCTATGACGAGTCACAAATCCAGGAACGGCGCTCGATTGCTTCCTGTTCTGGCGGCATTTGCCGTCAGCGCGGTGGTCTTGATCGTCGGTTGCCCGGGCATAGGGATAGAAGAGGGGCTACCCGGCCCGCAGGGTGAGCAGGGGCCCGTGGGACCGCAAGGTGGCCAAGGCCCGCAGGGTCAACCGGGGGAGGCCGGCCAAGTTGCCCCTGCCGTGCCAGGCCCGGAAGGTCCCGGGGGCGACGAGGGACCAGACGGTCCACAAGGCGACCCCGGTGAAATGGGCGATCAGGGTGACCCCGGACAGGACGGCGACCCCGGTGAAATGGGCGATCAGGGCGACCCCGGACAAATGGGCAACAAGGGAGACAAGGGCGACCCCGGTGATATCACCGGAGTCACAGCAGGGAGCGGCCTCACAGGTGGCGGACAAACGGGCAACGTCACCGTCAGCCTTGGGACAGGAGGACTGGAAAAGCTCGACACGCAAGGCGCGAGCGCGAACCAGATCATGAAGTATGTCGACGGTGAGTTGGTGTGGGCCGATGACGCAGGCGGCAACGGCGGCGGAGTGATGAGCATTGACGCCGGTGACGGGCTGATTCAGAACCAACAAACCGGAGACGTTAGGCTCGATCTCCGAGCCGGGACAGGCATCACGGTCAACGATGACGACGTAGCCGTGGACACGAATTGGGCAGACGGCCGCTACGTCAACGAGGGACAGGCGAATTCGATCAGCTCGGCGATGATTGAGGATAACGCCGTCGGGACCACCGAACTCGACAGCGGCGCGGTGACGCTGCCCAAGATCAGCACGGCCGGGGCCTCCAACGGACAAGTGATGAAGTACAACGGTTCCAACCTCGTCTGGGCCCCTGATGTCTCGGGGTCCGGTCTGTGGGAGGAGAACGACTTCGGCATCCACTATACCGACGGAAATGTTGGCATCGGAATCGCGTTGCCACGCGAGAAACTTCATGTCGTGGGGGACTCTAAGTTCGAAGGGATACTGGAGGTGTTTGATAACCAAATTGAGTTGCGAGACGCGTCCAATAGGCGGACTATTCAGATCAACAGTGGCGGATACATTAAGCTGTATGACCAGAGTTCTGGCGCTGAAATGGTCCGCTTGGACGAAAGCCAAGGGAAGCTAGAGCTTCGCAACGGCAACAATGTCGTGACGATTGACCTGCGCGGAGATAGCGTTGGCGATGCAGGACTGATCCGCATGAGAGATTCCTCTAACGACATAACGATCAGGCTGGAGGGTTTCAGCGGGATCATCGAAGCTGAGGAGTTCCGACAGAACTCTGATCGTGACCGAAAAGAGAACTTCGAGCCGGTCGACGGGGCTGACATTCTCAAGCGGCTGTCGTCGATGCCGATTCAGCGTTGGAACTTCAAGAGTCAGGACTCATCCGTGCGGCACATTGGACCGGTCGCGCAGGACTTTTTCAGTGCATTCGGCACTGGAAGGGATAACAAGCATATCAGCACGACCGACGCCGGCGGCGTTGCGATGGCAGCAATCCAAGGGTTGTACGAACTCGTCAAGGAAAAGGACAAGCTCATCAGCTCGCAGCAAGAGCAGATCGACCGCATGGAAGCTCGCTTGAAGGCACTTGAAGCTTCAGCTAAACAGCGCTGAACCGTGTCTGAGCAAGCAGCGGCCGGCTCGGGGACCGGCCGCTGCTCTGATTGAATCAAACGCCGCAGACGGTTTGCAGAATCCCTCCCCGCCCCGCCGCTCGCCGCGCACTCGCACGGTCGACCCGGCCGGCCCACGAGCCGGTCAGCCCGGACCCGAAACCGGCTGCGTCGCCGCTTTGGACGGGAGTAAGGTCGCGAGCTCGAGCCCGGCGGCATCCGCGTAGCGGCGGGCGAAGTCGGACAAATCCGCGGGCAGGACGACTTCGCACTCGATCAGGCGCGGCGCGCTGCGCGCGTCGGCTCCGGTCAGGGCGTCCGAGATCATGTCGATCGCGGTCGAACCGACGACGCCGTCGAGCGGCCCCACCAGCGCCGCCGCCGTCCCGTTTTGAAGACTCGCCCAGAGGTTCGGCGTCGCCGCCAGGGTTGCGAAACGGGTGTTTGCTCCGAGCAGATCGCGCGGGCGGTTCGTGAACCAAGGCGTCGGGTCGAGCGTGACCATCAGACCCGCGTGGCGAAACATCGTCGTCATCTCTCGAATCAACGCGGCGGGCGCCAGCGACGAATCGGCGGCGTTTCGCTGTTCGAGCAGGCTCAGCGAGTATTGATTGGCGGCCTGGGCGCGGAAGCGGTTGTAGCAGTCCGTCGCGACCGGGTCCCGGCCCGATTCGTGCAGCAACAAATAGCTGCGTTTGCCGTCGGCGGCTTTCAAGAGGATGCGACCGAGCTTCTCGGCCGCCGCGGGGTAGTTGATCCGGACCGCCGCGAAGACCGGCAAGTCGCTCAGTTCGGCTCCCATGGTCACCAGCAGAATGCCCTGGTCCAGAATCTTCTTCGCGGCCGGCCGCGCGGTGGCGCCATCGGCGACGAACAGGCAGATCGCGAACGGCTCTCGAGCGATCGAGTCGACCACCAGGCGGGTCAGGTCGCGCTCGGTCCCAGTCGGCGGGGCGATAAAGTCGAAGCGGGCGTATGGGATCTCGCCCGCGGCCTTTTCGGCCCCGCCGCGAATGCCCGGCCATTGAGGATGGGTCTGCGAAGGGCCGATGACAATGACAAGCGACCCCCCGCCGCGGAATTTGCGGGCGGCGGATGCTCCGGCTTCGTCGCGGCAGCCCGTAACCCATGCCGCCAAAAGAAGATAGATCGCAAGTATGCGAAATGGACCGCCGGTGGGTACAATCAGCTTCCTGAGCATCGATTCGCCCTTTGTGCAGGGTCGGTCGCAACCGGCGTTTGCCATTGGGACTATAATACTTTACAACACCTTCCGGTAGGAGCCGCCGGGCACGAATGTGAGGTGCAACGATGAGCCGACTCTTCGCAACGATATGCGTCCTGATGGTTTGCGGACTGCCGTACGCTCTCGCACAGAACGCCGATTCGAGCGGCGCCGATCCGAGGGATTTCTCGGCGGCCGAAAACCTCCGCGCCGCTCGTACGCGCGGACCAGCAACGTGGATTCAGCAGGCCCGTGAACGGCACAACGGCCTGATCAGCGATCGATTGACGGCCTCGCGTTTGGGCACGCGCGACACCGGCGCGGACCCGAGCATCGGCGGGCAAGGGTCAGACACCGGCAGCAGCGGGACCGGCGGTCTCGACCTCGGCGGCCTGCTCGATCTGGCCAATCAATTCGGCGGCATCGGAAACCTCGGCGGTTTGGCCGATTCGCTGCCCGGCCTCGACGGAATTCTCAATTCGTTTGTCGGAGGAGAAGCGTCGGCCGCGCCCGATGTTCCCAACGGCGAACAAGCCGATCTCCGCAGTCAGGTCCGTGGTGACGCGACGACGGGCGGCGCGATCGGCCGCCTGCCGGACAAGGCGACCGGCCTTCGCGAGCAGGCGGCCGACGACGGGCAGCCCAAGTTCCAGATTCGGCTGGTGGACAGTCTCCTGCAAACGTTTTTCACCTCGATCACGATTGCTTTTCAGGCGCAACCCTTTATCGATAGCCTGAAGGACTTGTTGCGACCCATCCTCGCGCCGGAGCCGCCCGCCGACGATGGTGCGAACGGTGACGGAACGGGCAACACGCCGGGCAACCAGGGCAATCTCGACGATCTCAACGCCGACGATGCGGATGATTCGTCGCCGCCGGGCGGAGGCGGCTCGATCGTGCTTCGTGACGTCCTCGGGCCGTGGCACCGACTCACGCTCGTGTGAGAGTGACTTCCGTCGCGACAATCAGGTCGTGTTTCACGTTCAGACAATGGCAAAGGGGCGGCGGGGCAAACCCCTACGACGCGCGCTGGCCGCGCGCGGCAGTGAGAGTCGGGCACGATGGACGCGCGGCGGGTTCGTGACGAGTTTGCGGCGCGTTTCGATCGCCCGTGCGAGGTCGTGGCGCGGGCGCCGGGCCGTGTCAATCTGATCGGCGAACACACCGACTACAACGGGGGCTTTGTACTCCCATTCGCGCTCGAACAGAGCACGCGCGTCGCGGGCGCGGCGCGGCTCGATGACGTGGCGCGGGTCTACTCGGTTGAGCTCGACGAAGAGGCTCGTTGGCCCGTTCAGCGCTGGCGAGACAACGCCCGCCCGGCGTGGACGAGCTATGTCGCCGGCGTCGGCAACGCCCTGCTCGAGCTCGGCGCCTGCCCGTGCGGCTTCGATCTGCTCATTCAAAGCGACGTGCCCATCGGCAGCGGATTGTCGAGCTCGGCCGCGTTGGAAGTCGCGACGGCCATGGCTCTGTCGCGACTGGTCAACGCGACGATGCAGCCGGACGATCTTGCCCGGCTGTGCTGCCGGGTCGAGCGCGACTTCGTCGGGGTTCCGTGCGGCATCATGGATCAATTCGTGTCGGTGCTGGCCGAGGCCGGGGCGGCGCTGCTCCTGGATTGTCGCCAGGAAAGTTGGGATCACATTCCGATTCGGCTCGGTGGATACGAGTTTCTCGTCATCGATTCGGGCGTTCGCCGGCGTCTGGCGATGAGCGCGTACGAGCGCCGCCGACTCGAGTGCGACCAGGCGGTCGCGTTCTTTCAAGGTGTCAACCCAAAGGTGCGGTCGCTGCGCGATGTCAGTGTTCGCGACGTGCATGAACACCGCTCGGCGATGGACGCGGATCTCGCGGCCCGCAGCCTTCACGTCGTGACCGAAAACGAACGGACCCGCGCGGCGGCCGCGGCGCTGCGCGGCGGAGAGACGAAACGTCTGGGGCAGTTGCTGCTCGAGTCACATCGTTCGCTGCGCGACGATTATCGGGTTTCGTGCGAGGAGCTCGACGCGCTGGTCGATATTCTCACAAACGTGGAAGGCGTGTTGGGGGCGCGTCTGACGGGCGCCGGTTTTGGCGGGTGCGTGATTGGCATCGCGCGCGAAGGATGCATCGCGCGGGTCGAGCGGGCACTGAAGGACAAGTACGACGATGCGGGGATCGGATGTTCCCGTTTGATGCGGGTCCGCCCTGGCCGAGGGGCATCGATCGAATACGCGCGTGAGGCGGACTGATGGATCCCGTGGACACTCTGGCGAGGCTGACAAGCGGACACGGACTTTCGGCCGCAGAGGCCCGCGATCTCTTCGATCGCATCATGGAAGGCCGGGTCGAAACGACCTTGCTCGCCGGAATCACCGCGGCGCTAGCCGCTAAGGGCGAAACGATCGACGAGATCGTCGGCGCCGCCGAAGCGATGCGCGCCCGCGTGACGCCCGTGGCGCTGCCCGCGGGCGTCGAGGCCATCGACACCTGCGGAACGGGCGGCGATGGCAAGCCGACGTTCAACGTCTCGAGCGCGGTGGCGATCGTCGCCGCCGCCGCCGGTGCGACGGTCGCAAAGCACGGCAACCGCAGCAACAGCCGCCCGAGCGGATCGGCCGAGGGTCTGGCAGCGCTGGGTATCGACGTCGAGGCGGGTGTGCCGGTGCTCGAGCGCTGCCTGCGCGAGTGCCGCGTGACCTTCCTATACGCCGTTCGTATGCACCCGGCGATGAAACACGCGGCCCCGGTGCGCCGCGCGCTGGGCATCCGCACAATCTTCAATCTCGTCGGCGTGCTGACGAACCCGGCCGGTGTGAAGCGGCAACTGCTGGGCGTCAATCGCCCGGAGCTGGTCGAGAGGATGGCCGACGCGCTTCGTCGGCTGGGCGCCACACGCGCGATGGTGGTCCACGGCCGCGAAGGTCTTTGCGACCTGAGCGTCAGCGGGCCGAGCCTGATCGCCCGCTGGAACGGAAGGAAGATCGCGCTCGAGGAGGTCGACTGTTCCGTGATCGGCGCGCGTCCCGCCGCGCTCGAATCGCTCTTTGTCGAGAGTCCCGAGGCGAGCGCCGCCATGATCGAATCGGTGTTGGGCGGCTCGCCGGGAGCGGCGCGCGAGATGGTGGTCTTCAACACTGCTGCGGCGCTTTGGGTCGCCGGGCTCGCGAGCGATTGGGCCGCAGGTGCATCGGCCGCGCGAGAGGCTCTCGACAGTGCGGCCGCCCGTGAAGTTCTGAATCGATGGCGCGAGCTCTCGAAGTCCGATAAATGACCCTTCGGGAAACGTTGCGGCCTTGGGATCACGATTGGCACGTCTGCGATAACGCGCATCGCGCCTGCGAAACCGTTGTCCAAAACGCAGGTAAGGCTCGATCCCTCGGTTGACAGCGCCAATGGCGATTCCTATACTTTCCTGCCGATTGCGTGGCACGGAAGCCATCATTATTATTCATAAGCACTTACGGCGGTTATGGGCGAGCCCTCGATTCGATCGGACACCGACTTGTGGCTAAGACCGTCAAGACCTACCGCAAGAAGACCGCGGCAAAGACGACTGCCGCCGCAGCACCGAAACGGGCCAAGAGCGTAAAGCGAACCATGACCCGCTCGCAAGCCACCACGCCCAAGCCGGCGTCGAAGAAGACCCGAGCCGCCAATACGACGCAATCGGTCAAGAAGTCGGCACGCAAGGCCGCGATCAGCCGGACTCGGACGTCCGTCAAGGGGGTCCCGCGCGTGGCCAAAGCAGCGCGGGCCGGCGCGCGCAAATCTCCGTCGCGCACTCCTCCCGCCAAGGCGTCGAAGCGGCGCATCGTCGCCGATTCCGCCGACCGGCCGGTCCTGTCGCGCGAGGAGTTCGCACATTTTCGCGAGATGTTGCTGGCCAAGCGGGCCGACTTGGTGGGTGACGTCAGCACATTGCACGACGAGGCCCAAAGAAGCCGGCGGGACGCCGCGGGCGACTTGTCGACCATGCCGATTCACATGGCCGATCTGGGGACCGACAATTACGAGCGCGAGCTGACGCTCGGGCTGATCGAGGGCGAACACGCCCTGTTGAACGAGATCGACGAAGCCCTGGTCCGCATCCAGGACGGGAGGTACGGCCGGTGTCTGGCGACGGGCAAACCGATCGGCAAGGCGCGCCTGAAAGCCAAGCCTTGGGCGCAATACTGCTATGAATACATGCTCGCCCAAGAGAAGGGCCAGGCACACAAGGTATAACTTTGTCCGGATCGATCCCGACCGAGACGACCGCATCCGCGCACGCGCCGGCCGTGAATGATTCGGCCAGTGCTGCCGCGTCGGGTCCGCGTGTGACGCCGTTCGCGCCGTCGGCCGTGCGCGACCTTGGTTCCCATCTTCGATTTTGGTTGGTCGCGGCCTGCGGCTTGACGCTCGACCTTTGGTCGAAGAACTGGGCCTTCGGCACGCTCACCCGGGGCGAGGAGCGCGTCATCGTTCCGAACGTGCTCGAATTCACGATCATAGTCAATGACGGCGCCCTGTTCGGCATCGGGAAGGGGCAGACGACGTTGTTCCTGATCGCTTCGATGCTGGCGCTGCTACTCGTGTGGTGGATGTTCGTGCAGAGTTCGCCGCGGCGTTGGGCATTGCAGATTGCTCTGGGGGGCATCCTCGCCGGAGCGCTCGGGAACATGTACGACCGAGCCACAGTCAAGCTGGTCGAGGGCCCGAACGGCCGCCTCTACGAGAAATTGAGAGAAGACGCGCAAGCCGTTTACCTGCGGGAGTTCCCGCCCGGCAACCGCTCGGCCCGCGTGATTCGGGTTCCCATCCGCGGCGACGGCCAGTCGCCTGTCGGGCCGGAACGGGGCTACGTGCGCGACTTCATCAAGATCGTGCATCACTTCCGCAAGAAGCCGACCTGGCCGTGGGTATTCAACGTGGCCGACATGCTGCTGGTCGGCGGCGTCGGCATCCTGGCGATTCATCTATGGCGCGACCGCAAGCCGCCGGCCCCCGCGCCGAGCCCGGCGGTTGACGCGGCGGGTGCGGCGGAATAAGTTAAAGATGGGAACAGCACGGGGCGTGGCGCAGTCTGGCTAGCGCGTCTGCATGGGGTGCAGAAGGTCGCAGGTTCGAATCCTGTCGCCCCGAATTGAGCGAGCGGTTGACAGCGTGTGTCGGCCGCTCGTTACTCTTGACACCCGAAGCACTTGCAACGGTCCTGGAAACCGTAGCGTTTCCATCCGCCGCCCCCGTCCACTTGTCCACGTTACCCAACAGTTCCCTACCATTGCCCGCTGTCGGTGCAACCAAACGCGGCCCCTGATTCGGCGTGCTATCGTCCGTGCCGGTCGCACTTTCGCAGTCGGTCTCAGCGTGTCGAGTCAAGGGAAGCGCCCGCAGCTTTGCAAGCGCACCGCGCAGGTCGAGCAGTTTCGCATCCGAGTACACGTCATCGGTCAGCGTTCCGCTCGTGGCGTGTCGCATCAGCACTTGCCGATTGCGAAGCGGGACGTCCGCCGCCGCCAGCAGCGAATTGAACGTGGTCCGAAAGGCGTGAACGTCGAAGGTCCAGCCGCGGTTGTCACGCTTGGCGACGTGACGCTTTCCGTTCCGGCGTTCGATGCGTGCCAGCCCGGCCGCCACCATATCCCGGTCGAGAATCTTTACGAGCCGCCGCGGCACGTCGAGCACCGGCGTATCCCAGGGCGTCAGCGGCGACGATGTAGCGTGCTTTCGTGCTCACGCGACACCGCCTTTCGCGCTGTCCTTTGGCGTGGGATCCGCCGGTACCGGCCGCACGTCGATAACCTCGCCGTCGAGCGCTTCGCATAACACTCTATGCGCTCTTGCCCGCGCGCTCCACCCGCGCGGGGAAAGAAGCCCAAGGAGGGGGTCTGAGGGAATCTGCCGAGCTGGTTCGCCCGGAATCCACCCCGCACGCCCCGGCCGCTCCGGCGTAGATTACCGGGCTCACGTCAGCCTTTACGACACGAAGCAGTGGGACGTTGAGCTACCGGCGTTGTGCGAGCCTACAGTGTAGTGGGCGAACGACCGCCGCGGCACGAGGCCGCGCCGGTCTAGGGACGTGGGAAGGAAGCATGAAGCCCGTCGCGCAACTGTCCGCGGATCATGTCCATTTTCTGCTGGCCCGGTTTTCGCGTGCGTGCAGCGGGCCGCACGATTCGAGGCGAGGGCCCCATCGGTGCCAGGCCCATGCGCTAGCGCGGGCATGTTCTCACGCCGGCGAAACGATGCCCGCGCCTTCGGCTGGGGCCGGGCACCCCAGCCGCGAGGAGCCCGCGAAGGTCCGCGACAGCGATGACGACGGCGTGCCCGACAGCGTCGACAACTGCCCCTACGTCTTCAACCCCGACCAACAAGACTTTGACGGAGACGGCGTGGGCGATGTGTGCGACCCGGACGACGACAACGACGGCATCCCCGATGGCAGCGACCGCGACCCGTTCGATCCGTCGATTCGCGCGCTCGAGGACGCCGGCCGCCCCGGCGATTGGCGCGACGGCGGGGCGCTGCGCGGCGCGCGGCGTTGGGACGTTCACAACGCGTACAGGGCGCATGCGGGCCACGCGACCGCCGGCGAATTCCGCGACGGGCGCGAGTGGATGGCCTGAGCCGTTCCGGAACGGTCACGTCGTTTGGCTCGGGCGCGTTGCTGCGTGCCTTGCACGCCCGCTGTCGGCGGCCCAGCAGGATTCAACCGCGCGCCGTCGCTCGTCCGATAGGCCTTGCGAGGACCTTTCGCGCCCCCTGTCGGAAGCGATCTGTGCCACAGCCCGTCGACCGGAAAATCATCGACGCGAATGATCTGTTCGCGACGCTGCGCGCCGAGCGCCAAGCCGGTCGGACCGTCGTCCAGTGTCACGGCTGCTTCGACATTGTTCACCCCGGGCACATCCGCTATTTGCAGTTCGCCAGGCAGCTCGGCGACATTCTCGTCGTTTCGCTTACCGGCGACGAAGGCATCGAGAAAGGCCCGGACCGGCCCTACATTCCGCAGGAATTGCGGGCCGAGAGTCTCGCGGCGCTCGAGTTCGTCGATTGGGTCGTGATCGACCCGCGGCCGAGCGCCTGTACGTTGCTGACCACGCTGCGCCCGGACGTTTACGTCAAGGGCCGCGAATACGAAACCTCTCGCGACCCTCGGTTTCTCGAGGAGCGCGGCGTCGTCGAAGCCTACGGGGGCCGCGTGGTCTTTCACAGCGGCGACGTGGTGTTCAGCTCGACGCGCCTGCTCGAGAGCGTGCGGCGCGACGCGCAGCTCGACGAGCGCCGCTTGCGCATTTTCTGCGCACGAAATGAAATCGACGAACCGGCCGTGCGCAATGCGCTGACGGCGCACGCCGGTGTCCCGGTGGTCGTGGTCGGCGACCTGATTCGCGAGGACTATATCCACTGCGACGCGACCTCGACCGCTGACGACGCCCCGGTGCTTTCGCTCGAACGGGTCGGAGCGGCCGAGTATTGGGGCGGGGCGGCTGCCGTCACGCTGCAACTGCAAGCGCTCGGGGCCAAGCCGCGGCTGGTGGCGGCGGTCGGTGAAGACGCGGCGTCGAGCGGGCTCGAAGCCCGGTTCGCCGAGATGGGAATCGAGGCGCGCCTGCTCCCCGTCCGTCCCGCACTCATCCGCCGAAGCACGTTCGTCGCCGACGAGAACAAGCTCTTCAAGGTCAATGACGGCGTGCGCTCGCCGCTGGACAGCACCGCCGAGCGCGAGGCCCTGCGGATCATACGAGAACAACTGGCCGATGCCCGGCTGCTCGTCTGGTGCGACCACGGCTACGGCATGCTCACGGCCGGCCTGGTGCGAGCCGCGACGGTCGACGCGCGAAAGCGCGGCGTGGTGATCGCCGTCCACGCCCGCGGCCAGTGGGGTCAGCTCGGGGCGTTCAGCGACACCGACCTGCTGTGCGCGACCGAGCGGCGGTTGCGCGAGGGGATGCACGACATGAGCTCCGGACTTCCGGCCGTCGCCTGGAACCTGCTGTCGTACTCGCGGGGGCGGTCGCTGATCGTCGGGCTGCACAAACGCGGATTGATCGGATTCGAGGGGCGCGGGGCCGAGCAGAACCAAGCGACCCGGCCGAACCGGCTCAAGAGCGAGTTCGTGTCGTCGCCGGCGACACACTACGTCGACCTGCTCGGGGCCGAGGAGGCGATTCTCGCGACCGCCGCCCTGGTCATCGCGATGGGCGGCTCGCTGCCCATGGCAACGTACATGGCCGCCGCCGCGGAGATGATTACGGTCAGCCGCTTCGGCGGCGCGCCCGCAAGGACAGCGGATCTCCAGGCGTGGTTCGCGCAGCGCCCGGAGCTGCGGCCCGAGAGCCGCTTCTTCCCCGACGCCGCCACGCTGGCCGACATCGCCTCGCTCGCGCCTCCGCTGGTGCCGGAGCTCACGGCATGAGTGCGGCGAATTCTCGGGACGTGAGTTTTTACATACCGGTGCGCAACGCGGAACGCACGCTCTGTGCGGCGATCGCA
>JACZRH010000133.1 GCA_022574815.1 Planctomycetota bacterium | reverse complement strand
CATCCGCATCAAGAGCGTCACCTCGACGCAGAAGATCACCAAGGCGATGAAGATGGTGGCGGCGTCGAAGCTGCGCCGCGCCCAGGAGCGCGCCGAGGCCGCGCGCCCCTACGCCGAGCGCATGGAGCGCATGGTCGGCGCGATCGCCGAGACCGTCGCCGGCGCCGAGAACGCGCCCCGGCTGCTCGTCGGCACCGGTCATGCGGACACCCACCGGCTCGTCGTCACGACCTCCGACCGCGGCCTGTGCGGCGGGTTCAACGGCGCCGTCGCGCGCCTCGCGCGCGCCCGCATCGCGGAGCTCGCCGAGGACGGCAAGACGGTCAAGTTGCTGTGTCTCGGGCGCAAGGGGCGCGACCTGCTGAGACGCGATTTCGGCGACCGGATCGTCGAGCTCACCGCTTTCCATCGCGTGGCGAATCAGGTCTTTGAGTTGCCGTGCGTCCACTGGAACGTTCCCGAGCAGGTACACTTCTCGTCCTTTCAAGTTATTCGCGGCCGAACGGCCCGCGCTCGGAAACATCCCGCTCAAATCCCTTGGCCGCCAGACCCTTGCGCAGTTTTTCAAAAGCAGACTTTTTTCGGGCGTTGACAGTGCTCGCCGCGATTCCGAGCCGATTACTCAGCGCGCGCTCGGTTTCGCCGGCCACGACCCCGGCGACCACGGCCCGCTCCTCATCCGTCAGCTTGTGCGGCGTGGTGTCGTCGTGCAAACAGTCGCGCAACGCGTCGATCGATTCGCACCACGCCAGCATCTCGTCGGCGCGTTCGACCACCCCGGACGGCGCCCGTCCCTCGCCGTCCATCGGCTCGGGCGTCTCCCGGTTGCGTTGCAGGTCGCGAAAATGGCGCAGAACCATCTTGTAGCCGACGGCGTACAAAAACGTCGATATGCGCCCCCGCTCGGGGTCATAACGCCCGTCGCGCATCGCCCGCCAGACCTCGACCCACGCCGTCTGGATCAGCTCATCCAGCACTTGCTCGCTCCCGCCCACGCGACGCGCCAGAAACCGCCGCAAACCGCCCGCGAGTCTGCGGTGCAGCTCCTCAAACGCCTGCTCGTCGCCCTCGCACGCTCGAGTCGTGAGCTGCGCGAGGGTCGCCGGTTCGCGGTCGGGTGGCGGTGTTGTCGGATGACTTTCGGACATCGTTGGGGCCTGACGGTTCACTACACCGAATTGTCGGCAGCGATGCAACCCGGGCGACCGCTCCCGAATCGCGCCATTCGCGGCTGAGGATTTTTTCCGACACACGCCGAGCGCAGCGGCGGCCCGAGCGGATAACATGGGTGACTAACGGGTTGAAATCCCTCGTGCGACTAAGCTGAATCATCGGCCGGTGCTGCCGGCGGGACAATCATGCGGCGGGCTCCATGCTCCAACGGAAGCCGCCACGAGAATGCGGGCCGCGGCCCCCAACCAGGAGAACAAAGAGTCATGAGAACCGACGTGCGACGCTACCTGACCGGCATTTGCGCGGTGCTGATCTCATCCGGCGCCCTGGCGCAGGTGAGAATCGCCCCCAAAATCGAGCTCAGCGAGCCCGAATGGAATTTCGGCACCGTCTGGTACAACACGCCCCTCAAGCACGATGTCATGGTCACCAACACCGGCACGGCGCCACTGAGGATCACCCGAATCAAGACCTCGTGCGGCTGCACGGCGTCCAAGCTCGACCAGACCGAGATCGCACCCGGCGAAAGCGTGCCGATGACCGTTACCTACGACTCGACAAAACTCCGGCAGAGGGTCGGCACGACCGTGACCATCACGTCCAACGACCCGGCCAAGCCCGTCACCATCTATCGCATCAAGGGCGAGGTCAAGCCGTGCTACACCATGGACCCGGTCGGAGGCGTGACATTCGGACAGGTCATGCGCAAATCCACCGAGACGCGCACAGTAAAGATTCAAAACGTCTTTGAGGAGAAGATGTTTCTCAAGCTCGAGGACTTCAAGAACGAGGCCTACACTCTGGAGCTGCGCGAGATCGAGCCGGGCATGAGGTACGAGCTGGTCGCGTCGACCAATCCGCCGCTCAAGGCCGGCAACTCCCGGGCCGTGGCGGTGTTGACGAGCAACCTCGAGCGCGTTCCGGAAATCAAGGTTCCGATCCGTTCATACGTGGTGCCGCGCGTCAGCGTGACGCCCCGCACGATCTACATCCCCAAGGTCTACAAGAAGGCCTCCGAAAAGAGCCTGCTGGTGCGTTTTGTGGCCGACAACCCAATCGAAATCACGGGCGTGACCAGTTCGCATCCCGGCGTTTCGGCCAGAATCCTGCCCGCAATCAAAAACGCCCGCCTGGGTTTTGCCACGCGCGAAATCCGCGTCAGTCTTCCTCCCGGGGTCGACATCCCCGATGAGGACACCTACTTGATTATCACAACCGACGCCGACGAGCCCGAGTTTGCCGAGCTCAAGGTGACGATCACGAACGGTGCCCGGCGCCGGGCCGCCGCCGCCGCAGCCAACCTCGCCCGCCAGAACGCGCTGCCGCGGCCGGTGCAAATCTTCCAGCCGCAACCCGGCGCGAAGCCGATTCCGCCGAAGAAGGGCGACGGGTCCAAGTAATCATGACCGGATTGCTGTTTCGCAGTCTGGTTCTCACCGGAATCGGGGTCGCGGCGGGCCTAGGCTACGCCGCAGCCTTTTCCGACCTGCCCTGGGTGCCGAGCCAGAAGCAGCTCGACAAGGAGGTGAAGGCCCGCGAGCGCCAGGAGATCAGTGACGAACGGCCGGACATTCGGGATCTTGCGGCCATCACTCTTGAGCGTTTTCAGGAGTTGATCGCTCGAGGCGCGATCGTCGTCGATGCCCGCGGATCGGAGCAGTTCGAGGAGGCGCACCTCGACGCTCCGACGATCATCAACGTGTCGCCGGACGAAGAATTCGTCAACATCGAACGCCTGGGGCCGGAACAAGTCGACGGACCGCAAGGCCCGCGGCCCATCGTCATCTACTGCAATTCCGAAGATTGCAATCTCTCCGAAGCCGTCTATGTCGAGCTCGAGGCGTTTTACGGCTACGGGACGCCGCAGGACGACGAGCCGGCCGCAGGCGCGCCGCTGTACATTTACCTCCCCGGCTGGGACGGCATTACCCGAGCCGGTTTGGCGACGGTCGGCGGCGAGGGGCGCTGGACCGAATCCTGGGAATTGGCCGACCTGCCGCCCGGCGATTCAGAAATCGAACCACCGAGCTCACCCGCGCCGGCCCCGGGTGACGGATAGGCGCCGCCCGGCCCCACGAACTCGTCGCCGTGGCCCCGGAGACCGTGAGGACCCAAGCCCCATGTCGGAAATACCGATCGATACACGGCGGGCGACCTGGACCTTCGTCAGCACGCTCGCGCGCAGCATTGTGGCGGCGTTGTTTGTTGTTGCGGCCATTGAAAAGGTCGGCGACCTGTCGGCCTTCGCCACCAGCATCCGCGCCTACAGCGTCTTTCCGACGCGCACCACGAATGTGCTCGCCTTTGGCGTGCCCTGGGTCGAGCTGCTCGCGGCCGCCCTGCTCATGTTCGGGCCGTGGCGCCGCGAAGCACGCCTCGTGATCGGCGCGCTGCTGGTGATGTTCATCGCACTCAAGGTCAGCGCGATGGCCCGCGGCATCGAGCTAAGCTGCGGCTGCGTCAGCGAGGACAGCTTCCTGGCCCCGCTCTTCACCGGCATCTGGGGCATCATCACGAATGTCGTCCTGATCGCCTGCCTGGCGCTGGACGCGTTTCTGGCGCCGCGCGCCGCCGCCCTGGCGACGCAGGCCGAGCCGGCGACAACCTAGAAGCTCGTCGCGCCCAACCTTTTATGAGTGGGGGTTTCAGCTAGGATGGGTGCCCTATCGCGTCAGCCGGAGGCGACACGAAACTAAGCCGCGATTCCCCCCCCCTACCTCGGAGGAGGTGGCCCGCTCAACCGGCATACGACAACGCGACGCGGGATCAGCGCGACGCCTGAACTCTGCCTCAACCGAACTCGGGCTGGAGAAAGGACCAATGGCTGATTCAATGACGGCAGGGGATGTCCGCCGCGCCGACGAAACCCGGCGAACGAATCGAAATTCTACTGGGGCGACCCGGCCCGCTTCTCCACTTCCTCGTCGGGCTCGTGCGTATCGTCCTCGGCGGCGGGTTGGCGGCGTTGCTTCGCCGGGCGGGGCTCGTCTTCATCATCGTCTTCGTAATCGTCGTCATCGGGGGGCGAGCGAAGCTTGCGCCGCGGGCGCTCGCTCTCATCCCGCTTGAGCTCGTCCGAGACCTCGTGCAACCCCCGCTTGAATTCCATGATGCCCTTGCCCAGCGACCGCCCGACCTCGGGCAGCCGTCTTCCGTAGAGCAGCAAGGCCACCACCAGAAGGAAAATCATGTGCCACGGGCTGAACATATTCAGGAACGCAACCATCGGGTCTTCCTTCACGGGCCGGGGGCGTTCGGTCGGGCACCCAGCCGGACCGCAGCGCCACACGCCGCGCACCTTGCCGCAAGGTCAAGCGCACTCTCAACTTATATTATCGACATCGGATCGAGGTCTGTCAAAGCGAATCTGCCGCGTTTCGGGAATCGTGCCGGCCGACAGAGCAGTCCCACGTCTTGCGCCGAGGCGTTATCATGCCCCGCCCTGGGATCCGTGCATGCGACCTGTATTCGACTTTCTGAGATACGACGACCTCCCGTTTATGACGCGGCCGAACTTCGTGGTCGAGCTGCGCCATTTCGCGCTCTGGTCGGTCGTCGTCGGAGCGATCGAGGGAAACATCGCCGCCGTGGTCGCCTCCAACACCTTCGGGGCCAGCAAGCTGCTGACCACCATCGTCTGGGCCGTTCCCTTGCTGGCCAACATCCTGAACATCGTCTGGGGCGCCGTCCTGCGCGGCCGGCGGCGGGTCCCGATGGTGATTTTGCTCGCCGGATGCGCCCTGGTCTGCATCTGCTCGGTGGCCCTGATTCCCAACGCGTGGCACCCGTGGGGCGGCTGGTGCTTCGCCGCCCAGCTCGCGCTCACGCACGTCTTCATGTCCGGGCTCATCACCCTGCGCACCAGCATCTGGGCCGTGAATTACCCACGCTCGCACCGCGCCCGCATCGCCGGCCGCCTGCAATCGCTGCGCTTCGGCATCGCCGTCGCCGCCGCCTCGCTGCTCGGGCTGCTTTTCGACTGGGACGCGAGCTACTACCGCTATGCCTACCCGACGTTGGCGGCGATCGGAGCGCTCGCCCTCCTGCCATTGCGTCGCCTGCGCGTCCGAGGCGAACGCCGCGAACTGAGGCGATTTCGAGAACACATCCAGGACGAGGCCGCCAGCACGAATTCCGATCCGTCACAGGGGTTGCGCCACGGCTTGCGGGAATCGCTTGCGATCCTGCGGCGCGATCGGCGCTTCGCCGGCTACTTGGTCGCACAAAGCTTTCTCGGCTCGGCCAATTTCATGGTCGATCCGGTGCTCGTGAGCATCCTGACCAAGCAGCTCTTCCGCGATCAGTATTTCCTTCCCGGCGTGCTCATGCTGATCATCCCGGTCACGATGGTGCTGATCACCATTCGCTATTGGGCGGCCTACTTCGACCGCGTCGGCGTGCTGCGCTTTCGTATCCTGAACGGGTCGGTCTGGACCGCCTCCTACGTCGCGGTCACCGCCGCAATCCTCGTGCTCGAGCTGGGCGGACCCGGTTTGACCGGCGTCGCGATCGGTATCCTGGTCTTTGCGCGCATACTGAATGGCATCGGCCGTGGCGGCGGCGCGGTCGCCTGGCCGCTGGGCCACCTGCACTTCGCAGGTGAGCACCAAGCCGAGCTTTACATGGGCATCCACGTCGCGCTGACCGGCTTGCGCGGCCTGGTCATGCCGCTCACCGGATGGGCGCTGCACGAGTGGCTCGGCTGGGGCTCGTTCTTCGTCGCCGTCTTGGCGGCGCTCGTTGCAAACGTACTGTTTGTCCGGCTCTACCGCCACGACCGCCGTGCCGCCCTCGAACAGGAAGCCCAAGCCGAGGAGATCGGCGCGCCCGCGGCCGGCGCCGATCAGGCGTCGTAGCGCTGCATTCGAAAGTTGAAGACCCCGCCGTACCGACGAGTCAGCGCGGACAACCGGCCCAACGCCCCCGTTCCACTCGCCCATCGGCGGTGCCGTTCACCCGGCGGCGAAACACGGCCATTAGCCCACGGGCTCCGTGTCGACCGGAATGTCCGCGGGCGGTATCCAGACGACTTTGCCATTTTCCCAGACGGCGATCGGATTTCCGAACAGCTTGTGCTCGCGCAGTGCGTCGCGCACACCGCGCTCGATCGCGGCGTCGATCAACGCACCGTCTTTCATCAGGGCCTCGATATCGCGTCTTTCCGGTCTGTCAGAGGATTCCGGCATATCGCTTGTCGCACTCCACTTCGATTCGTCGCGAACGACCGTCACGGCTTCTCATTCTGATATGAAGCTGCGCGGCCTCAATGTCATACGTACGCGAAACAAACAGAATCTATGCGCTCTTCTTGGCGTACCGACGCAGGACGCCCGCGTATTCACCGTCATTGACGAGCTTTGCGAGGATTTCCATGTGAGCCTTGTCGTGCGGTGCCGGAGTTGAGCAGTGTAGGTGGCCGTACTTCGGATCGGTGTCGTCCGGATCACGCTTCGGTTCCAGCGGCGGTTCGATGCGCTCCATGAGGCCGAGATACGAGAGCCACAAGATTGCTGATAGGACGGCTCCAGCTGCCTCGCTGAAATACTCGTGGTAGGCATCGATATCCGCGGGTTCTTGTAGTGTATCGTCGCGAAACGTCAGAGACATGCGTTCATGACGGTCTTTGAACGCCTTCCAGTGGAGCACGTCACGTTTGAAGTGATTAGAGAACCCGACTCTCCGGAGAAACTCATGACCCTCCTGGAAGTCCATCAATTCGGCGTGAGCCATGCGATTGCGCACCCCAACGCCTGAACGTCATCGAGCATGCACTCCTCTTGATCGCGTTGCATGTCTGCGTCGATCCGCACGATATTGATCGAGGACGGGTCGGCTCCAAATTCGAAGGACACCTGCCTCTTGGACGCGCGTGAATGGGCCACGAACGTCACCACGCCATCTTCCTCTGCAAAAAGAGCCCAGCGCGTTTTCGGCTGATGCGCAAGAGCGATGCCTACTCCCTCCGCGAATTCCTTGCAGCCTCGTGCCGGTGGCGACGAAGAAATGACATCAGGCAACTCAGCAAGGTCTTCACGGATCTGCTGAATGAACTGCGCTTCTGCCGCTGAAAGAAAAAAGTCGTTTAGCCCAGAATCGGGCGGAACAATCCCGATCTCAACCGATGGATACATTGTGGTGATCCATTCAGCCGTACTTGATTCCGAGAAGCTCACGTCGACAACGGAGTATCTCGAACGCCCCAAACGAGCAGGAGTAGGACCCTGCCCAGTGATCATCGACAGATCCCTGCCCCAACGAAGCACTTGATCGCTTAGCAGCGTCGGGCTTTCTGCGGCATCTCGCGTATCGATTAGCGTGTCAGTCATTCGGCACCTGGTTTAGCTGCCATTCCTTCTTAGCATGGTCGTTGATAAGTACCAAGAAAAACTCTTGGAGCACTTCGTGGATCTTCTCAAGAGCAGATTTGGCGTCCAACGACTCCGCCAATCGCAGACCAGCGGCCGTGGTGAGTCGGTAACCCTCAGTAACACTGTCGGCCAGCCGGGCAGTCACTTGCTCAATCGCAAATCGAACATCAAGATCGTCACTTTCGCTCCAAGACGCTTCGAGTTTGCGCACGCGACGGGCGGAACCCATGGCGCCCACTTGAACTTGGTCCGAGAAGTACGTTTTTAGGACCGACTCCGCATCCGAGGACGGTAGGAAATTGACATAGGACATATTCACAATGGCAGTTCCGGGATATTTGTCACCCGACGCTTCCCTGAAAGCCTCGACTGCGGACCATAAGGCGTCACGAAGCGCTGGGTAGCGGGGGTACCGTTCACCGCGGCCAAACTGCTTCACCCAACGCGAAACGATAACTTGCGGATGTAGGCTCAATGTTAGGCCCGCTACGTGGCCGGAGTAAACTGCACCTGGCAGAAACGCCGGCCCAAACTCCGCTGGACTCGGTCCCGCACCCGGAGCGATCTCGATCTGCTTCGGCTCCGCCAGCTGTGGGAACGTGGGTTTCAGACGGTCGGCGACAAGATTGACAATGTCATAACTTAGCGGTACCGATCCATGAAAACTTGCGCGAACGGCGGCCTCGATCAACGGCAGGTTGCCGAAGTCCAAGCGGAGTTTTCGCACTGGCACGGCCATCATCAGTCCTCACGTGACACAAGGCATACGAACTGAGGCGCGATCAGTTCGTGAACTATTGTACGCGTAACACGGGTAAACTCCCATGCGCCCGCGGCAGCGGGTCCGGCGGGACGATGTCCACGTCCGCGCCGCTCAGCGTCGCCTCGCCGCGCTCGACGCGGCCGGCGAAGTCGCGGCACTCGGCCAGCAGCGCGTCGAGCATCTGCGACTCGCCCACCGTCTGCTTCTTCTCGCCCTGCACGTAGATGATCCCCTTGCCCTTGCCCGCGAAGATCGCCACGTCGGCACCCTCGCACTCGCCGGGGCCGTTCACCACGCAGCCCATCACCGCCACCTTGATCGGGATCTTGATCTCCTCAGCCAGCTTACGCCGCACGTCCGTCACCAGCGTGAACAAGTCCACCTCGATTCGCCCGCAGCTCGGACACGCGATCAGCTCCGGCTCGTGCCGGCTGCGCAGACCCAGGCAGCACAGCAGCTCCTTGCCGTCCTCGACCTCGTAAACCGGGTCGGCCGCGTACGAAATGCGGATCGTGTCCCCGATGCCGCCCGCCAGCAGCGTGCCCAGCGCGGCGATCGAACGAATCCGCCCGGTCTCGGGCGGCCCGGCGTGCGTCACGCCCAGGTGCAGCGGGTAGTCGAACCGCTCGCTGATCGCGGTGGCGGCGTCGATGACGATCCGCGGGTCGATGCTCTTGGCCGCCAGCACTACCTCGTGGTAGTCGGCCTCGTCGAAGATCCGCAGATACTCCTCGATCTTCTCGAGCATGATCCGGATCAGGTTGCTCTTGAACGACGCTGCCAGCGTGGCCTTCTCGGCCGCCCGTTGCTGCTTGTTCTTCCGCTCGACGATGCCGCCTTCGTTCACACCCACGCGCAGCGGAATGCCGCGCTCCTTGCACGCGGCGATGACCTTCAGCACCTGTTTGCGGTCCTGGATGTTCCCCGGGTTGAGCCGAATCTTGTGTACGCCCGCTTCGATCGCCTCCAGCGCCCGCTGAAAGTGAAAGTGAACGTCGGCCACGATCGGCACCGGGCTGGCCGCCAGAATGTGCGGCAGCGCCTCGGTATCGCGCTTCTCCGGCACGGCGACCCGCACGATATCCGCCCCGGCCTTGGCGCAGCGTTGGATTTCGTCGATGCACTTGTCGATCTCGTACGTGTAGCCGCTGGTCATGGTTTGCAGCGCGACCGGCGCATCGCCGCCGATCCGGACGCCGCCGACGTTGACCTGCCGGGTTTTTCTGCGTGGGGGCATGGCGTTCCAATAGCGAATTACGAATGCGGCGCCGGGGCTCGGCCGGGGCCGCCGATCCATGCGGCGTCATTGTACGCCGTGCCCAGCGGACCCGCTCGCGGCCCGCCTAATTGTATCGGCCGATCCATGCCCCACAACGCACACGGAGCCCCCCGAATTCGTTATTCGCAATTCGCTATTCACAATTCGTTCTTGCCCCCCTCATGCATTCGTTATTCGCTATTCACAATTCGTTTCGTGGTAGCGACTCGTCAGATGAAGCACCCCGCCAAAGTTCGCCGTACTTCTCGCGCACGAACGCCTCCAGGCCCGCCGCGAAATCTTCCGAGAGCTTCAACACGCGAATCAATTCCTGCACGTCCGCCAGATCGCGCAAGCGCCCCGGGTTGCTCATCCCCGACGCCAGCTTCAGCTCGATCAGCATCGGCAGGTTGACGAATCGCACGCCGTCGATTTCCTGCGCGACCTTATCCGGATCGGGGAACGCGACCGGCTTCGGTTTGCCGTCGCCCGGAAACTGCCCCGTGACGATGAACTCGATCCGCACGCCGGTCTGGGTGTCGCGCAGATTGCGGCTGCCCTCGAACGGCGGCAGGTATCCACGGCCTTCCAGCGCTTGATGGATCGCGTCCAATCCGTCCGGCGTAACGAGCACATCCACGTCAACGGTGGTTCGGTCGTAGCCGTGGGCGACCAGAGCCATGCCGTCCGCGACTGCGTACGCGATGCCGAACTCGTCGAGCCGCTGGGCGATGCTCCTTAGCGTCTGATGGACCGGGTCCGTGCGCATGAAGAACCGTGCCGCTTCCTGGATCGCCGCGTCGCCGCCGGCGCACATTTTTTCCTCAAAGTCATTCACAAGCTAATTCTATCGACCGCTCAGCGGCGGAGTCAAAGTCGCCCCACAACGCCTCCCCCGCATTCGTTATTCGCTATTCGCCATTCACAATTCGTTTCGTGGTACCATCCACGCCTGCGTGCCGGATTCCGAGCCGCCGCCGACCCGTGCCGCCCGCCCGGCGCCGCCGATTCCGACGCCCCCGACCTTGACCTGACCGGTTTTTCTGCGTGGGGGATAGCGGATTCCTAACGCCGCTTGGTGCGTTTTCCCCCTTGCTCAACGGGCGATGCCTCTCGCAGGAGCGAGAGGAATCGTCGCACAGGCTCGAAGCTGTCGTCGTCGCAACTCAGGATATTGGCATTGAAGGCCGCGTTAAGCCCGGTGTTGCGACCGTTCTTGTGAGCGATGAACGTGCGGACGATAAGCTTTTCTTTGAGCACGTCCGTGGGCTCCTGTTTGTCGTAACAGGTGAGAAGCCGTTGGATGCAGGGCCAGCGTTGAGCACGACGGACCTGCGGAAGGAAGTAAGTTTCGATGGCGCCCCGCTCTTCATCGTGGGGGTTTATCAGGTACGCCGTCCGAACCACGGTGTCACCTAGTGATGATCGCTCCACCTGAAGCGGCGCCTTGGGCGGTTTGAATCCGGCGCCCCTGAGCCACTTCTTGATCTCAGCAATCCGAGCATTCCGGTCGTTCTCGGCATCGAAGACGAGGCCGAGCAGTGCCACACCGTGCTTTCTAATCTGAATTGCGAGACCTTTGAGCTCACTTGCTTGGCTTTTCTCGTCCTGACAAATGCCGATTTTCGGAGGTCGCTTCCAATCCCCACAGAGCCTTCGAAGCACCGCACACTCATCGAATCCCTCGCAGAGAATGACCGTGTCGCCCCCATCGAACGACATCGGTCCCGGCTTGGGCCGATCGAACGGGTCGATCATCGCAGGTCGTACCCGTGTTCGAGCGATGACTTGGCGTCTGGGCCGGGAATGACGGTTGCATGGACATTGTCGTCATTGTCGCGCCGCAAATGAACCACTGCGAATTGACGCGCATCGTGCGCGGTGGCAGCTTCGACGATCGCAGTTAGCGCTTCATGGCTGTGCGTCGCGAGCATCAACTGCGTACCGACCTTCTCGCGGAACTGAACGAGAGTGCGGAAGACCATCGGAAGTCGCCGGTGATAGAGGCCGTTTTCGACCTCATCGACTGCGAGAAAACCGTCACCGACGTAAGCTAGGTCGATCCCGAAGCAAAACACGTTGACGATGCCCGCGCCGAGCATTCCGAGGGGTAAAGTGCGCCCGTCACTGAGCTTGGCCCGAAAGTACTTCGTGCGCGATGTCTGAAGGTACTCAATGTCATCAACTCGGGGGTCGAGCGATTGCGCCATCTCAATCGCAAAACGGTCGCGACCGATCTCGCGAGCGTCTCCGTATCGGTCCTTAACATCGTCGCTCAAAGTGCCTTCCGACGGATGTTGGAACATGGCGCGCGGATGGCCGGGTTTTCCGCCACGCGGCTCCAATTCCCCCCGGTCTGGCGGCGTGAACTTCCAGACTAATTCCGACGGGTTCTCAAGCTTGCCGTTCCTGTACGCTCGAAACTGAAGAGAGGGGGCATTCTCGGCTATGTTGGACAGATTGCCCTGACCGTCCTCGAGCATGACGGTTTGAGGCCCGCTCGCAATTCGCTTGATTTCGAGGCGAAGTTCCGTTCCGTCCTTGGCCCGTCCGGATAGCACCGCACGACCGGTTTCCGACGTGCCATAGAACAAGCCCAAGTAGGACGGTCCTTCCTTCGCGAACGCACGCAGCCCACGCCGTGCTTGAAGCTGCGGCACCCAGCCGGGCGACCTGCGGCCGTAGACGCCGAAAGCCGCCTCCAAGAGAGTCGTTTTACCGGCGCCGTTGTCGCCGGTGAAGACCGTCAACGGAGCGAGCCCATCGATGTCGAGTCGGTTGATCCCGCGGAATCCCTCGATGGACAGATGGGTCAGCGGGCCGTGGTGGCGGGGC
>JACZRH010000132.1:11456-12419 GCA_022574815.1 Planctomycetota bacterium | reverse complement strand
ATGGAACTGTAAGAGCGGAGCAAAAGATCTCCGACACCGAGGGAGGTTTCAAAGGAACCCTGGATGATGGTGATGCGTTCGGCAGTGCGGTAGCCGGCATCGGCGATCTGAATGGTGACGGTGGCACAGACCTTGTGGTCGGGGCCATTGGTGACGACGACGGAAATGACGTCGCAGGGGCGGTGTGGATCCTGTTTCTCGAACCTGGGGTGATTACGGCTGATCTCGACATCAAGCCCGGCTCGTGCCCGAACTCGTTTAACCGCAGCAGTCGTGGCGTCCTGCCGGTTGCTCTGGTCGGCGCGGCGGATTTTGACGTGAGCACGGTCGATCTCGCCAGCGTTCGCCTGTCGCGCGCGGACGGCGTCGGCGGCAGCGTCGCCCCCCACGAAGGACCGCCCGGACCGCATTCCGTGCTCGAGGATGTCGCCACACCGTTCGAGGGCGATCCATGCGACTGCCACGAGCTCGGAGGCGATGGCATCCTTGACCTGTCGATGAAGTTCAAGGTGGAAACGCTTGTCGCGGCGCTCGAGTTGGAATCGCTCAGTAAGGTCGCCTCGGTTGAGCTCATCGTCACCGGCGAACTGAACAACGGGAGTTCGTTCATTGCAAAGGATTGCGTGCGGCTGCTCCCGCCGCGCTCGCCGTTCTAGAGACGTGTAGGTCGGGTCATCGATCAGACATTGTCCTGGAGGCGATCGCAAGGTGCGTCCGGGCCGCACCCAACCCTGCCGGCTCAGCCGTGTAGGTTGGGTCATCGACCTACGTTTGTTTCCACCGCCTCCTTCACCCGTTCGCTTCCGGCGGGCGGTTCGCACGGGTGCCCCATCCCGTTCCGAAGGACGGGGTGGGGGACTGACTCGATTTCAAGCACGTCCGCCCCCACGAATTCCGCTGGTGGGACCGGCATCGAAATCCGCGGCTGGGCCCGGCATCTTGCCGGTCAATCCCGTGCAGAGT
>JACZRH010000132.1:0-11446 GCA_022574815.1 Planctomycetota bacterium | reverse complement strand
ATCGTGCCGGTCGTCTACCCGGCCGACTGGATGTGCCTGTGAGACGGCGGCACCGGCACTTGCGATAACTAGCACCTCGTTTCTTGAATTTCCCGCCGCGCCGTGCGCATGCACGACCGCGGTGGGCGCATATGAGGTATTTACCTTAATAACTAAAACCGAACATCCTTACTACATAACGACCTACGGCCGCCGCTTTTCGCGATTGCAACGCTCCTGGCCGTCAGCGAAGGAACTCCACAGAACAATAATCCTCTGCAATCTGTATTTGAGACTGGACATCTCCCGAAACGCGTCCTATATCCGATGGGAAAGGAGAAATCGAAAGCCGCCCCTTCACATATCGACGCCGCCTGTAATTCGGCCACGACGGCGTAGGCGATAGACACCGTTGATCCGGCCTGCGGCGGGATGAGCCGGAGGCGGGCGCAGTTCGGGCAACGAGTTTCAGGAAAACAGCGAACCGCACCAAGCTTGGAGGAGCTAATCATCAACCCCGCACCACGACAGCTGTCTGCAAGAACGTAGAATGTCAGCTTTTCTGGCGCTTAGAATGCTTGTGTTCCGGAGCCCGTTACACTCGAACTCGAAAAGTTCAGCGGTGAAGTTGGCCGAAACAGAATTTGGAAATGTCGGGTTAACTAGTACGCTTTCATAGGAGGAAGATCATGTTGACCAAAGTAAAAGTAATTGTGAGTACTGTTCTTCTAATGGCCGTGCTCGTATTGGTAGTTTTGTCTAGCGGTCAGGGCCAGGGCCAGGGTCAGGGTATGGGAGGTCAAAAAGTTTGGTCGCTCGCTGGCAATGGGGGCACCGACCCGTCTACGGATTTTCTAGGAACGAAGGACACTCAGCCTCTGGTCATTAGAACTGACAATGCTGAGGCCATTCGGATCGACATTCTTGGCAATGTCGGGATCGGAACCACGAGCCCGGTCGCACGACTTCATGTAGTGGGGGATTTGCAGGTCGGAAATGACAGTGGCCGAGCGAGACTCTTTATCAACGGGGGTGGGATTAACCAGGATACCGACATACGTTTCGCTCAGACTGGGACCGCGAAGTGGTTCGTTGGAATGTTGAACAATGTTAACGACGACAGTTTCTCGATCCTTGCGAGCGCGTTTCCACAGACGGATGCTATGACCATAACTCAAAATGGCAACGTCGGAATTCGAACAGCAAATCCCAGCGAGAGGTTGCACGTCATGGGAAACATCCAAGCCAGTGGTACGGTCACGAGCGGCAGCTCAATCACCGGTGACACAGTTCGTGCCGTGACTGGTGGATTCATCTTCCCTGATGGCACCACGCAGACCACCGCCGCGCAGAGCTCATCCGGGATCCCCGGCTATGAGATCGTGCACAAGGAGTTTGCGGGTGCTGCGGGATTTGGGAGCCTCATCGGGGACGTTGTGCGCTGTCCTCCAGGCAAAGTGATCATCGGTGGTGGCGGAAAGCTCATTGAACCCTTGTCGGCCTTGCTGCCGATGTTAACGTCCGGCCCAGCGGGCGATTTTGGATGGGGGGTCACCTGGGGCAGTAACATAATAAACCCGTTCAACTACCGGGTGGAGGTGTTCGCGATCTGCGCGGATGGGCCGTAGCCGCGCAGGGCGCGTCCCGGACGCACCCTCCTTCTTTGTTCCGCAGCCCTCGATGTAATCTTGATCATCTTGAGCGCATCGTAGGGTGCGTCCCGGCCGTCCTGGCCGCACCCAACCCTGGCGGCTCAGACGTGTAGGTCGGGTCATCGAGCCGACGCTCTTCGTCCGAGGCGATTCCTCCGTGTGCGCGAAAATGTCGGGTCGCTGACCCGACCTACGTTGGTTTCCACCGCCTCCTTCACCCGTTCGCTTCCGCCGGGCGGTTCGCAACGGACGGGTGCCCCATCCCGTTCCGAAGGACGGAGTGGGGAACTGACTCGATTTCAAGCACGTCCGTCGGATGCGGTGGTTTCAGAACCGCCGCAGTGTGCGAAAACACCGAGGCCCACGCGTTGACTTCGCTGCTCCGGCCGTCAATGAGTCCTAGACAATGCGCGCCCTGCGCGCGATAAGCAGGATCGCCCAACAATCAAGGTGCGCAAAACAATGTCGAGAAAACTTGATCACCTTGACCGCCGGCTCAGCCCGGAATCCCGTCCCCATTCACGTCCAACGTCGTCTCGCTCGCGAGCGGCACGGGCCGGAAATCGGCGTCAGCCGGATTGTTCGCGAGAGCGCCCGACCGAGTCCGGTCCGGCGATTCTCATTTCCCTCGCCGCGATGGTGCAAATTGCTGAACTGGCGCGGTGCGACTTCAAGCGGGGGCTGAGCTGTAGTGGCCCATCGAGTGCCCGCGTTGCCACAAACCCCACGCCGGAATCAGCAGCAACGCGTACAACACCAGCGCCGTGTAGAGACTGGTGTGAATGCCGGCAGCGCGGTAAGCGATCGAGCGCTAACCCTCGCGAACGAGCACCAGCCAGCGGTCGTCGCGGTGCGTAATCTTCCACCCGGACTCGATCAGCTTGCGGCCCAGCGGCCAGGTCGGCTCCATCACCGCCGAGCGGAAGCCGAAGCGCGCGAACAGCTCTTCGTAATCGCCGAGCTGTTGTGCCCGTTGGGTTTGCAGGAGCAATTCGATCGGGTACGGGTCCTGGCGGCTGTCCAGAAACACCTTGCGCTCCGGGGCAAACCACAAAAGATAACCGCCGGTGTTGTAAGTGTTGAACATCGGCTGCGGGCAGTTGCGGACGGCGGCGAGCGCCTCGGCGCTGAGCGGCTCCCATTCCAGCCGATCCCAGGGCAGCCGATAGGCCAGGCCGATGCTCAATGTCGCGAGCACGCCGAACGCCGCCAGCGCGCCCAGGTTCTTCTTCTGAAAATCGTGGGCCGTGTCCTTCTCGCGGCCCGCCGGGAGAGCACGGCTGACGGCCGCGGCCGCGACCATGAGAAACAGTGGGATGTTGCGCTGGCTGAGCGCGGCCAAGACTGCGAACAGCACACACGGGAGCAGAAACATCCGGCTCGGCCAGTCGTTCAAAGGCCGACGGGCGAGCAGCAGCGTAACCGCCACAGCGGCCAGCAGACCCCAGAAATACAGGTGCATCCACTGCGTGAAGCCGGGCGCGGTCCACTCTTCCAGATCGAGCTGCTTGAGCCGCGCTACTGATTCGAGCGGAAACAGCAGCAGCTTGATTCCCATCGGCGTCACGAGCGTCGCGCCGCCGCAGAGCCCGGTGACGACGACCAGCCGGGTCAACCGCGAACGGTCGAACAGCAGCGCCGCCGCGCAGCAGCCGACCAGGAGCAACCCGCCCAGCGACACGGCCCCGTGCAGGTTGGCCCACCCGAGAAACACGACCGGCAAGGCCCAATAGCGCTCGCGCGCCAGCAGCCACAGCGTCACGGCCATTCCGAGCAGTGTGAAGATTTGCGGCCTGGCCGAGAGCGACGCGACGATCCAAGGCAGCACCAGCAGCAGCAGCACGAAACGCCGCTCCATCCCGCCGGCCAGGGCGCCGCACAGAGCGAGCCCGACCAGCGCGACGACGACGCCGGCCGCCAAACTGACGAGCGGCAGTCCACCCAGGGTGTACGCGCGATACATCAGCACCTGCGCGAGCCATTCGTGATTGGGCCAGTAGGTTCCCTCTGGCAGAGAAAAACTGAACGAATCGTGCTGTGGAACGGTCCCGAGTTGGGTGATGAGTTGCCCGCAGCGCAGGTGCCACCATGAATCATCCTGCATGACCAGCAACGCACCGCACACGAACAAGCCGACGCACAGCAAGCCGCGCAGCGTCTGGTCGGTGCTGAGACCGCGGGTCAGAATCCCGAACCCGGTCGGCTCTGCGGACGGGGTCGTGCTCGCGGCCGGTACGAGGGTTTCGCGCGTCACGGGTTGCCCTCCAGCACCGCGGACGGAATCGGCATCGTGGCCGAGCGGCGCGCCGGACGGGCCACGAGCAGGACCAGCACCAACCCGATCAGCGGCAGTATCCAGCGGTACCCCGTGACCAGGATGAGCAGAATGAGCAGGCCGAACAGGCAGACGACGATTCCCGCCGGTACGCGCGGCCGGCGACTCGCGAGCGCGCAGACCGGCAGGATCCAGACGATCAGGTCGTAGGGGTGCGTGTTTGGGCTGATGAGCGGAACGAGCGCCGTCGCGACGATCAGCCCGCGAAGCCCCGCGTCCTCTCTGTTGCGGTCCAATCGACAATACGCGGCGAGCGCAAGCAACCCGAGAAACATGACCGGCAGGCCCGCGCCGTGAAGCGCCTCGCGCGACTCGGGAACCAGCGCGTAGGCGAACGCGAACCAGTTGCACATGTGATCCAGCGTGTGATTGAAAGAGCCCGCCGCGCCGGCAAACTGCGTCCACAGGTCGAAGCCGTAGAGCGCGCCGCTCAGCAGGGAACAGACCAGAAATGTTCCCGCCGCGGCCATCACCGTCTGCCAACGCCGCTGCACGAGCGCGACGATGCCGAGCGGCAGAGCGTACTGCGGTTTGAACGCCATCAATCCGAGCGCGATCCCCGCCCGCAGCGGCGCCGTGCGATAGGACAGCGCGTACGCGAAGATCGCTGCGGCGAGGTAGCAGCCGGTCTGCCCCAGATAGCCGTTGAACACTGTCGGCCCCGAAAGCCCCGCGCCGAGCACGACCACCAAGGCGTCTGTTCGTTGCGGACAGAAGCGCCTGGCAATCCCATACACCGACAACAACATGAGTGCCGTGCCGAGCACTAGGAATAGATAAAACGCGAAGCGCGGCGAGCCGATCAACAACAACGCGAACATCGGCAGCGCATTCGGCGGATAGGCGAACGGCAGGTCGTACGGCGGCGCTCGCCCGTCAAGCCGCGTCTGCGCGATGTGCTCCTGCAGCGTTCGCGCGTCGTACGGCGACAGCCCGCGTGCCAGCAACTCCGCGGCGCTGCGAAACACGAGCGCGTCGGAGTTGTTCGTCGCGAAGCTCGCGGCACCGTAAGGCGCGCCCTTGAGCGCCGCCAACAGGGCGGGAACCGTACACAGCGCAATGACTAACGCGAGGAGCCCCCAGCCGTGTGGCGAGCGCGGTCGCTCCGTTTGCGCGCGCGGCATCGCCGATCCGGAGTCTTGTCGCCTTTTGGGGTCGGGTAGGGTAGGCATGGGACGGTCTTGCGACACCAGATTCTCGCGGCGGCGAAAGCGTCGAATGCGCCCGTCGATCGCGACGCGACCGGTGCGCACGTTTCGCTGTTATCGGCAGCGCGATCCGTGAACTTGATTGGGGGCCGCCCGCGGGTCAGCGCGTCAATTCCCCACTTTTTGAGTGCGCGACGCGGAAGACGTTGGAGAGTGAAGTGGAACGATTGTTGGCGCAGCGTTGAGCCGGGGACCTGACCCGGCCTTCGGAACGGGATCGGACACGCGGCTCGACGGGTGTGCGGGAGTGCGGGGGCGACGCGCGGCCGGCTCGCTCCTTCCAGGGCCGGAGAGACGGTGAACAATGGGGCCACCGACGCGTGACGCTACGGGTTCCAAGCCGAACGGCACGCTCCCGTAATCATCGCGTGGCGTTCGGTTACTCATTGCCCCAATGTCGCAGGTCGATGAACTCCGGGAGATCCGACCGCGATATCAACGATGAACACGTCTGATAATCAGAATCCCGCCGCTCGATCGGCCTGCCGATCGCCGTGGTCGTCCTATTGACCGCGCTGATCGGTTTTCAGTCCATCCCTTCGGACCCGGACCTCTGGTTTCATCTCGCCGACGGCCGAATGATCCTCGCCAATGGGTGCGTGCCGCGCGCCGACCCGTTCAGCTTCACACGCGCCAACGAATTGTGGGTGCCGCATTCATGGCTCTTCGACGTCTTGGCGGCCACGAGTTGGGACCGGCTCGGGCCGCGGACCAGCGAGGCGCTCATGGCGCTGGCTTACATGGTCACGTTCGTCGTCTTGTTCCGCATGATGACGACCAACGGTGCTTCGCCGATGATCGCCGCGTTGGTCGTCGCCGGGCTGGCGATCGCGGCCGGCAACACGCGCGGAATTCGACCACAAGTGCTGTCCTTGCTCCTGACCAGCCTGATGCTGACGGCGCTGATCGCCCACAAGTCTCGACCGGGGTTGCGCATCATCATCGTCCTGCCCTTGATGTTCCTTCTGTGGGCGCAGCTTCACGCAGCCTGCGTGATGGGGCTGATCGTGTGTCTGACCTGGCTGATCGGGCGAGCGGCCGACTCGATCGCCAGGCGCGATGCGAACTGCCCGGCGATGCGTGAGCTGGCGTTGCTCGTTGCCGCCCTGATGGCTTCGGGCTTGGCGATCCTGATCACGCCGCACGCAATGACGCACTACGAGTACCTGCGGCTGACGATGGAGCTGACGTTCTTGCGGGTGTTCGTCGCAGAGTGGCAGGCGCCGCAGCTCTGGGCGATTCCGGATGTGTATCAATTTCTGCTGGCGGCGAGCGTGGCGTCGCTGGCGATTTGGCGGGTGCGCCAGCGCGGACGCGCTCGAACGCCTCGCGGACCCGCGCTATCTTGGTCCGCGCTGGGCGTGGCGGGGGCAACCGTCGCACTCGGCTTCACGGCGACGCGGCACATCCCGCTCGCGTGCATCGGTGTGGTGCCGCTGCTGTCGGAGCTTCTGCCGCGATCGGACGCGGCCGGGCTCGCGCACCGGCGAACGGGACGACGCTCGATCGTGGCGCTGGCCGCCGCTCTGTGTGGAGTGTTCGTTGGGTTTTGGAGGTTTCCCACGGATGTGCAAACCCGCTACGCCGCCGCGGAGCCGGTTCGCGGTGCGCAGGCCCTGGCGCAACTCGCCAGGCCGCTGCGCGTCTTTACCACCTATGACACGGGCGCCTACGTGTTGTGGAGCGCGCCGGCTCGGCTGCGCGTCTTCGTGGACAGCCGGGCGGACGTGTACGGCGACCCGTTGCTGAGGATCGCATTGGACGCCATGGCGGGAAGGAGATGGGAGCGGCTCTTCGAGCAGTTCAATGTGCAGGCCGCGGTTCTGGGGCGCAACGACCCGCTGGCGGCGATACTCGCGGACCGGTCTGCTTGGATCCTGCTCGCGGAAGACGTGGACGCGCTGACGTTTGTGTCCGCCGCCGAGTTCGAGCAGGTCGCGATCGACCAGGACACTTGGCCTCACGGTTCGCTGCGCGATCTTCACTTCGCGCCTCCCCCAGGCCGGTAGGCGAATCTCGCTCCCAGCGACCACGTGATCTCGCGCGGGGTCCGCATACACGTTTCGTCGGCGAAATTCAGCGGGTCGACCGTGTACGTGCCGTCGGTGCGGACATCTCGCATAAGCGGATGGGCCGAGCGTCCGACGGAACTCGCCGCGATCGGCACGCACGCTCCGCTCTTATGGGCCGCGGCGAGGCTGAGCCTGACGCGATGCGTTCGCGTGCGAACCAGTCTCGAAGCCTGTACAATCCCCCTCTCGCGGACCGATTGATTCGCAACAAAGGTGTGGAATGGGTGACATGCAGAGCTTGCTGGACCAAGCCCGGGCACTCGGCGAAGCGATCGCCGCTCACGAGCGCGTGCGGGCGTTTGTCGATGCGCAGATCACAGTGCAGAAAAACGACGAAGCCGTAGCGCTGCTGCGCGACTACTACCAGCAGGTCGAGCACGTCCAGAAACTGCAGCAGGAGCAGAAGCCGATCGAAGTCTCCGACAAGCAGAAGCTGGCCGAGCTGGAGACGAAAATGTCGACCAACTCGGTCGTCTCGGGCCTCATGCGGGCCCAGGCCGACTACACGGAGTTGATGAACCAGGTCAACAACACCATGGGCAACACGCTGACCGCCAAACAGCAAGAGGCGCTGAAGCCGCAAAGTGCGTGAGTCTCCCGATCACCGCGCAGCGCCCGACGAGCCCGTTTCACCAGCCGTCCGCACGACGCCAATTCCGTCCGCCGAGCGCGGTCGCATGAACGAACCCGCGGAACAAGCAAGCACGCGTGCTCTGTCCCGGCCGGGGCGCTCGAAGACAAAGCCGCGGGCAGCGCTGCTGAAGGTGCTCGGCACCCGGCTGCAATACCCGGCCTTGCGCATCTGGGCGATGCTGATGGGCTGCTTTCCGATCGAGTTGAACCTCCGCACGGCCCGCGTCATGGGGGGCATCTGGTGGCTGCTCATGAAGCGCCATCGCGAGCGCGCGATGGAAAACCTCCGCTACGCCTTCGGCGACCAATACGATGAAAGCCGACTCCGCGAAATCGCAAAGAGGTCCTTCGAGCATTTCGCACAGGTCTTTCTCGTCGAACTCGTCATGACGCCGCGGCTGATTACCGAATGGTCCTGGTCGCGCCACGTCGAACTCGACAACCTCGGCCCCGCCCTGCGCGAGCTCCTCGGTGAGCGAGCGACGATCATGCTCACGCCGCACTTCGGCAACTTCGAGCTGATGGGCTACACCATTGCGAAGTTGGGTCTGCCGATCGTCGCCATCATGCGCCCGCTCGACGATCCGCGGGCCAATGACTTTTTGGTGCGCACGCGCAAGGCCGGCGGACTGACGGTCCTGTTCAAGAAAGGCGCGATGGAGGCCGCCGACGGCATTCTGCGCGACGCCGGCTCGCTCTGTTTCATCGCCGATCAGGACGCCGGCCGAAAGGGCGTCTTCGTCGACTTTTTCGGGCGCAAGGCCTCGACCTACAAGTCGATCGGCCTGCTCGCCATGCGGCATCGCGCTGCGATCGTCGTGGGCTCCGCCGCCCGAACGCGCCGCGGCTTTCATTACCGCATCTCGGTCGAACGCATCATTCAACCCGAGGAGTGGGAACTCAAAGACAACCCGCTTCTTTGGGTTACGCAGGAATTCTCGCACGCCATGGAGAGGTCTATCCGCCGCCACCCCGAGCAATACCTCTGGATGCACCGGCGCTGGAGACACCGGCCCAAGGAGGAGCGGCAGGCGGAAGGAGCCGCAGCGGGTGACGACGGGCGCTAGGCGCGGGCACGGGCCTCAAGGTTCGGGCGCGGGTGTGCGAGTCGGCAGCACGCGGAAGATCCACAGATTCGGGTAGTTGCGATATTGCCGCTCGACCACGACGTCGTCGGCTACGCCCGCCGGGTCGCCCAGGACGTCGAACCGCGCGAGCCCCATCTTTTTGGCGTAGACCGGGCCGTGCTCGCCGAATTGCTGGTCGTGCCAGATGATGTACTCGATACTTCGTTGGCGACACTCGCGGACGATCTCGGGCCAGGTCTTGGCTTCCATCTGCTCGAAACCGAGGAACCGCTCGCGCGGCTCGAGCCCCGCGTAAAGCCGCAAGACACCCGGCTCGGCGCTGAGCACGCGCTGCTCGGGCCGCGTGTTCGCGCCGATCCAGCGGGCCGACTCGACGATATTCGCCATGTTCGCGCCCCACCCGAAGCTCGGCAGCGCCGTGCGAATCTGGACCATCGCAAGCGTCACGCCGGCGAGCAGCAGCGTGGCACGCGACAAGGCCTTGCCGCGCGCCAAGAGCGGCGTCGCCCAGACCACGACCACCCCCAGGACCGCCAGCACCGGCAGCGTCACCGCCCACGGATTGAGAAAGTCGCCGCGCAGCCGAAATGGCTCCGTTTCGCGGACCACGACCCATACCAACAACGCGAGCAGCACCGCGAGCAGGAGCGTCAGCCCACGACCCAGCAGCGCCCGCAGCCGCTCCAGTCGCTCGCGCTGCTCGTTCAGTCCGAATCCGGCCGCGAGCAGAATCAGCGGCGCAAGCGGGTAGCCGAAGCGAAACTCGCGAAAAGGAAACAGCGCGTGAACCAGCGTATACGCGGCGAACGCGATCAGCACAACGATCAGCGCTTGGTCTCGGCGGCGCACGGCCACGAAGGCTCCCACCAGCGCCAACCCCGCCGGCAGCGCGGCCGCCGCTTGACGCAGGGCGGGCTCCAACCCCGCGATCGGCGCCGGCAGCCGCAACCGCACCTTCTCGTAATCGAACACGCAACGCAACGGGGTCGCCAACGCCCACACCGGATCAAAGCGAGGATCGTCGCGGATTTGGGAGAGATAGTGATCGTAAGAGCGCTCGCGCCAGGTCGCGGCGGTCAGTATCAGCCAGATGAGCAGCGGCACGCTCGCCAATGCCGCCCGAGCAACCGCGGGAAAGGGGCGCCGCGTTCGCAGCAGGTCGACTACGAACAATCCGGCGATGAGCCCGGCCGCGTCGTAGCGGGTCATGCTCGCGAGCGCTGCGAGCGGATAGGCCCAACGCGATCCGCGCTGCACCGCCAGAACGGTCAGCAGCAGCGTCGCGACGAGCAACGGCTCGGCGAGGGCGTGCGCCGTGCAAAAAAGCCCGATCGGCAGGACCAGAAACCACACACTCGCCCAACGCGCAGCCCCGCCGAACCAGCGCCGGCCGATCAGAAACACCAGCACGCCGTTCAGCGGGAGCAGCAACGCGTTGATCCACTCGGCCGCGAGCAGATCGGGGTGCTTGCCCACGTCGACCAGGAGCGCGGCTTCGATCGCGGATCCGAACGCCGCGATGAGAATCGGATAAACCGGGGCACGTTTGAAGGTCGCCGGCAGTTCGCCGCAAATCAGCGAGCGCCCGGTCTCGCGAAACTGATAAAAATCGTTGTGCGGCTTGGTGAAATGCCCCCGGCAGGTCAGGCCGAGGATCAGGCCCAATGCGACCAATGCCAGGATGTCCGGCCGCGCGCTCCGAACCGAACCCAGCGATGGACCCGGAACCGAGACCGGCGAGCTCGGCTTGTTGCAGATGGGTTCGCTCATTTCCGGCGGCCGTTTCGGAACATTGACGGAAAGAATACGGGCCGGCCCGGCTGATCACCAGCCGGCCGGCCCGCGTTGAAGCTTGCTTGTCTTTGCCTCGCGCTAGCGAATCCGCCCGCGCCCCATCCATAAGGCGAACGGCAGCATCGCCAGCGGCAGCAGCCCACCGCCGCAAGCGGGCACGCTCAAGGGTGCCGTCACGGCTTCGTCGGACGGGTCACCCGCGGCGCTCGAACCGCCTTCGAGGCCCTTACCGGTCCCATCTCCGCCGGTGACTGCCACGACCGAGCCAGGTTCGACCACTGTGAGTGAGATCGTCTTGCTGTCGATCAACAAACCGTCATCGACCAGCAACCGGAAATAAAACGTACCGGCCTGCGTGGCCTGCCAAGTCGAGATCGGAGATTCCACGCCGCCGAGCGGTTGGAACAGGTCCAACACGTCGGACTCGGCGAGATTTCCGCCCAGTTCGTCGATCTGTCGCCAGCGAAAGCTGAGCACGTCGCCATCGGGATCGGATGAACTTGTCCCGTCAAGCAGGATGACACCACCTACGATGACGGAGTCGGTCGGACCGACGATCACGGCGACCGGTGCCCGGTTCTTGGGAATCAACGAGACAACCTCGATGCGCACCGTATCGGTTGTAGGCAGTGCGTTGACGTTGTCGTCGACCGTCAATCGGTATTCGTAGATACCGATCGTGTTG
>JACZRH010000131.1:10099-12432 GCA_022574815.1 Planctomycetota bacterium | reverse complement strand
GCCAGGCCGCTGGTCTGGCTGCTTTCCCGGTCGACAAACCTGGCCGTCCGGCTGCTCGGCGGCGACCCGGCGCAATCCCGCGGGGTCATGACTGACGAGGAGCTTCGCGACCTGGTAGCCGGCCACCAAGCGCTCAGCCCAGACGAGCGGCACATCGTCAGTGAGGTATTCGACGCGGGCAAGCGGCAGATCCGCGAGGTGCTCGTGCCGCGTACCGAGGTCGAGTTCCTGCCCGCCTCGATGCCGCTGACCCAGGCGATCGCGGCCACCGAGCACGCCAGGTACTCGCGGTTCCCGGTGTACCAGGAGTCCTATGACGACGTGATCGGCTTCGTGCACACCCGCGACCTGCTGGACAACCGGTCTGGGCTGGACTCCCGCCAGATCGGAGAAGTGTGCAGGCCAGTCAAATTCCTGCCGATCAGCAAGATGGTGCTGTCCGCGCTGTCGGAGATGGCGATCGACCAGGGCATCGACCCGAGGCCAATCGACCGCCCCCTGCTGAAACGGTGTCACCAACGCGGTCATCGAACCGGAAAAACGGACTTCTGCGGATGCGGATCGAACCATGGGCAAAGCTCCCTGCGAACGCGACGTGCGCAACGTGTGCACCTGGTTCGATCGCCGGGGTCTCGGCACCGATCCGGAGGCGCTCTTCGGCGAGCTGTGCTCCGACGCCTTCGGCTGAGCGGCGGATGCCTCCTAGACTCGCACACCGAACTTCGGCGAGGGATGAACCGCAACGCAGCCACCCGCACGGCCGGCCGCGAGCGCGCGACGAAGCATCGAAAGGGCCCGCTCCTGGTGACAGACATCACGAAAACGCACGAGTAACCGCCTCCCGAACATCGGCGAAGACCTCGTCCGGGCCGCGCGCCGCGTCTACGACGACGACGGGCACGGGATAGACACTTGGCAACTCGCGAAACAGCGCCCGCACGCGACGATGAAAATCAGGCGAGCGCCGCTCGATCGCGTCCGGGGTCGCGCCGTTGAACATCTCGAACTGCCCGCCGACCGTGCCGCGCTTGCCGGTGCCTCTCTTGCGGACGTTGTGGCGTGTTCGCCCGGTGCGCTCGAAGCCGACCTCGGGCGGCACATCGAGCACGAGCGTGAGGTCGGGCCACGTGTCTCCCACCGCCAGCCGGCCGAGCGTGAGCACGTCGTCGCGCGCCACGCCCGCGGCGACCTGGTACGCGCAGGTGGCGGAGATGAAGCGATCGCACAGCACGACATGACCCGCCGCCAGCGCCGGGCGCACGATCTCGGCGATGAGCTGAGCACGTGACGCCATGAACAGCAGGGTTTCGCAGCGCGGGTCGACCTTCGACAGGTCGTAGTCGAGCAGCACATGGCGAATGCGATCGCCGACCTCCGTCCCGCCGGGATCGAACGCGCGGGTAATCGCGACGCCTTGGCCCTCGATCCACTCAGCCAGGCGATCGAGTTGGGACCCCTTGCCGGAACCGTCCGGCCCGTCGAAAACGATGAATTTCCCGTGCAGATTCATGCCCGCGACGATATGCAAAATCCGGGCGATCGGCAACCGGCGCGGTGCGAGCGTATACAAACACTGGGTCGCGCGTGGTCCGGCCCGAGAGCACGACCTATGATTGGGTTGGGCCGGCGGGCGGCGGATGCGGGCCCACCGGCGCCGGAGGTGCGACCATGGAATGGGCGCAATGGCTGTTCTTGGAGTCGCTCGCGGCGCTCGGCACGCTGTTGTTTCTGGTCAACTACGCGCTGCTGGTGTATTGGCGGCGCCGCGGGCGCGGCCGGCCACTATTGATCGCTCTCGCCCTGACGCCACTCTTGCTAATTGCGCAGGATTGGATCGCGACGCCGCGCGAGCGGGCTGTCGCTGTGCTGCGCTCGATCGAGCACGAGCTGCCCCTCGCGCAGGTCGCGGCGCTTGAGGCGGCGCTTGCCCAAGACTTCGCCGCCGACCCGATGGACCGCACCGACTTCGTCGCCTACGCACGGCGAGGTCTGGAGTCCGTGCGGATCGTGCAGCTCTCCAAGCCGCAGTTAAAAGTTGAGGAATCATCGGCCGACTCCTTCGTCGTTCGGGCCGCGTACACCGCCGTCGTCGAGCTCGCCGACATTCCGCCTCGGCCCGTCCGGTCCACTTGGCGGATCACGTTCGTGCGGCGCGGCGAGCGCTGGCTGATCGGGCGAATCGAACTGCCGGTCGTCGCGGGAACGCCGATTCGGAACTGGGCTCAGCTCCAAAGCGGGCGTTAGCAATAACAGCCCTGGACAAGCCGGGGGCGGCAGGCTCTTATGGCCCGGCGTCGTCGGGATTCTTCCGGAAACAGCGAGACGGGATCATG
>JACZRH010000131.1:0-10089 GCA_022574815.1 Planctomycetota bacterium | reverse complement strand
AGCAAACCCAAGCGAAAGCGCCAGGGCAAGGCCGTGGCCAAGACCTCCATCACATCGTCCGCGCTGATGGCACTGCTCGGCGGAGCGCTGGTCTGGCTGGCCGGGATGTTCGGATGGCTGCCGCTCGGCGGATCGCTCGCAGACCGCTCGACCACCGCCGATCCGCTCTCGTCCGAACTGCCCACCTGGAGCGAGCAGCCCGCGCCCGCGTTCGCCATTCCGCCGTACGCGCGCTTTCTCAAAGGCGTCACGATCGTGCTCGACCCCGGCCACGGCGGTCACGGGGACGTGCCGAATTACAAGCGCGGCCCGACCGGCCTGCGCGAGGCGGAGGTCAATCTGCGCGTCGCTGAGTTCTTACGCGCGTTTCTCGCCGCGACCGGCGCCGCTGTGACGCTGACGCGCGAGGCCGACGTCTACCTCGATCCCGAAAACGGAATGGACCTCGAGAAACGAGCCGCCGTCGCGAACGAGGCCCGTGCGGACCTGCTGCTGTCGATCCACCACAACGCCGCCCCCAATGCCGAGGCCAACTACACAAGCTTGTTCTACCACGCTTCGCCGGATCACAGCCCGGCGAGTCTGTGCGCCGCGCGGCACCTGTTGACTGGGCTCAACGACGCGCTACGGCTCGATCAGCACGTCGGATGCGCGCTGAGGAGCGATTTTCTGAGGTTTCCCGGCGAGGGCTTTCGCATCCTGCGCCATGCCGCGGTCCCCGCCGTCCTCTCGGAGTCTTCCTTTCACAGCAACCCGCGCGAAGAGCAGCGCCTGCGCGACCCGCTCTACAACCGCCGCGAGGCCTACGGGCTGTTTCTCGGGCTCGCCCGCTGGGCCCAGGCCGGACTGCCGCGCGTGACGCTCGCGTCACCAGCGAACGGCCGCGTGCGTGGCGGCGAGACCATCACCTTGCGATTGAACGATGGACTGAGCAGCCGCGGCGGCTGGGGGAGCGATACGGTGAAGATTCTCGCCGATTCGCTGGTCGCCAGGCTCGACGGGCAGGCCCTGACGGTCGAGGCCGACTTGCCTAATCGGCGTCTGCAGGTTCGCTTGCCGGTCCGAATCGGTCGCGGGCGTCTGCGCTTGTTCGTCGATTTCGAGACTATCTTCGGTCAGCACGCCCTGCACCCGTGGATCGACCTGCGCCGGGCCGGCGACCGCTAATACTCCCGCCCATCCGGATCATTCGACCCAGTACACGTGAATGGAGTGCCCGAGTCGCGCCACCGGCTCGCCGAGCGTACGCGGATCGACCGCGTCAACCTCGCGCACGACGCCGTGGTCGTAGAGCCGGTACCAGCGGCCGAAGAGCGTGGCGCTGACCGCACGATAACCCGGGCCGAACCGGCGCGGGTCCGCCTGATAGCGGATGCCATAGATCGCCGGGTCGACCCGGCCGAAGTACAGGAGCTGGATCGAGTCGATTCCCTCGGCGTCCATGTAGTCCTTGAGTTTGGGGAGGTCCTGGCCCCAATCGAGGTTGGAATCGAGCGCGATGCGATGCCCTCGGGCCGGGCCGCCGACGAACTGGTTGAAGTACGCCAGATAGTCGGGGTAGCTGCGGAGCGATTCGCCCGCGAACCACAGCAGCAAACCAGCCAGCGGCCAAACCGTCCAGCGTTTCCAGTCGGCCCGCGCGATCGTCGTCGCGATCCACACGAACAGCAGCGGCGCCGCGGGCAGGATCATGCGCAGACCCAACTGCTTGTCCGAAAAGAGCGAGAACATCACGAGAAACACCAATCCGGGCAACAGCAACAATACACTCTCACGCCGGTGCAGGCCCCTGCCGGTCAGGCCGGTCGTCAGCGCGAGGGCCACGAGCGCCAGGAGCGGGATCGGCGTCTTGAAAGCGATCAGCACGAGGAAGTAGTACCAGCGCCCGCCTTCGTAGGACTCGCCGAGCAGATAGGACGAGTCGCCCACCGTCGTGTCGCGCAATTGGCGATCGAAAGCGGCGACGTATTCATGGGGCAACGGGACCGGCGTCTGCCGGGGAAGTACCGCCTGCACGGCTTGGAGTGTGTCGCTCTCAAACGTGTACGCACCGAGCGCCGCGCCCGACCCGGCGAAGAGATAGCCGGCGTTGACCGTGCCCAGACCGACCGCCAGCGCCGCCGCCAACCATTTGGCGAGCGCCGTTCCGCGCATCTTCGGACCGCCGAAACACCATACGACGGCCACGACCACGAAGAGCGGCCCGAGATAGACCGCGGTGAACTTCACTAGTTGGGCCAGGCCCAGCGTGACGCCGCAACCGATCGCTCGCGGTCCGTTCGGCCGCAGCAGGAGCCGGTGGAATGCGAAGACGGCGAGCGTCACGAAGCACATCGCCCCCGCGTCGGTGGTCACCAGCCGGGCGTGGGCGAGCACGTTCGGCGAGAACCACAGCAGCCCCGCCGCGAGTAGCCCAGCCAGATCCGCGCGGCGCGGCGCGAGCGAGCGGGCCCAGAAAAACAGCAGCACTCCCAGCGCCCCGACCAGGACCACCGTCACGCAGCGGGCGGCGGTGAAGAGCCGGCGATAATCCTCGGGATAGGCAAACATGAACCGGTAGCCGCTCTCCCAGAAATCAAAAGACGGTGCCAAGCGAAACGGCGGCGGCTCCGGCGTGGGCCGCGGACCCATGGCCGCGACCGGCAGCGCCGACAGCACATTCATCAGCGGCGGATTCAGGGTGCAGTGGCGAAAATCGCCGCTGCGCAGCGTGTTGAAACCGGCCGGCAGATGGCCGAACTCATCGACGGTGACGGACTTGCCCAGCAGGCTCGTGATCGACAGCGTCAGATAGGCAACCGCCAGTGCGCCGAGCAGAGCCCAGGACATCGGGTGGACGAGGGACGTTCGCGCAGCGGTGCTTTCGATGGGCGCGGCGGAGGGAGCGGGAGTTTGGGGCGTATCACGCATGGCCGGCGCCGCCGGAGTGTACCCTTGGAAAGAGCGTGCGTCACACGCCGGCTATCTTGCGACGCTCTCGACGCCCGCGCGAATGACCGCGAGCAGCGCATTCTCGTTTTCGGCCCAGCAGCGCGGCCCCGAGCGGCCCTGCCGCAGTTCGAGCGTGATCGTCGGAATCCCGCGATCGACGCCCGCCCAATTTCCGAAGCTGCCCGGCGTGGGATAGCCGATCGACCGGCGGACCGGGTAGCGGTTGTGCTGCCGCATGATCTCGGCCAAATGGCGCGCCGGCCCGTCGAAGTTGTTGCACTGGTCGCCGTTCATCGCGTGGATCGTGACGATCCGCGCGGGCCGCAGGACTTCGACCGCCCGTATGAGCGCGCGGGTCTCCGGCTCGCTCGCGGCCGCTGGCCCGCCGTAGTTCGAAGAGCGTTTCGAGCCGCGGTGCCAGTTGCGCGCGGGGAAATTGCGATTGAGGTCGACGCGCCGCGCGTTGGTCCGCGAGCGGCGCTCGAGGCCGTCCGGGTTGGCCTCGGGCAGGACCGCCACCGACGTCCCCGCGTACGCCTCCGGGTTCTCGCGCAAATACTCGACCAAGCGGCCTGCGACATACGCGCTGGTCGGTTCGCTGCCGTGAATGCCCCCGAATACGAAGGTTGGCCGGCCCGCGTCGCCGAACACGTGCAGCTCGAGCGGCGCGCCGTTGATGGATCGTCCCAGCTCCACGATGCGCTCCCGCGGCGAATCGGCCCTTGCGAGCGGTGATTCGGAACTGGGCGGGCACGTCGCGACGGCCCGTGGCGACGGCTCGGCGGCCGGCACAATCGTCTTGGCCCGCGCACGGCTCGCGCAGCCGCTGAGGCCCAGCCCCAGGAATCCCAATACCGATAGCGCGCCGGCCGCGGCGCGGGTGCGGCGAGCATCCATGCTCAAATCTCCGGACCTCCGTGTCCTGGCAGCAACCGCTGTTGCTCGCATGGTATACCGCAATCGGCGACCATGATCCAGGGCGGCGTACAAAACGCTTCTATGTAAGCTCCGAGGACGTCCCGTCGCAGGCTACTCTGTACTACAAGCAGTTGGTTTCTTCGCGCGCTGCGCAGATTCTTGGAGCAAACCAAGGAACCCCGAGCCCCGAACCCTGAACCCTTTGGTTGCGGCCCATGGCCGCGTCAGGTTCTCTGTGCCCTCGGTGGCTTGAATCCTGTGTGTCAGTCGTTGAAGTCGATGTCGATGTCGATGTCGCCGTCAAATCCGTTGATCAGATCGGCGGCGCGGTCGATGGCGGCCGGGTTCACGTTGCACTTGAATGAGAAGGGCCCCATCAGCACGAGGCCCAGATGAAAGACCGCCACCAGCCGCCAAGACGCGAGCTTGCGCATGGGTTTTCTCCATTTCACTCGTGGTCCGGGGGAAGTGTTCAAAACGATCCGGCCGACCGCAAGGACGGCGCGCAGGGCCGATAGAACCTGGGATGGACGGCAACGGGCTCGGTCCGGCACGATGCGAAGGGTTCGGCGTCAGGCGCTGGCCGATAACGGCCACGAAAAAACAGGGCCGATCGGAACGGGCCTCGAAATTGAATTGAATAGTGATAGTACCGGGCGCTGCACACGGGCGTCGCAAGACGCACGCCGGCACCGCTTCGGTCACTGGGTTGCCGGCGGGGTCGTGATCGCCGGTCGTGGCCGCTACGGCTGAAAAGTTGGGGTGCGCGGTTTGAAGCTCATTTGGCGCCATCGAGAAAGCGGGTCCACCAAGCGTACTGCGCGCGAACCGCGCGCCGCGAAACGGAAACTGGCGGGGCGCGCCCGCTCGTTTTGGCGCTCGGAATCCGGACCGACCGCCAGCGAATACGCCGTGATGCTGGCGATTCTCGTGATCGCCGTCGCCATGGCCGTCGAGCTGCTCGGAACACGCGTGAATAGTGCGTTCACCAACGTCAACGGAGCCATAGATGGCGTCATCGCAACCGGCGGCGGCGCCGGCGGCGGCGGCGGCGCCGGCGGCGGGAACGGCGGGGGCAACGGCGGAGGCAATGGAGGTGGAAACGGCGGCGGGAATGGCGGGGGCAACGGCGGAGGAAATGGCGGCGGGAACGGGGGCGGCAATGGCGGCGGCAACGGAGGCGGGAATGGGGGCGGCAACGGAGGCAGAAACTAGCGCCGAGTCACGTCGTCGTTGTCGGGGCGGGTGGGCCGCTTCAATAGAGGTGGGAGTCGCGAAGCGTGGGCGGTTTCGTGTCCGCCACGGCTGAAGCCGTGGGTCACTCATGCCAGAATAACGAATTGTGAATAGCGAACAGCGAATTGGGGGGCCGCGGTGTCAACACAGCTTCATCGCGGACACGACCTGCTCACACGCGTAGCGTCCGGGCTTGATAGCGGACGTCGACCGGCACGGGTGTCCCGTTACGAAACAGCGCTCGGGCGAATCGACGATCTTCCGATCGCACTAGTCGCGAGAGATGAAGATCCGCAGCACGAACCAGAACATTAGCGCGACCGAAGCAAACAGCGCCAGCGACGCGCCGACGTAGCGGTCGTGGGGATAGCGGTGCAGCACGTTCGACGTGTCGTACAGGATCGCCGCGCCGGCGAGCGCGACCATCCCGACGCTGAACCAGGTCCCGAGCTGGAACCCGAACACGAGGCCGCTGACGATCGCCAGCACGGCACACAAACCGCCCCACATCACCACCCCGCGCAGGAATGAGAAGTCCTTCCGCGTCACGAATGCGACCGCGGTCAGAGCCGTGAAACCGCCGAACGTCACGATCGCGGCGTTCTGAATCACGCCCCCGGCGGCGCGATTGGCCAGATACAACAGCGGCACGAAGATCAGCGCCTCGACGATGATGAATCCGATCAAGGCCGCGTATTGGGCGGGCAGCGAAGCGGTCGTAAACGCCAGGCGCGACGCCCCCCAGCTCACGAGCATGAACCCGCCCAGCACGAGATACCACCTACCCGCCATCGGCGCCGCGATGCGCGCCGCCACGCCGGACTTGAACAGCACGATCTCGAACGCGACGAAGAGGATGATGGCGGCGAACAGGTGCGCGTACGTTTTCTGAATGAAGCTCGCCCGCGCTTCGACGCCTTCGTCCCAGACGACTCGGATGCCGCTCTGCGGTTGGTAGCCGGCCATGATCTTCTCCCAAACGTGGCCATGAGGGCACGAGCTTCGGCCCGTCGAATCGCGAAGCACACGACGTCGCGAATTGTACCGGCTATCGGCGCTTTGAAAACAACGGGACAGTCGACTTTGGACGGAAATGACCGCTTCCATAGCCAGCGATGTGCCGGGCCTCGGCGCTTCGGCTCAACCTCATCGCGGGAGAACGACGCATAGTGGGTTCCGCCGCTTCGGCCGGCGGCCGAACAGGCGGCGGTGCAACGCCTTGAAATCACGCCGCTCGGGGTCGAGAATATTGCCGGCACCAATCGCGAATACAATCGTGGTTGCGACGCTCGGCTGCCGGCCGCGGTGGTGCCGCACGAATCATGGGTCCTGGGAGAACGACGTATGCTTGCCGAAATCGTCTGGAATGTAGCAACCATCGCGGTGGTCGGGGGCCTCGCGATCCCGCTCGTCGCGATCATCGGCGGCGTCTGGCACAAGACGGTGAAAACCAACGCGGAACACGACTTGAAACGCAGCATGATCGAGCGCGGCATGTCCGTCGAAGACATCGAACGCGTGATGCGGGCCGGGAAGTCGGGCGGCAAGCACTAGCCGGCGACTTCTACGTCACGCCCTGTTGCCTTGGTGAGCGCAGGAGCAAAATCAACTCCAATCGGCCTTGGCGCCTGTGTACGGCATCTGTTAGCATGGCGGACTATGACTGACACGTCATGGCCGCTGAAGAGGATCCTCGAGCCCGTTCGCCGTTACTGGGGCTTCGACCGCCTGCGCCCCATGCAGGAAGAAGCGATCCGCGCCGGGCTCGAACGGCGCGATTCGGTCGTGGTCATGCCCACCGGCGGCGGCAAGTCGCTCTGCTACCAAGTCCCCGCGGTGCTCGCCGAACGCACCGACGTCGTCGTCTCGCCGTTGATCGCGCTGATGAAGGACCAGGTCGACGGGCTGCGGGCGTGCGGCGTTCACGCCGTCGCACTTCACAGCGCTATGCCGCCCGAGGCCCGCGCGCAAGTGGAATCCGAAATCGCGACGGGCAACTGCCGGCTCGTGTTCCTCGCCCCGGAGCGCCTGATGACGGGCCGCTGCCTGGAGATGCTCGACCGGATCGGCGTGCGGGCGTTCGCGATCGACGAGGCGCACTGCATCAGCCATTGGGGGCACGATTTTCGCACGGAGTATCGCAAGCTGGCGTTGCTCAAGCAGCGTTTTCCGCAAGCCAGCATCCATGCCTTCACAGCGACGGCGACCGAGCGCGTGCGCGAAGACATCGTCACGCAACTCGGCCTGCGCGACGCGCGGATTCTCGTTGGTTCGTTCGACCGGCCCAATCTCGTCTACCGCGTCATCCCACGCGTCGACGGGTTTCAACAGGTCGCCGACGTTGTGCGGCGCCACGAGCGACAGGCCGTCATCGTCTACTGCCTCAGCCGCAAGGACACCGAAGCGATGGCCGCGTCGCTGCGGGCCGGCGGCGCGCAGGCCCGGCACTACCACGCCGGCATGGAGCCCGACGAGCGGCGCCAGACGCAGGACGCGTTCGCACAGGAGAAGCTCGACGTGATCGTCGCGACGGTCGCGTTCGGCATGGGCATCGACCGCAGCGACGTGCGGGCCGTCATCCACGCCACGATGCCCAAGTCCGTCGAGCACTACCAGCAGGAGACCGGCCGGGCCGGGCGCGACGGGCTCGAGGCCGAGTGCGTCCTGTTCTACTCGGGGGCCGACGTGATGCGCTGGCAGTCGCTGTTCGAGCGCAGCGCCGCCCAGGCCGGGCTCGCGCCGGAGACGACGCAGCCCCAGCTCGCGCTGCTCCACGAAATGCAGCGTTTCAGCGGCGTGCCGGCGTGCCGGCATCGGGCGCTAGTCGAGTATTTCGGTCAGACATACGAGCAGGAGAATTGCGGCGCGTGCGACGTGTGCCTCGACGAAGTCGAGGGCTACGCCGACGCGACCGAGACCGCGCAGAAGATTCTCTCCTGCGTCGCGCGCGTGGACCAGCGCTTCGGCGCCGGGCACGTGGGCGACGTGCTGCTAGGGTCCAACACCGAGCGGGTGCTCAAGTTCCGCCACCACGAGCTCAGCACGCACGGCCTGCTCAAAGGCACCGCCAAGAAAGCCCTTACGAACATGATCTACCAACTCATCGATCAGCGACTGCTCGAGCGCTCCGACGGCGAATACCCGGTGCTGAAACTGAACGCCGCTTCGTTGGAAGTCATGCGCGGGCAGCGCACGGTGCGGCTAATGCAGCCCAAGTCCGCGCCGCTCAAGAAGACGCGCTTCGACGAAGAGTCGTGGGAAGGCGTCGACCGCGAGCTGTTCGAAAGCCTGCGAACGCTGCGGCGCGAGATCGCTAAGGAGCGCGGCGTCCCGGCTTACGTCATCTTCAACGACGCCACGCTGCGCGACATGGCCCGCGTGCGGCCGACCTCGAAGGAGTCGTTCCTGGCCGTGCGTGGCGTCGGGGAGAAAAAGCTCGCGGACCTGGGCGCGGTGTTCGGCACGCGGATCGTCGAATACTGCCGCGAGCACAAACTCGCTTGCGACGATTCGGAGTCCAAGCCAAGGGCCACGCCGGCGGCGGCGAAGTGACCCAACCGCAGTCCGGCCAAGCTCGAGGCCTTCGAGTTGTTCGCCGCGGGCCGGCCCGTCGAGGAAGTGATGGCGTCGCTGGGGCGGGCCCGCAGCACGACGCTGGGCTATCTGGCCGAGTTCGTCGAGGCCCACAAACCCGAGCGGCTCGACGCTTGGGTCGCGCCCGAGACGTATCGCGCCATCGCGCAGGCGATCAACGAAGTCAGCTCGGCCTATCTCAAGCCGATCTTCGAGCAGCTCGGCGGCGCGGTGCCGTACGGAGACATTCGGCTCGTCACGACGCACCTCGCCTACCACCGATCCGAGACGAATTCGGAGTCATACGAACGCCGTGCCAATTGACGCTTGCGTGGTTGAGGAATCGGGTGGCCCACGGCTTCAGCCGTGGGGGGACACGAATCGGCCGAGCCCTTCGGGTCCCGCACCTCTCAAGAGGCGGCGCACCCCACCGCTGGCGTGGTGGGTTCGGCGGGGCACACCGCGCCAGGCGCAGGCGATATAATCTCGTGACGATGAAGAAGTCGCAGCGTCTACGCATCAACGAAATCTTCCACTCCGTGCAAGGCGAAGGCACGCGGACCGGCGTGCGCTGCGTGTTCGTGCGCCTCACCGGCTGCCACCTGCGCTGCACTTTCTGCGACACCGAATACGCGTTTTACGAAGGCGACTGGATGACGCTCGACGCTGTCCTCGATCGCGTTCGACAGTATGACTGCCCCGTAGTCGAGATTACGGGCGGCGAACCGCTGCTCCAGCCCGCCGTCTTTCCGCTCATGAGCCGGCTCGCCGACGAATGCGAAACCGTGCTGCTCGAAACCTCGGGGGCGCTTTCCATCGCCGACGTGGATCCGCGCGTCGTGCGGATCGTCGATATCAAGTGCCCCGCGAGCGGCGAGGCGCGGAGCAATCGCTGGGCGAACATCGGCCTGCTGACCCCCCGCGACGAGGTCAAGTTCGTCCTGGCAAACCGCAGCGACTATGAATGGGCGCGCGACGTGCTCGCGCGGTATCATCTGGCCAAACGCTGCCCGGTCATCCTCGCGCCCGTCCACGGCGCGCTCGAACCGCTGGATCTGACGGAGTGGGTCCTGGAAGACCGCCTCAACGTGCGCGTCGGCGTGCAATTGCACAAGCTGATCTGGTCGCCGGAGATGAGAGGAGTTTGAATAGCGAACTACGAATTACGAAGAACGAATTAGGGGTTCGGGTCGCCCTACGATCCCGCCACGGAGATCGCCAAGCGTCCCCGCCCCGAAATAATTCGTCATTCGCAATTCGTAATTCTGAATTAACAGCCCATGTTCGTTCGACTCAGTAAAACGTTCACCTTCGAAGCCGCCCACTCGCTGCCGACCTTTCCCGATGGGCATAAGTGCCGCCGGCTGCACGGGCACAGCTTCAGGATCGACATTCTCGTCGAAGGAGAGGTTGATCCCGCGCGGGGGTACC
>JACZRH010000130.1 GCA_022574815.1 Planctomycetota bacterium | reverse complement strand
GGTGTAGACCCGAAACCAGGATGTGCTCAGCACCTCCTGGATGAGCACGCCGACCTCGGGCGTCGAGCACGCCACGACGACCGTGGCCGGCAGACAACGGGCCAACTCGGGGGCGATGCTGGGCCCGGACAGGACCGCGATCGGGTTGTCGGGAACGTTCGCGCGAATGATCTCGCTCGGCCGCGCCAGCGTCGCGATCTCCACGCCCTTGGTCACGCTGCAAATCGGCACGCCGGCCGGCACCAGCGGCCCCAGTCGCTCCCATGTCGCCCGCAAGTGCTGGCACGGGACGGCCGAGATGATCAGCTCGCTGTTGCTCAAGGCCGCCCGCGCGTCGGCCGTCGGGACCACCGCGTCGTCGAGCGGAATTCCGGGCAGGTACTTGCGATTCTCGCGCTCGACCAGCAGGGCCTGCACGCGCTCGGCGCGATTCGCCAGCAGCGCGACGTGGACATCGTTGCCGGCTAGAATCTGTGCGACGACCGTGCCCATCGCCCCCGCGCCGACTACCGCCGCCTTGGTCAACATTCGGTTTCACTCCCACGTTCTGGAGAATTTCCGTGGGACGTCATTCTACAGCAAGCGCTCCGGGGAATCGCGGTCGCTACGATCCTTCGCGCCGGCCGCGGCCGGTCAGGCCCGACCGAGCGCGTCCAGCAGCTCGGTCGTTTTCACCGCGTCGATGGAGATTTCCACAACCTTACGGGCGTTGAGAAAAACGAGCACCGCACGCACGACGGGCTTCTCGAACACGGCCGCCGCCGCGATCGCGTAGAGTTGCAATTGCACTCGGTAGCCGGCGACGCGCTCTTCGAACGTCGTGGGGTCGCCGATGCGGTCGGTCTTGTAGTCGACGATAACAAGCCCTTCATCCGTTTCGATCAGGCAGTCGATGATGCCGCGCAGGATGGTCGCTTCGCTCGCCGAAGCCCACGGGCCGCGGTGCGCGACCGGGACCTCGTCCGCACTCGCTTCGGAATTGAACGACAGGGCATAGACGAAGGGCACTTCGCGGCGCACAAATTGCGCGGACGACGCCAAGAGTCGCCCGATCGGCGCGCTGCCGAGCCAAGCCAGATCGGCAACCGGGACCTTGGCCGACTCGGCCTCGGTCAGGTGTCCGTCGGCACGTAGGGCCTCGACTTGTCCCAGCACTTCGTCAGCAGTCCGCAGGCGGCCCAAGTCGGCAAATTCGAGAAATCGGTGGCACGCCGTGCCCAGGGCCCGGCCGTCTTCGCGCTCATCGTCCGCCGCGAACGCGGGCCGGCGCAGCGCGGGCGTCGCACCCTTCGGCCGAGTCGGTGTATCTTCCTGATCCGTTCGAGCCGCGACCTCCTTGGCGGCGCTCACGGAGAATACCGACGGGCGCAGCGTGAGAGAGCGGTCCAGCTTTGCGGCCAGCAGCGCTTCGCCGCGCGCCACCCATTCCTCGTCGGGCGCGCCGGGCGCGCTCGTGGACGCGGCTTCGGTCCGTGGTTCGCTCTCAGCCGACAGGAGCTCCATGTTGTCGGCGTCATGTGTTACGACCCGGCACAGAGGGTCGGCATCCGGCACTGCGAGATGCGCACCGCTCGCCGACGCCGACATCAGCACCCATTCGAGCATGTTCGCCGCGGTCAAGCGGGCCATCAGCGGCGGCGGGCCGCTCGCGTTGGCGTAGCGTGCTCGCAGCGCCTCCCAACGCCCCGGCTCGGTGTGGCCCAGCACGAAGAGGCGCTCGCGCGCCCGCGTGGTCGCCACGTAGAGCAAGCGTAATTCTTCCTCGATGTCGCGCGCCGCGGCCTGGTATTTCGTGACGTGGTGCGCGGCGGACACGAGCTCGCAACGCGCGCGATAGTCCGCGAACTTCAATCCCAGGCCCAGTCGCTCGTCGAAACACACCGGCTCGCGCAACGCCCGAGCATTGAACCGCGCGCCGCTGTTCAGCAGGAAGACCAGTGGAAACTCCAGGCCCTTCGCGCCGTGAATCGTCATGATCCGGATCGCGTCCTCGCCGCCCGCAACTTGCGCGCCGGGATCGAGCTCCTGGTCCTTCAACTCGTCGAGGTAGGCCGCGAACTCCGCCACGCCGTGCCGCCCCGCGCCCACGATCGTCGTCGCCAGCCGCTCGAGCGCGCGCAGCACCGCAACGCGATGCGCCCCGCCGGGCAGGCCCCGCGCGAATAGCGGCAGCTCGGTCTCGCGCAGGATGCGGCGCAACAGCGCCGGCAGCTCTTCGTCGCGCGCCGCGGCCGACCAGCGCTCCAGCCGGGTCATGGCTTCGTTCAATCGCTCGGCCAAGGCGCGGTCGTCGCCCGAGCGGCAGTAGCGCTCGACCGCGTCGTAGTACTCCGCGCGCGGCGCGCCCGCGCGAATCGCAAGCAGGTCACTCTCGCTCAGGCCGACCATCGGCCCGCGCAGATGCGCCGCCAGCGCGAGGTCCTGCCGGCGATTGGTCAGCAGGGCCAGGACGTTGCGCACGTCCGTCACCTCGACCGAATCCAGGATCGACTCGCGCCCGCTCGTCACGCACGCGAAACCGCCGTCGCGCAAGACCGCCGCGACCTTCGCCGCGTGGACCTTCGCCGCCCGCAGCAGGATCGCGACATCCGACAAACGCAGCGGCCGCAGGACGATTTCGCCGTCCTCGGTGCGTTCGGGCACCTGCGTGTCCGCGGCGATCATGCGGCCCAGCGTCGCGACCACCAGGTGCGTTTCGCGTTCCACGCGCTCGAGCAGCTCTTCCTCGTCATCCCCCGCCCGCCCGCGCCCGGCCTTGCGTTCCAGCACGTGAATTTCGATCCGGCTGCGCCCGTCCAGTGTCGGGTTCGGAATCTCCTCGCGCTGCGCGAGCAGCTTCTCCCGCTCTCCGTAGCGGCTCCCGCCCAATCCGGGATCGAACAACGCCGCGAACAGCCGATTGAGCCCCTCCACAATGCCGGCATGGCTGCGAAAGCTGTCCGAGAGAAAGAGTGCCTTGCCTTGCCGCCCGTCGCGTTCGAAGGTCTCCATCAATTCCGTGAAGAGCCGCGGCTGGGCCTGTCGAAATCCATAAATGCTCTGTTTGACGTCGCCGACCATGAAGCGATTGCCGCATCCGGGCGCGTCACGTGTGACCAGCCGCAGAATTTCCACTTGGACGGGGCTCGTGTCCTGGTACTCGTCGACCAGGATGTGTTCGTAGTGCTGCCGGAGGCCCTCCGCAATGGGCGTCGGCGCTCGCGGCCCGTCTTCGCCGGCCGTTCCCAGGAGATCGAGGGTCACGCGCAACACGTCGCCGAACTCGAGCACCGCGCGCCCGCGTTTCTTCGCTTCCAACGCCTGCTCGTAGTAGGCTTCGATATCGAGCAGGGTCGCGACCAGCCCGGCCGACTCGGCCGCGTGCGTGACAATCGCCGCCGTGTCGGCGGGCGGCCAGCGCTTCTTCAACCGGCGATCGAGCCAGCGGGCCTTGATTTCGTCCAGCAGGTCCGCTGCGGCACCGTCGATTCCGCGCGTCGAGATGCTGAACGCATCGATTTCGCACGCTATTTGTTGGAGCCGCTCGGCGGTGATTCCAGACTCTTCGGTGGACCCGCGGATCTTGGCCAGTTCCGCGGCCCACGCTTTCAACGCACCGCCGAACGATTCCAACTGTTGCGCCGCGCCCGCCGCACCGGTAGCCGTCGCGAACTCCGCGATCTGCCCTACCTGAAACTCACACTCGGCCCCCAGCGCCTCGGCAAGCATCCGCACCGCGTCCGCGCGCAGCGCCTCGTCGTCGCGGGCGTGTAGCGTATGCTGTCGCGCGAACCACTCCGCGGGATCGACGCACTGCTCGCGGTGCGCATTTGTCCGAACGATCAGCCGCCGCAGGAAGTCGTCGCTCGGCGATGTGTTTCGTCGAATCCAGCCGCGCGCGTCCGCGGCGAGCGGCTCCGGCGACGTGTAGATCCAATCGAACAATTCCGCGAGCGTTTCCTGCCGGAGCAGTGCCGCCTCCTGTTCGCCGAGGACCGCGAACTCGGCGTCGACGCCGGCCTCGTTGCAGTGCTCGCGGACGATGCGCTGACACCAGGCATCGATCGTGCCGATGTCGGCGGTGTCGATCAGCACTTGCTGCGTGCGCAGGTGGTCTCGCAACGCTCGCGAGTCGGCCTGGTCGGCCGCGTCGCGCAGCATGGCCGCGATGCGCGCCCGCAGCTCCGCCGCCGCCGCCCGCGTGAAGGTCACCACCAGCATTCGATTCACGGCGCAGGGCCGCCGCGCGTCGGCGATGAGCGAGACGCAGCGCCGCGCCAGCACCTCCGTCTTGCCCGACCCCGCCGACGCCGCCACCAGCAGGTTCGACCCGCGGTGTTCGACGGCGGCGAGCTGGCTCGGCGTGAGCTTCATGGCGATTCGCGCTCCGCGCCCGCCGCGATGTCGCTGAGCACCGGCAAGACGCGCTCGGCGAGCCGGGGCGTATTCAGCGCGCGATCGAATCGGCACAAAGGCCGGTACGAACAGTCGCGACAGGCCAGCGTCTGGTTTTCGACCAATGGGGCCACGTCGATTCTCCCCGCCAGCGCGTCCTCCGCCGCCCGCCGCAAGGTGCGCCGCGCCAATTCGAGATAGCGGGCCAGCTCTTCGGGTTCAACAGCGTCGCCGCTCTTGTAGAATTCCCCCGTCTTCGTCAATCGCAACTGAGCAACAGGCGATGGCGACGTGCCGAGCTGCTCGTCCAGAAGCCGCGCCGCCTCGGTTGTGACCAGACCACGCGGGTGGTAGAGGTGCATCCGCAACTCGTGCTCGTCAAGGTCGGCGGCGTATTTCTTCGCCAAGACGTCGAAATCAGGCCGCAGCGGCGCCCGAAAAACACCCGCCGTTTCCATCGCTTCGCGTGACGGGTCGTCGTGCGAGAGGGCCAGCAGATAGGTGAACAGTTGCAGCCGCGCCCCGGTAAGAACCTCGGCACGAACCGGCGGCGCCTTTGATTTGTAGTCGTAGACGACTAACAGCGACCGGCCTTGCAGCTCGCAGCGGTCCACGCGGTCGATCTTGCCGCGCACGCGAATCCGCCCGTCAGCTCCGACGCTCAGCTCGATTGCCGGCAGAGCATCGTCACCGCCGTCGCCGTCGAAGGACCGCTCGACGTACAGCGGCTCGAAGCGGCCGCGCCGCCAGCGGGCGGCGTGTGCCAAGACGATTTCCGCCAGGAACTGGCCGAGGAACTCGAAGAGAAACGCCGCGTCCGGCCGCCGTTGGCGTAGATCGTCCGGCAGCCCTTTTAGCCAGATTGTCAGTGATTCGTTCAGCAATTCATGCCAGCGCGCGTCGGCGACCGCGCGGACACCGCCCGGCTCGCGCAGTGCGGCGCGCGTGACGGCCGCGAGGATTTCGTGCGCCGCACTGCCGAGGTCCCAGGCCAGCGGAACCGGGCCACGCCGCGGTTCGAGCCGAAGACGAAATTCGGCGAAGTGCTTGAAAGGGCATTGCAAGTAGGTCTCGATCTCCGACTGCGTCGCGTTCCAGACCCTGCCGACGTCCTCGCCGGCGTCCGGCGCCGGCAGTGGCCCCGGGCAATTGTCGTAGACCAGGCCGCGCAAGAGACGGTCGAGCGAGCGCGAGGCGCCGGCGTCCTTGCGAACTCGCGCAACCAGTTGGGCATACCGAGTCTCCCGATCGCTCCCAAGAGCTTCCAATTGCTCCCACGCCAATTCCGGCAGACAAACCGGCGGCGCGAACGAAGGCGCGCTCTGCACACGCACGCTCGGCAACGCTCGTCGAACGTCCGCCAACAGGGCCGAAGCCGGCAGCTTCGCCGCATCGTCGCTCGTCGTGGCATAACTGATCGTCACCCCCTGCGACGCCCGCGTGAACGCGATGTACGCCAACATCCGCTCGCCGAACGCCTCGTCTCGATGCGGGGCCGGCGCCCGCAATCCGGCCGCGGCGAGCGCGTCGCGCTCCGCAGTGCTCAACAGCGCGTCGTCGGCGGGCCGCGCCGGGAAGATCCCCTCGTTGAACGCAAACACCCAGGCGTACTTGATGTCCGGGTGTCGGCTGCGCTCGATCGAGCCCACCAGGACCTGATCGAGCGTCGGCGGCGCCATTCCCAGCGTCGTCTCGCGCAACGCCGCGCCGACGATCGCCGTAACCTCGCCCAACGATACCGGCGTTTGCCCCAGCACGTCGTGCAGGTTCTCCAGCACCTCGCACAGCGCGTCCCACGCCAGACGATGCACTTCCGCCGTCTCGTAGCGGCCCTCCGCGCGGGCTTCGTCGATCCACCCCGCGATCCGCTCGCGCACGGTCAGGCGTTCGAGCACATCGTTCAAGCCGCGTGCCCATTCGGCCCCGCCGGCGCCCTTTCGCGAAAGCTCGAGCAGCCTGGCGACGCGTTCGACCCAATTCAGATCCGCCGCGACGGACGCGCCGCGGCGCGCGGCCGCGGCGCCGCTCTGAGCAAACACCCAGTTCCTCTCGCGCCAAATCACTTCCCCGCGAACCTCGTGTGCGAGAATCGTGTTTTCCAGCGCCTCGGCCTCCGCGCGCGACAGGGGCAGCAGGCGCGTACGCAGCAAACGCGTCATCGCCGCCGTGGAAAAGTCGCTCGAAATGGCCTCGAACAGAGCATCCATGAATCGGCTTAGCGCGTGCGAGCCCATCCGTCGCCGCCGATCGAGGAAGTACGGAATCTCGTATTCGTCAAACACCTCCGCCACGGTCTCGGCGAAGGGTTCGAGGTCGCGGGCGATGACGGCAAAGTCGCGGAACCGCAGTTCGCCCGCCGAGTCCGCCATGCGCTCACGAATGAACCGGGCCGCCTGGCGTAGCTCTTCGCGATGCGTCTCGCACTCCAGGACGCACACCTCCGGCGTTTCTTTCGCCGCGCCGACTCCATCCGGCAGCCCGTCGCCCGGCCGCGCAAGTCCCCGCTCCAGGCCTGCCAGGCCAGGCGAATTCGCGAAACGCGGCAGGCGCGCCGGTTCGAGTCGAACGTCGGGCGCGATCGGCACACCCGCGTCGGCGAACGACGCGCGCAGCCTGAGCCAAGTCGTCGTCGTCCGCGCGAACAGGTCCAGATGAGCGGGCGGTTTGCCCCCGACGCGGGTTGCCGAAGCCGGGTCGGTGAGCAGCGTGACCGTCACGTCGCGCGCAGCCCGGCCCAGCGTGACGAGCGTTTCGAGCTCTTGGCCGGTGAAGCCCGCAAACCCGTCCACCCAGATGGAAGAGTCAGGCAGCCATGCAACCCGACCGAGTCGCTCACGCAACGCCGCCAGCCGCAACGCCGGGTCCACGCGCTCGCGCCCCAGCCAATCCAGGTACGCCTCGTAGATGCGCGCGATCGCCTTTACCTTACGCCGGCCGGCGGGAGTTTCCAATCGCTCGACGGCGGCGAGCAGCTCAGCCGGCGCGACGCACTCCAGTAGCAGCTCCTCGATCATGCGTTCGAGCTGCACGTAGAAGCCGTTGGTCTCGAATGCCGCGCGCAGCACGCGCGGGGTGTCGCGCATCCCCGCAACCACCGTCCGCAGCGCCATCACGCGCGCCCCGGCCCCGAGCACCGCCGGCTCGCCGCCGGTCTGGTCGAATACCGTGCGTGTCAGCCGCGAAAAGCTCACGACCGCCGCCCGCGAGTAGCCCCCCCGCGGCGAGCGCACCGCCAAGGCGCGCTCCATCTGAAAGCTGGCCTGTTCGGGGACGAGCAGCAGCAGCCGACGCCGCTCGCCGCGCCGCTCCAATTCGGCAAGCACGGCGTCGAGACAATGCCGCGTCTTGCCGGCGCCGGCGCGACCCAATACGAACGTGACCGGCATGGTCGTCTAGCCCCCGCGAAACGACGCCGACCCGGAACGGCCGAGCCTGTCTTCGTCGGTCATTATGGATCGCGTTGCAGGACCGCGCATTGGCCCGCCTCATTCCCGATGGCGCGAGTCGTTACCCAGAGCGAGAAATGTTGAACACCGTCATTCCGAGCGCAGCGAGGAATCTTGCTGCGCACTTGGCCAGATGCTTCGCTTCGCTCGACATGACATTCGACGTTTCGTGCTCCCGGTAGTAAATCCAGCGTTTCCGGCTCTCGATGCCCGAGGGTATGATCCATCGGATTCGCCCGCGAGTCAAAAAGCGCGTGCCGAGTCACGAACCGACAATGTCATGGAAAACCGCGTCATCACCATTCTGGGCTGCACTGCGTCGGGCAAGGGCGCCCTGGGACGCGCGCTGGCGCAGCGGCTCGACGCCGAGATCATCAGCATCGACTCGATGAAGGTCTACCGCGGCATGGACATCGGCACGGCCAAGCCGGCGCCGGAGCAGCGCCGCGCGGTCCCCCATCACCTGATCGACGTCGCCGACCCGTGGGAGTCCTTCAGCGCCGCCCGCTTCGTCGAGCTGGCGGACCGGGCCGTCGACGAGGTCCACCGGCGCGGCCGGCCGGTCATCGCGGTCGGAGGGACCGTCTTGTATTTCAAATCGTTCTACCACGGATTGTTCGCCGGCCCGCAAGCCGACCCGCTCATTCGCGAACGAATTCGCCGCCGAGCAGAGCGCGAGGGTCTCGACGCGCTGCACGCCGAGCTCGCCGCCGTCGATCCGGCCGCCGCCGAGCGAATTCACCGCAACGACCTGCGCCGCATCGAGCGAGCCCTCGAGATCCACGAGCTCACCGGCCGGCCGATCAGTGAGCTGCAAACGCAATGGTCACAGAACGCGCCGCGCCGCGGGGATTGGACCTGGTCGCTGATCGGCCTCCGCCGCGAGCGCGAGCCCGTCAACCGCCGCATCAACGACCGCGTCCGCCGCATGATTGACGAAGGTCTCGTCGAGGAAGCCCGCCGGCTGCACAGCGACCCGCGCGGGGTGAGCGCGCAGGCCCGCCAAGCGGTCGGGTACGCCGAGCTTTTCGAGCTTTTCGAAGGCCGCCTGACGTTGGACCAGGCGATCGAGCAGATCAAGATTCAATCCCGCCGTCTGGCCAAACAGCAACGCACTTGGTTGAAGCGGCTTCCGGAGATCCGTTGGCTGGACGTCGATGACGGCGAGAGCGACCAACCTCTTTGCGAACGCATGTTGCAGACGATGGGCTAAGGCGCTCCAGGTCGTCCCTCTCTGGTTAAGAGGCTCACTTCTTTCGAGGCCGGGGATGCAAATGGCGCTAGCATTCCTGCCCCCGCCGGTTGAAGCCACAGGCTCCCTTACCAAGCTGAAACGCTCATGCGTCGTAGTCGAAGCGTGACGGACGATCAGCGTGCCCGCGCCAACAGACAGTACTTGATCAGTTCGTTCAGCAGGATCTGGACACGCTGCGTCGAGGCGCTTTCGATAATCGCCTTTTCGAGCTGCCCGGCCGCGACGCTGATGGGATCGAAGCCGAACGCGCCGCCCTCGCTGCGCAGCTTGCGCGCCGCCGACTGCAGGCCCTGAAAATCGGTCTTTTGGAAGGCTTCTTCCAGTCGGCGAACGTCTTTCGGCAGGCTGGCCACGAACTCGGCGATCAGCTCCGCCAGCTCACCATCCGCCTGCAGTGTGCTCAACAAGGGCTCCAGTTGGACCAGATCCATGGCCGCCACGAGTTCGCCCCGCGTGAACGGCTTGGGCAGAATGGTGTCGCACCCGGCCGCCAGCGCCCGTTCGCGGTCGGCCGGGCTCTGCAAGCCCGTCACGGCGATGATGGGCGTTCGACAGCCGCGCGCTCGGATTTGGCGCGTGGCCTCGAACCCATCGAGCACCGGCATGTCGAGGTCCATCAGGATCACATTGTAGGCGTTCTGCAGGGCGTGCTCGACCGCGTCGCGGCCGTTCTGCACCTGATCGACCTGCGAGTTCAGGTTCGCCAAGTGGTACAACGCCATGCGGGCAATCATCGGATCGTCGTCAGCGACGAGCACGTGCCGAACCACCGCCGCCGCGCAGAAATCGCCGGGATCGATCGGCTGCTCGAACAGCACCGCGACCTCGTGCAGCGTACCCTCGAGGTAGCGGCAGCGCACGACGGTGGCGTCGATGTCGCTCCAGGCTCCTGACCGATTCACCAGTTGGACCACACACTTCGATCCGATGTGTACGTAGCGCGCGTGCAGGAACGCCAGCCCGTGATTGTTGATGTTGCGCGTGGAAACACTGAAGGGAACGGCCCCGACCGAACCCGGCTGTTGCATGTAGACGATGCAGGTCCTGACCCTGAAGTCGAAACGCTTGGAGCGGCGGCGATTGGCCCCCACGCCGGTCCCTTCTTCGTCGAGACGGTTCAGCAGCGCCGTCAGGCGCGCGGGGTCCACGCGGATCGTGCGGAACGGGGCGTCGCTCGACGATGAGCTCATGGTCCGTTTCTCCGCTCAGGATGCCCGCAAAGATTTCGCTGAAACCGCCGAAGGTCGTCCCACATCAACGGGTCGGCCCGAAGGAGCCGGCCGCTCGATCCACTCACCGCTCGCCTGACCCCCATAAAAACTGCGGTCTCGCGCCACTTAGCGGCTTCTCGGCCGGCGCGCCTCCACCAAAGGAACCAAACTTTCGCGCTCGGCCCGGTCCCCTGTTGGAAGCTTCCAAAGTATTTTCGTCCAACCGCTGCCGACGCTTGATCCATTGGTCGCCGGTTCGGGCAGGTTGCTCCGCCTGGTCTTTTGCGGGCACGGAGGCCGGCCCCACGCGGCATCAAGTTCACACAAGTTGCAGTTGACCGAGGGCTGCGCCATGGGCCTTTCGGCCAACGGATACTTGTGCGCGGAACACGGATTGGGTTTAGCTGTTCGCCACTTGCCGGCCGCGCGCGTCAAAACAACGAATCTGCGTTTGATCGAGACCGAACGAGGGCTCGGCGGACACCGACACGTTGCGCCGATTCTTCAACTCAAGATCGTGCAGCACCGACCGCTTGCGATTAAGCAGCATGTGTGCCACCTCGGACGAAACGGAGACCTCGATCGATTGAATGTGATCGCGCGTCACCGCGAGTTGCAGCAGCCGCATCACGTCGAGCGCCACCGACTCGGCCGATTTTACCAGGCCGGTGCCGCGGCAATGACCGCAGTCCTGGTACACGCTGCGCGTCAGGCTGGCGCGCTGCCGCTGGCGGGTCAGCTCGATCATCCCAAACTGGCTCATCCGCAGCACCTTGGCCCGCTCCTTATGCGTTTTCAGGTTGCGGGCCAGGCGGCGTTCGACTTCGCGGCGGTGTTTCTCCTCGCGCATGTCGATGAAGTCGCAGACCACCACGCCGCCGAGGTCGCGCAAGCGAAGCTGCCGCGGGATTTCGTCGGACGCTTCCAGGTTGATCTTGTAGGCCGTCGTCTCGGCGTCGTCCTCGGCCCGGAAACGGCCGCTGTTGACGTCGACCGCGACCAGCGCCTCGGTCTGATCGATCACCAGCGAACCGCCGGACTTGAGCGGCACGTGCCGCGAGTGCAGCCGCTCGAGCTCGGCCTCAATCCCGTACTTGTGGAAGATCGGCTGCGGGTCGGTGTATTCAACGACCGTCTCGCGCGAGCGCGGACTGAAGATGGCGAGAAAGTCGCGGGCCCGCTGGGCGATTTCGGGATCGTCCACGACGATGCGGCCGATGTCCGATGTGAACACGTCGCGGATCGTGCGAATCACCAAGTCGGACTCCGTGTATAGCTCCGACGGGGCCTTCTCCTTCTTGCTGCGCTTTTCGACGGTCTTCCAGAGCCGCAGCAAATAGTTCAGGTCGCTTTGCAGTTCGCGCTTGGTCCGCTCCATGGCCGCCGTCCGAGCGATGAAGCCGATGCCCTCCGGCAGGTCGAGCTCGCCGAGCTGCTTGCGCAGCTTGTGGCGCGCGTCGTCCTCCTCGATCTTGCGCGACACGCCCAGGCGAAGCATTCCCGGCATCATGACCAGAAAGCGGCCGGGGATGCTCATGTAGGTGGACAACGTCGGTCCTTTCGTCCCGATGCCTTCCTTGATGAGCTGCACCGTGACTTCCTGCCCGCGCCGCAGGCAGCGCTGAATGGGCGGGCGGTTACGCCGGGGGATCTTTCGGCCGACGTTCTCCGTCTGCCCGGCTCCGTTCGGAAAGTACTGCGGGTGCAGATCCGAGACGTGCAGAAAACCGTTCTTGCTCATGCCGAAGTCGATGAAGGCGGCCTGAATGCTCGACTCGACGTTGGTAACGATGCCCTTGTAAATGTTGCCGACGTGATTCTCGGCCGAGGCCCGCTCGAGATAGATTTCCTCGAGCTTGCCTTTGTGGAGCATCGCGATCCGGCATTCCTCGCGCGGGACCACGTTGATGATCATCTCCGTGCCCGACGAAGACGCCGCTTCCCCAGCGTCGGCCGATTCGCTCTTCGAAGGGGCCGTTTCCGCACGCGGTTCTTGGGCCGGCTTCTTTTCCCCGCGCCCGCGCCGACGGCCGCGAGAAGAGCGGCGCGGCTCGTCGCTCTCGCTGTCCACCGCGGCCGGGGTCACAGCCTCCTCGCTGGTCTCGGTCGCCGATTCGGGTTCGGCCGGGGCGCTGCGCTCCTCCGGGACCGACTCCGGGACGGCATCGCGAT
>JACZRH010000129.1 GCA_022574815.1 Planctomycetota bacterium | reverse complement strand
GATGGAGCTCGTGCAGGGCATCTCGTTGCGGGAGCTGTTGAAGCGCACCGGGGCGATGGAGGTCGGGCTGGCGGCGTTCGTCATGCGGTCGGTGGGCGCCGGCGTCGAAGCGCTGCACGAAGCGCAGGTTATTCACCGCGATCTCAAGCCGGCCAACGTGCTGTTCGATCGTGAGGGCCGGGCCCACGTCTGCGATTTCGGGCTGGCGTGCGCGTTCTCCCACAAATCGCACGTGACGGGCACCGAGAAAATCGCGGGCAGCCCGCTCTACATGGCGCCGGAGACTTTTGAAGGAATCATCTCGCCGCAAAGCGACGTGTACGCGCTGGGCGCCATGTTTTTCGAGCTGCTCTGTCAGCGGCCGCCCTTCTCCGCTCAGACCATCACCGAGCTCAAGTCGTGCCACGAATCGGCGCCCGTGCCGATCGAGTGGCTGGAGACCTTCGGGCTGCCCGAGCAGACGGAGGACGTGATCGAGCGGGCCATGCACAAACAGCGGATCATGCGCTACAAGACCGCCGGACACTTCGTCCGCGCGCTGGAGCACATCGAGACGGGCGACGTCCGCGATCACGCCCTGCGGCAGCGCGTCGCCGGCATCGTGGCCGGCGTGGGCGCGGATCCGCAGTCAGACCATCCGGGCCAGCCGTCCGAAGCGCCTGCCAAGACGATGTTCGATCTGGTGACCCGCCGGGCGCAAAGGAAACGCGATTCCAAGGGCAACGGGTCCAGTCGCTTGGAGTGACCGAGCGGCTCGGCCGGAGGACTGCGCGGGGAGCCGTTGATGGATTTCGCAAATCGGGTACGCTAGCGGCATTGTTTTCGATTACGATCGGGAACACGAATCGTTGATCGTCATGCCGAGCGAAGCAAAGCATCTGGCCTAGTACGCAGCAAGATTCCTCGCGGCGTTCGGAATGGCGATTTTCAATATTTCTTGCTCCGGGTAGTTAGTGGGCTGGTGCCTAGCAAGGGCTCTTGGCATGACCGGATTCTGGATTCTGTTGGCTTGGGTGTTGTCGCTTCTGATCGGAACCTACCTCGGCTACGAGCGCGGCCGCTGGCTGGAGGGTATGTTGTTGGGGCTGCTCGGCCCACTCGGCGCGATCGCGGCCGGGCTGTTGAAGCCCTCCCTGTTGTGGGAAGCCGAGCGCCGCTACATCGTCGCCTGCCACATGGCCAAACTGCGCACCGAGGCGGTCGCGGAACTGAGGCACCGCCGCGAAGACGCACGGCACTTTGACGACATGGTCGTCGCGCTCGAGGAGCAGGTTCACGGGCAGAAGTTGGCGTTGTCCGACGGACTCGACTCGCTCGCAAGCGAACTGGGACAGATCGCCGAGGGCGAGACGCCGCGTGCGGAAAGCCTGCGGAAATGGAGCGCCTGGCTGGCGGAGCGCTCGCAGCTCGTACGCCGCCAAACGGACCCGGCCGAATCCGACTGACCCATACGGCTTACACTTTACGATACTCGTGCGGGCGTCGCTGATGCTCGCGGGCGTGAGCCGCGAGTCTCGATCGGTTAGGATCCCGCGCGGCAGATCGTTGCCCGGAACCCCAGAGGGACCCTTCCATGATGCGCCCCGCACACCTGCTGACGACGCTCGTTCTTTGTAGCGCGGCCTTGGCCGACAACACGGTCCGCATCAAGAACCTGAAGACGCTTTGCGTGGTCTATCGCGGCGATCCCAAAGCCGAGAACCACATGAGCGAGCACGATGTCGTCATGGCCCAAAAGGGCGTCGAGCTCGGGCGGCTGTTCTATTTTCGCAACAGCCTGGCGAAGCTGAACTGCGCGATCGATTGGATCGTGGTCGACGGCGCGCCGCCCGACACAAGCGGGCCGACCATGCGGCACATCGAGGCGGACCTGCGGGAGCGCGGCGTCACGCCGGGGCAGTACGACGGCGTGTTCGTCACCGGCGTGGGCCTGTCGGGGAACTTCGGCGGGTTCACAATCCTCGACGGCACCGCCGGCTGCTTCGGCGGACACAGCGTCCGCGGGGGGCTGACGTGGTATCCCGAGGACGACCGCGACACGGCGTACGGGACGGCGTGGAATTTCGTACACGAGTATCAGCACGCGATCGACCTGGTCATCGCCGAGAACTCCGGCCGCAAGGATCTGCTGCACGCCCACCCCTACGCCGACCGCAATGAGAAGTTCTTCAAGGGCTATTACCCGGGCGGCGAGCATTGGGACTGGATCGCCTGCACGTTCCGCGAGTTCGACGGCTGGCTCGAGCTCAAGGGTGTGACCAACAGCTTTCTCGAATGCGCCGACGCCGACGGCGACGGGATGCCGGACGATGATGCGCGTTTGCCGATGGACGAAAAGCGCTTCGGCTCGGACACGACGAAGAGAGACACGGATGGGGATGGGCTCGATGATCTGGGCGAATTCACGGCGGGGCGGTATCGCGGCGCTGATCCGGCCAAGGCGGACACCGACGCGGACGGAACCAATGACGCACGGGATCGCCACCCGATCCAGCCTGTCGCGGCCACGCTGCCCTATTCCCCCGGTGGCGGAAGCAGCGACAGTGTGGGGCCGCTATCGCGCGGCGTCTTTGCCCGGAATGACGTTGGCGGTGACATATCCGTTCGCGGTGCCTGGAACGAGGACGGGCTCTATTTCGATTTCGTCGGACCGCGCAAGTTCACCGTTTACGCCAAGATTGATGGCAGCCCAGCCAGCGGTTTTTGGGAAGGGGGCGACACGTACCTGCTTCGCATCGCGGATCAAAAAGTGGAATTGGCCGGCCTGGGCTTAAAGGGCGCGGCGTTCGGTTCCATGGCCTTGGGAGGTCCGCGCCCTGACGGGAGCTGGGGCCTGTTCGCGCACCTGTTCGCCAAGCTCGGCCAAGGCGTCAGCAAGGAGATCAACTACGGCGGCAAGCGCGAACCGCAAGACGTTGTTGACGGCTTGACGTTGGTGGAGGGCCGCTCGATCGCGTTTAACTTCATCTTCGAGTTTGAGGACGGGACGCGGGCGTGTCTGACGCCGCACCATACGATGTACGCCGTCAAGTTGGTCAAGCCCGCCGACGCGCCGGTGAAGCCCATCCTCCGCGCACCGAAACAAACGAGCGACGCCGAGCCGGTGGTCGAGGTGCTGGGCGTGCGGCCGGACAGCGTGGTCGAGGTGGTCTGGGCGGTTCCGACTACGCCGGTGCTGGGACGCCGCGTCGGCCCCGGGCCGGTGCGGCTCACGAAACTCGCGGAGTTGGGGCCGATGATGCGCAGCGCCGCGAACTCGGCCGCAGCCGCGCACGAACAAGAGCGCGGGCCGATGATCTCGAAGCGGGGAGCTTTCCGGGCGGTGTTGCAAGCGCGGGTCGGCGGCGCCCTGAGCAACAAGACGGAGATGGTCGTCGATCGCGCGGCCGATCCGCCGCGACTCTCGCGTGACGGGTCCAATCTGCGAATCGAAAGCGAGCCGAACGCCGAGATCGAAGTGTGGTGGGGCGTCGGCGACGTGCGCGTGGCCCCACTCGCCGGCATGCGCGGCGACGACGCGGGCGTCGCCGGCCTGGCGATTGAACAGGCGCTCTTAAAGGGCTGGCTGGTGACGGCCTTCGAGGGCAGCCGATTCGAGAAGCGCATGTTCACCGAGTCATGGCAGACGATCGATCGCAACTTCAAAGGCAAGCGCCCCGACCCACGGCTGCCGGCCGACGGGTTTTCGTATCGCTTCGAAGGCTGGCTCGTGATCGACGCGCCGGGCCGCTACACGTTGGAGCTGGCCAGCGACGACGGCTCGCGGCTCTGGATCGACGACGAGCTGGTCATCAATCACTGGGGTCATCACGGCCTGAGCGCCAAGCGCACTACGGTCGAGCTTGCGAAAGGCCCGCACGCGATTCGCATGGACTACTACGAGCTCGACGGGTGGGCGGGAATCCAACTGCGCGGCGGACCCGCCGGTGGGGAGCTGACATTCGATCTGCCGATCCACCGCTGCCCGCTGCCGCTGGACGAAATCACGCTATTTTCGAGGCAGACCGACCGGCTCGGCAATCGTTCCGCGTTCGCGGCGGTTGAGATGAAATCGGGACTGTGAGGTCTCTGCACCTCACTGGACCAGGCCTTGGTCGCTAAGGAGTCTTGGAGAAGGCGGGTTTTAGGTCTTCGGCGGGGGGTTCTTGGTGGCGTTGGGCTGGCCGACCGTGGCGCCGCGTTCGACAAACTTCATGTCGCCGCTCAGTTGCGGCCAAATGTTGCCGGGGCGTTTGCGCGCTCGGCTGCGCGTCTGCGAGAGCGCCAGGCGGACGTCGCCGAAGACGCGTTTGGCCCGCGCGATGACCTCGCCGGCGTGGCGGTTGCGGTCGCGCAGGGAGTTGATCTCGTATTCGACGGAGCTGCGGTCTTCGGTGAGTTTGCCGTAGGCGTCGTCGAGCTTGATGTAGTCGTCCTGGAGCGCCTTCTTCTCCGCGCGGAGCACGACGAGCTTTTCGCCGAGCGTTTCCTGCACGCTTTGCATCTTCTCGATCCGGTTGTTGGCGTTGCGCAGGTCGTGTTCGAACTTATGGCTCTGGGTGCGGACCTCGCGGAGGGTGGACTGCGTTTCCTGCAATTGCGAAGCGAGCCGCGTCCGTTCGTCGTGCAGGTCCGCGAGCGTGTGCTCGATCTGGGTCTGTTCGGCTTGCAGGCGCTCCACTTCGGCGGCGATTTCGTCGCGTTCGGCGCGGACACCCCAGAGCTCCTCGAGCTGCGCATTCGCGCTGCGCAGCTCGTCCGTGACCCGGGTCGTTTCGCGTTTTTGGGACTCCAGCTCTTGCCCCAGGGCGTGGGCGCGCTCGCTGGCGGTGCCCAGCTGGTCCTCGACCGTCGTGATTTCCCGGCGAATCTCGTCGGCGGACTCGGCCCGCGCCTCGAAGGTGTTGATGTGCCACTCGAGCTCCTGGATCCTCCGATTCGAGGCGGCGAGTTGATCGCGCGATTCGAGCAGTTTGGCTTCGAGATTGGCCCGGATGCCCTGATAGCGGTCGAGTTCCTGGGCCAGGTCGTTAATGACCTCGATGACGTCGTCTTGCTCGCGCGCCAAGACGTCGGCCCCCGGATCGCCGGACGGCCCTCCCCCGGGCGACAACACTTGCGCCTCCGCCTCGATCACCGGATGCGCCGCATCGGCCGCGTCGTTGGCGGTGTCAATCTCCCAGGTTGCAGCGGGCTCCTCTCCCGGGTCGCCGTCGTGCGTTTGCAGGCCGAGCCGCCTCAGGGCGGCGCGCTCGACCTCCAGGGCGTCGCCGTCGATGTCATTTTCGGAGACCTCCGACGCGTCGTGGTGCGGGTGTGCGGCGGCATCCGGCGTGCTCGCGGCTGGTTCGTCTCGGTTCTTGGGATTCCTGCGTGCCATGGAGTACTCGGCGGCGTTCGCATCACGCGTCGATAGGTCTGGTTGCGCAACGCTGAACAAGTCCGAACTGGTAATGGCGGCGCGCAGCGCTCCGCGCTTCTGGTTGCTATCGGTTGGTTTCAGAAGCACCATGAAGTGCATACGCCACCGGATTGGAGCCGCGCGAGCCATGCCCGCGGCATGGTGACCGCGCAAGAACCGCGCCCGGCCGTCTGGTCGGCGGCTTTACCGCGCGCCGCCCGTCGCTATACTCGCCGGAATGACCGCCGTCGGCCGGCGGTGGCGTAGCTCAGTTGGTGAGAGCGTGGGATTCATAACCCCAAGGTCGTCGGTTCGAGTCCGACCGCCACCAGTATCCGGAATCGCTATTTCCGTCGCTTCAACGCTTGTTTCGTAGGGGTTTCGTGCCATCGGACAGCTTGACCAGCGAACCGGTCGTGTCTCAGCGAGGCCCAGCGAATACCACCGAAGTCGAAAATCTGCTGGGGAATCTGCTGGGGATTTCGGAATCCGGCCCCCTGCCTCGCGCGCGCGCGTGTGAGTCGATCCCGAGTCTCGAGGTCCGCAGCGGGTTAGCACGTAGCGTCACTCCCCATTGGCAAAAAACCTAACAAGCGCGACATATTGGACACGCGCTTGGTCATGCCCCTGCCACCTGCCCCTTGCCGGTTTCGGTCGTGAGAACCGGCCCGCTTTCGATCACGCGACGGTCCCGAAGCCGAAAAGACGAGGCGTAGCGATCCACAAGCGCGATGGTCGAAACACGCATGAGCTCCTGAACTTCGCGTGGCCCGGCGCCGTGATGCTCGAACAGCCAGACTCCGCGCGTGTGCCGCAGGGCGTGAAAGTCCAGGGTTCGGCCGGCCTCGTCGATCGCGTCGATGCCGGCCGCTTCCAGGTCGAACCGCAGCATCTTGGCGAAGTTCGAGGCGTGCGGCAGCTTGAACGCGGGGGCCGCGGGGGGTTTGCCTGCAAGATGATCTAGTAGCTGGGCCGCAAGGTCGGACCGTAGATCAAGGTCGGCGTCGGTCGCGTTCTTGGCGGACCGAGCCCGGATGCTCACGATCGGCCGGCCGGTGTCGAGTTTGAAATCGCGAACGGCCAAGCTCTTGATCTCGCTCGCGCGCAGGCCGCTCATCGTCGCCAACTCGTAGACCAAGGCCCGCACCTTGCCGGGGACGCCGGACCGGACGGGGCCGTTTTTCGCGGCCGTGAGCAGCTTGCACATCTCCTCGGGCGTCGCGGCCCGCCGCTCGCAGTTGCACTCCTTCCGAACGCGGGCGCGCTCCAGGCGCTTGAGGTTGACGAGCGGGTCGTGGTCCGCGCGACCTGAAACGAGCAGCCAGTGCGTGAGCTGTCGCAGGACCTGGACGTGGTGATTGTAGGTTGCGGCGTTGAACGCACGACGTCCGCCGTAGCGTTTTCGCTTCGTCCAGGTGTCGGCCGCTGCGCCTTTGGTTCGACGGAGTTCGCCCAAGCACTGTTCGACATTGCCGACGCCGATGTCCGAGAGGTTTTGGATCCCCGCGCCGCGCAAGAGGGTGATACATCGCCGAACCGACCGGCGTGCATCGGCTCGACCGCGGCTCTTGATGGCGTGATAGAACGCGATCAGGTGCGAGCTGAGCGGTCGGCTTTCGGCGATCGCCCACCCCTCGAGGATGCCGGCCTGCACCAGCTTCGCCCGCCAAGCTGTCGGTGTCGATTCCAGCCACTTGCGAAGCTCGGGCGTCGGCCGCTGCCCGGCGCGTCGAAGCTGCTGGAGCTGTCGGATTCCGTCGCGGACCGTGTTCGCGATCGGCTTGTAGGAGAAGCCGTACAGGCTGAACAACCTGCCGGCGGCGCTGCGAAAATCCACGCGGAAGCCCCGTGTCCGCTTTTCCCTGACCGTCGATGCCATTGTCGCCATTGTCTCAGCTCCTTCTCAGCCAAAGCCCAAGTTCGCGTGCCAGCGGCGTCGCCGTCGTCAGCAGCAGGTCGCGTTCGCCCCGCGCGAATCGGCTCAACTGGCTCTTGTCGAGCCCGCAGGCCCGCGCAATCTCGGCTAGGTTGCGTTTGTCGCGCAGCAGCGCGGCCCGCAGTTCGTCCGACAACGTCTTGGGTTTTGCTGTGCGTGCCATGCTTAGAGTCTCGCTCATGTTTGCCCAGTTGTCAACCCGCACCCGGATTATTCTTCACGGGTGGCCTGGCCATCCTTCGCGTGCCGGAAGCTCGGCCAATCGCAGATGACGACTTCGCCGGTTTCAATCATTCGGCTCACGATGGACGGCCCCGCCGAGTACTCGAACGCCGGTTTCGTTTCGTTGCTGATGAGCACAGTGCTACGGCAGGCGTCATAACGGGCGTCAACGATGCTGGTCACGGTTCTGCTGTCGAACTCGCTGCCGAGCTCGTGGAGTTCGTCGATCACCAGCAGGTGGTAGCTGGCAAAGCGCCGAATCGCATCTGAGTCGGTCTCACGGCTGTCGCGTTGAAACGTGGCGCGAACCTCGCGCAGCAAGTCACCCGCCTTGACGTACCGCGCCACGCCGTACGACCCGCCACCGTGTCTGGCGACACGCTTGATGAGATCCACAATCCAGCAAACGCCCATCTGGGTCTTACCCGTCCCCCGCGGGCCCAGCAGCGCAATCAAGGCGTCGCCCGACAGCTTTGGGCGAAGGCGCTCATACGTCTCCCGCCAACGGCGACCATCCTCGCCGCGATGCAGTTCGTTTGCCTTCGCCTTGAGCACGTGCCGGTGTGGCAGGCCCGCCGCGTCCAGCTCGTACTTGAACCGCGAAGCGAACTGGTCAGCGATTCGCCGGCGTTCGTCAGCAGCACGCCGATCGCGGTCGTCCGCTTCAAAGCCGGAGGTTCTCAGCGAACTGTCGGCCGCGCTTGCGGCTATGGTCGGCGGATTTCTCGCTCCGGTCCCATTCCGCGGAGTCGTCATCGTATCGCTCCGAATTGAAGAAGGTCGCTGGATGCGGTGTGAACTTACCCGCCTGCCCGGCCGGAGAATTCGCGAAAGCCTGGACGCGCTCCAGCAGCCAGGCGCCCGCCTGGCCATGGGCGCCGATGCCCGGCTGCGCCGCGATCCGAACGAGTGCGGCGCGAATCGCCCTGATCGCGGTCCGCTTTCCGACGTGTCGTGGGTACGCCTGATAGATTCCCTCGACCACGTCATCCGCAACATCGCTTGAGCGCTTCTTTGGAGGTTCCTGAGGGTTCCTTATGGTTCCCCGGAGCCCTGGCTCAGGGTTTTCTGTCGTCTGCCTCAGGGTTTTTGTCGTCTGCCTCAGGGTTTTTGGTCCCCCGAACCCTGTTGCCTGCCTCAGGGTTTTTGGGTCGTGGGCGCCGCGATTAACGAGCCGGTAGATGTTCGTTTTGCCGGCGCCGCCGCCCGTCTCGGTGATCTCTAGCTCGCCCGCCCGAATGAGATCGGCGTTGATTTGTCGAACGGTTCGCTCTGCTAGGTTGGTGCGCCGCGCCGTGTCTGCGACCGACGGCCAGCAAATGCCCTGGCCGTTCGCCCGGTCCGCGTACGACAGGAGCACAAGCCGGTGGCCCGCTTTCGCGGGGCTGTGCGTGAAAATCACATTGAGCCAGTGGTTGCTCAAATAGTGCCCCCTGGAACGGGGGCATCCCCCGGGGTTGCGACCGCAACGAACGCCCGCGCGGCGTCCAGTTCCATCGCGACGGTCCGAGCGCACTGATATAGGAACTTTTCGACGTACCGCCCCGCTGCGGCACGATTGCCAGCGAAGACGACGGGCAATGAATACCGCGCCTGCCACGCGGTCAGGCTGCCCAAGACGTGCGACGGCTTGAGCTTCGACCGCCACTCACCGGCTTCGAGCTCCGGAAGACTTGCCTCGATGACTAGCGCTCGAAACCGATACCCCAGCAAACGCCGTAATTCGCGTACAAAACGCGCGCGCTCGCGGCCAACACAAGACAATAGGTCGGGCAAACTCTTGCGTTCGACCGCAACCAAATGCGTTAGACCCGCGATACTGTAGTCCCCGGCATCAAGCGTGCCGGGTTCGGTGGGCAGGTTCGCGAATATGAGCGGCTGCTGCTCGCGGCTATCGACGACGATGGCGGGCGCAATGCTCATGCTGCGATCTCCCTCAATTCGTCCGCCGTTTTCGGAACGACGATGGTTTCTTCGCTGGTCCGCCGGGTGCCCTTGGAAGCGGCGACAGTATAGGCCAGGGACACGGGTTCGATTCTTGCGTCGGGATACAGCGAACGTACCAGTGGATGGTCGTCATAGCTCAGCACCCAGTGTGCTTTGCAGTCCTTCAGGAGGCGCGCGAGCCGCGCGTGGTCGCCCTCGCTCATGCTATGTTTGTACAGTTGGGCGCCCTTGGCGATGTAGGGCGGATCGCAATACATGAAGCATCGCGGGCCTGCGTCTCGTAGAACTTTGGCAAAGTCGAGGCAAGTGATTCGCAGCGAATCGAATCGAGCCAGCCTTTCGTGTACGAGTGATACTTCGCACTTGATTTGCTCGGGGTTCCAGCGAGACGACACTTCGCGAAGAGGCCCGCCGGACATCGCGCCGAGCCCGCTGAAGCTCATCCTGTGCAGGGCCAACTTGCGGAAACCGCGCTCCACCACATCCCCACACGGGCAGCCGTCAGTTTCTTTGAAGCGCGAGAAAAGTTGCGCAGACGGCTCGAACATCGCGATCCGCTGAATCAGCTCGGACGGGTTCGACAGGACGGCTTCCCAAAGCGCCGCGATACCAGGGTCGATGTCGTTCAGCCAGACCCGGCACCGTCGGTCGAGCCCCTTGAGAACATTCAGGCCGACGGCTCCGGCCCCAAAGAACGGCTCGCGATATTCCCATTGTGAGGGGTTCGACCATAGTTCGGGTTTCATCGGGAAACGGGTGATGATCTCGCGAGCGAGCTTCGCCTTTGAACCTGGGTAGCGGAGTAGAGACCTCATAGCGGCAACTTCCCCTTTGTCCGGACCTCGCTGGCGAGCGATTCAAGTTGGTTCGCAAAGGTGACAATGTGCTCCGGCGGCCAGCGTTTCAGCAGGCGGGCTACCGCTTCGCGCGTCTTGTTGATCCCGTCATCAATCGTCCACGGTTGCGGCTCGGCAGGTTCGCGGGTCGAGATGCCAGAAAGGGCCTTCACGGCAACGTGAACCGCGCTTGCCGGGTCAAAAGCGCGGAGTTCCGCGCTTTTGCTTAGTTTGATGAACTCCTGACAGCGGCGCGCCGAGTAGTTTGTGTTCGCCTCGCACCACGTCTGGAATTCGCCGTGCGGGACCATCTTTTTCGCTTCGTTCAGAAGGTCGCCGAGCTCGACCGCGCACCCCAAAGTAACCCGCATACGACCGATCAGCTCGTTGTGCAGTTGCTTGATTCGCTGAATGATCTCAGGCAAATCAATGACATCCGCCGCTTCTATCCATTCCGATTCCGCGATCGCGGCTGCCACCGCGGCGCGCTCGTCCTGGCACAACCCGGTCTTCTTCATGCAGCCCCTCGCGAATTAAGGGCTGAGAATAGTGCGACGCATCGCAAGCAATATCCGCCGAGAACAGTAAATCCGGCGAGGGCTGCACAGGAACGGGCGACGCTGCAAGCAACACAAATGAATTCGCCCCCTGCTTCGCTGGCCCGTGCGGGGCGGAGAGCGTGCCGAGGCAGTGCCCTGCGGGGACGGACCGCGCGAGCGAGCGGTCGCCGGGGGCGGCGGCAGTGTTGACGGCAGGGCGAACGAACGGTAGGATTAGCTGCAACGAACATGGGTCTTACCTCTCGACGCGACGGCTGCACGGCCGTCGCGTCGCTTTAGGCTTTGTTCCTCTTGATGAACCTTTCAACCGTTCCGGGCCACCAGCGCCGCACGTTGCCCCCGATGCAAAGATCAGCTCCAGGGAATTTCCCATCCGACAGCCACCGCCTGAGCAGGCTACGGCTAACGCCGAGGGCTGCCGTGATCTCGGGAAACGTGAGCATGTCGCCGGCGGCGAGCGCGGTGCGTTTCGATTTGGTCGGTGTCCGATCAGCCATCGAGCGCCCCCTCCCGGCGACCAGCCCCGCTCGCGGCCTCTTGGGCGAGCGCCTGGCGGACTTCGCTGATCATGTAGCGGATAACTTTAGGACTTGGACGCAGGGACGGAATCGCCCCCAACCGCGTCCATCGGCGAACAGTATCAACGGTTACACCGAAGTAATCAGCGACGACATTTGCGTTTACGAGCTGTTCATCGGCGGCCATGCGAAACTCCGAGCCAGCAAAAACTGGCTACGGGAGTCTTTCGCATGACTGCGAGCGTATCAAGGCGTAACAGCCTGTTACGCTTACGCTGAGGTGTTACGCTTCGTTCGGGGGTTCCATTTTCTGACCCGCTCCTCGATCCAAGCTGCCGGATAGTAGTTCTCGTTGGTGTCCGGCGCGTGTACCATCGCCGCCCCTTCTCTGTCGCTCAGTTCCCACTTCTCGATCGTGGTGCGTTTGGGATGTTCACCGCGCTTGATGTACCGCGGCTCTGTCATTACCGCCGAGACGCTTATATAGCCTTGCGGGGGCTCCCATCTTGGGGCGCCGGCCGGTGTCTCGCCATCATCATCCGGATCCGCAGCGGCGGGGGCCACGTCGCCGTCATGCCGATCTGGCGCCACAGCACGGCGGTCAAGTTCCCGCTCGACCCTCTCCAGCTCGTCGCGCAGCCGCGGCTCTTGCTCATCAACCAGCTCCGACAGCCGACTCCGCAGCGCTCTAAACGAGAGCCAGACCAGAGCCTCTTCGATTTCCACATCATCGCAGCCGTCGTCGAAGAGCGGTGCCAGTGCCTCCTTGCCGCCCAGCCAGATAGTCGCCAGCAGCACGCTCGCACGTGCGGGGCTCATCTCGGTCTCGGGCACGAGTTCGGTCGGAGCGGTGCCGGCCTGGATCTCCGCGATACCCGCCCGCACGAGCCTTTTGCAGAGCGACGGGTGCCGGCGAAACAGTTGGCCGAACGCTTCGCCGACGGACCTGAGCCAGCCGGTGAGAGGCACGTCGTCGAATGTCGTCCTAGACATGGCCAAGTCCAAAGGGGACGGCTGCGATGGACTCGGCCAGAGGTCGCAGCCGCCCCAGTTCCGGCGCCGCGCTTGGATGCGCATCCGAGCGCGGCACGCGAAAACTACCCCGTCGGAGACGGGGTGCAACACCTCGTA
>JACZRH010000002.1 GCA_022574815.1 Planctomycetota bacterium | reverse complement strand
AGGAGCCGATCGACGGCGGCGACGGCTCGTTCTACTACACCGAGCCGCTCGGAAAGAGCGGCGAGGTCGCGTTCGTCTTTCCCGGCTCCGGCAACCACTTCGTCGGCATGGGGCGCGAGCTCGGCGTGCAGTGGCCGGAAATCGCACGGGCGCTCGACGCCGACACCCAGCGCCTCGCGAGCCAGCTCATGCCGCGCTGGTACGCGCCCTGGCGCGGCGACTGGGGACCGGAGTGGCAGCGCGACGCGGCCGAGCGCCTCGGCAGCAGCACGGTGCGCGCGATCATGGGGCAGGTCGCATACGGCATCGTGATGAGCGACCTGCTGCGCTCGTTCGGCGCGCGGCCGGGCGCGGCGATCGGCTACAGCCTCGGCGAGACGACGAGTTTGTTTGCCCTGCGCGCCTGGCGCGGCCGCGACGAAATGCACGCGCGGATGATCGCGTCGCCGCTGTTTCAGAGCGAGCTCGCCGGCGAGTGCCGCGCGGCGCAACGGGCGTGGGGTCTGCGTCCCGGGCAGTCCGTCGATTGGCAGGTCGTGATCGTCAATCGGCCGGCCTACCGCGTGCGCCACGCGCTCGCTGCGCTCAAGCGGGTTTATCTGCTCATTACAAACGCGCCGGATGAGTGTGTCATCGGCGGTTGGCGTGGCGAGGTCGAACAGGTCGTGTCCCGATTGGGATGCGAAGCTGTCGTGATCGAAGGCGCCTCCACGGTTCACTGCGAAATCGCGCGCGGCGTCGAGCCGGCCTACCGCGCTTTGCACGAGCTCGAGACCGCCCCACCGGCCGGCATCCGCTTCTACAGCGCCGCCTGGGCACGATCCTATTACGTCAACCGCGAGACCGCGGCGGCCTCCATCGTCGACCAAGCCCTGCGCGGATTCGATTTTCCGAAGCTGATCGAGCGGGCGTACGCCGACGGGGTGCGTCTGTTCGTCGAGGTCGGCCCCCAGGCATCGTGCAGCCGCGTGATCGGCCGGATCCTCGGCGGTCGGCCTCATTTCGCGCGCTCGGCCTCGCAAAGTCAGGACGAAGTTTCCTCGGTATTGCACCTTGTCGCCGCGCTCGTCGCGCAGCGCGCTCTGCCGAGTCTAGCGGGTTTGTATGAGGACGAGACGCGCGCCGTGGGGCATCTGACCGCGGGGCTTAGCGGGGACGATTCGAGCAGCGGACACGTCACGGTTTCGCTGGGCTCCAAGCCGCGGGAGCTGCCCCGGCCTCGCGCCCTAACCGCGGGCGAGGCTGTTACCGTCCAGCCACTTTCTCCGCCTGTGCAAACGGCGACGGCGGGTTTCGGGCAAGTTGCTCAGCCTCAGCGGCCGGCCGAGATGGCCCCCGCGGCGACCAGCCTGGGCGCTCTGGCAATTGATGTCGCGACGACCGGCGCCGCCAATGCCGCCGCACACGACGCGTTTTTGCGGTTCTCGCAGTCGGCCACGCAGGCCATCGGCCGGGCGCTCGCGTTTCAGTCACGACTCCTGAGCGATCCGACGCGGCCTCAGCCATCTCTTGATGACCGGGACCGTCCCGCGCACGAGACGATCGGCCGCAAAAAGATCGCTTTCACGCGCGAACAATGCCTGGAGTTCGCGGTCGGCTCGGTCGCGAAGCTGTTCGGCCCGCAGTTCGCGGAGATCGACACCTGCCGCGCCCGCGTGCGCCTGCCCGACGAGCCGCTTATGCTGGTCGACCGCATCCTTTCCATCCACGGCCAAAAAGCCTCGCTCACCTCCGGATCGATCGTCACCGAGCATGACGTCACGCCGGGCCAGTGGTACCTCGACGGCGACCGCGCCCCGGTCTGCATCACGGTCGAGGCCGGTCAGGCGGACCTGTTCCTCGCGTCCTGGCTGGGGATCGACCTGCGCGTCAAGGGGCTGCGCACCTACCGCCTGCTCGACGCCACCGTCGACTTTCACCGCGGTTTGCCGCGGCCCGGCGAGACGATCCGCTACGATGTCGCGATCGACAAGTTCGTCCGCCGCGGCGACACCTACCTGTTCTTCTTCCGTTTCGAAGGCACGATCGACGATCGGCCGCTGATTACCATGACGAACGGCTGCGCGGGTTTCTTCACGGAGCAGGAAATCGCGGAATCGGGTGGGATCGTCCTCACCGACGACGACCGCAAGCCGATGCCCGGAAAGCGGCCGGCCGACGCGCTCGAGCTCGTGCCGATGGAGGTCGAATCGTATGACGAAGCGCGGCTCGACGCGCTGCGGGCCGGCGATTTGGCCGGCTGTTTCGGACCGCGATTCGAGGGATTGCAGCTCGACGACCCGCTGCGCATTCCCGGCGGCCGCATGCGCCTCGTACACCGCATCGTCGAGCTCGATCCGCGGGGCGGGCGTTTCGGGATCGGGTCGATTCGCGCCGAAGCGGACATCCGCCCCGACGACTGGTTCCTCACCTGCCACTTCGTCGACGACATGGTCATGCCCGGCACGCTCATGTTCGAGTGCTGCGCCCATACGCTGCGCATCCTGCTGCTGCGCATGGGGTGGGTCGGCGAGCAGGCCGGCGTGAGCTACGAGCCGTTGCTCGACAAGCCGTGCAAGCTGACCTGCCGCGGGCCGGTGACGCCCGAGACCCGGGTCGTCACGTACGAGCTCGAGTTGAAGGAGATCGGCCACGAGCCCGAACCGTACGTCGTCGCGGATGCCCTCATGTATGCGGACGGCGAGCGGATCGTTCGATTCACCGACATGTCCATTAAGCTCAACGGGCTGCCGTATGAGCGGATCAAGGAAACCTGGCGCAATCGCGTACGAATCGCAGCGGCCCCCCGAGGTGCGCCGACCAGCGTCCCCCCGCCGGTGGTGCAGCCGATCGGCGAGGGTCTGCCGCTCGCCGAGCCCAAAGCCGCCATCTTCGACACCGACCAAATCCGCGCCTTCGCGATCGGCAATCCGTCCGACTGCTTCGGCGAGCCGTACCGCGTGTTCGACGCCGAACGGCGGATTGCGCGGCTCCCGGGGCCGCCTTATCAATTCCTCGACCGCGTCACCGAAATCCACGCCGAGCCGTGGAAGCTCGAGCCCGGCGGGTGGATCGAGACGCAATACGACGTGCCGCCCGACGCGTGGTACTTCGCCGCCAACCGGCAGCGTGCGATGCCATTCGCGATCCTGCTCGAAATCGGGCTGCAACCCTGCGGGTGGCTGGCGGCGTATCTCGGGTCGGCGCTGCGCAGCGAAGTCGACACCCGCTTCCGCAACCTCGGCGGCCGGGCCACGCTGCACGAAGAGGTCTTTCCCGACGCCGGCATGTTGACCGCGCGCGTGCGCATCACGGACGTCTCCGAAGCCGGCGGGATGATTATCGAGAAATTCGACCTGCAAGTCTGGAACGGCTCGCGCCCGGTCTACGACGGCAACACGTACTTCGGGTTCTTCACCGACGCTGCACTCGCCGATCAGGTCGGGATTCGCGGCGCCGCGGAGCGTGCCTTTGCTCCCGACGCTGCGGAATTGCGAAAGGCCGGACGAATCGAGCTCGCGGACGCCCCGCCGCTTACGCCGAGCGATGCTAGTCGCGAAGCAGCGCCTCCGTCGGCCATGCCGGCCCGCGCGTTTCGCATGATCGACCGCGTGGACGCCTTTGTTTCGGACGGCGGCCCGCACGGGCTCGGTTTTGTCCGCGGCGTCAAGCAGGTGGATCCGGCCGAGTGGTTCTTCAAGGCCCACTTTTACCAGGACCCCGTCTGGCCCGGTTCGCTCGGATTGGAAGCCTTCCTGCAATTGCTGAAAGTCGCCGCGATCGAGCGCTGGGGGCAGCAGCTCGAACACACGCACCGCTTCGAGCCGATCCTGGTGGGCTCGCCGCACGAATGGGTCTACCGCGGGCAGGTCATTCCGACCAACCGGCGGGTGGAGGTCGAAGCAGTCGTGACCGAGGTCGGGGAAGGGGCCTCGCCGCACGTGAAAGCCAACGGGTTCCTCAAAGTGGACGGCAAGCCCATTTACGAGATGATCGATTTCGGCGTTCGTCTGGTTCCGGTGGCGTGATGCGCTATTCGCGAGTTTCCATCGTCTCGATCGGCTACGAGCTGCCGCCCAACGTCATCACGTCGGCGGCGCTCGAGGACCGCCTCGCGCCCGTCTACGAAACGTTGCGCCTGTCGTTCGGCCAGCTCGAAACGATGACCGGCATCCGCGAGCGGCGACTCTGGGACCCCGGCTTCCGCATGAGCGACGGGGCCGTCGCCGCCGGCCGCAAAGCGCTCGACGCCAGCGGCCTGAAACGCGACGACATCGGCCTGCTCATCTACGGCGGCGTGTGCCGCGACAATCTCGAACCGGCGACGGCGTGCCCGGTGGCCGACGGGCTCGGCCTGCCCGGGTCGCCCGTCACCTATGATGTCTCGAACGCTTGTCTCGGCGTCGTGAACGGGATGGTGCAGATCGCCAATGCCATCGAGCTCGGGCAGATCGCGGCCGGCATGGTGGTCTCGTGCGAGTCGGCGCGCGAGATCATCGACAGCTCGATCGAGCGGTTGCTCGCGCGGTGCGATATGGAGACCTTCAAGACCACCTTCGCGACGTTGACCGGCGGCTCCGGCGCGATCGCGGTCGTTCTGGCCGACGCCGCCCTCGCGCCGGACGGCCATCGCCTGCTCGGCGGCGCGGCGCGCAGCGCGACCGAGCATCACCGCCTCTGCCGCTGGGGGCCGGACACCGGCATCCCGCCCAGCGCCGCGCACGTGATGGAGACGCACGCGATCGACGTGCTCGAAAACGGCGTGAAGCTCGGTGCACAGACCTGGCGCGATTTCATCCGCGAGCTCGGCTGGCCCGACGGCGTGGACAAGGTGATCTGTCACCAGGTCGGCACAACCAATCGGACCGCAATCCTCAAGACCCTGAACATTCCGCTGGAGCGGGATTTCTCGACCTTCCCCTACCTCGCTAACATCGGCACCGTCTCGCTGCCGATCACGGCGGCCATCGCCGAGCAGCGCGGCTTCCTGGAGCGCGGCGACAAGGTCGGTTTTCTGGGCATCGGCAGCGGCTTAAACTGTGTGATGCTCGGAGTGCAGTGGTGACAACCGACGACGGCCTTCGGTTTTCTGTTTGGGGTACGCTGTGCCACGGCTGTGTCAGCCGTGCGGAGCCTTAAGTGAGCCTCGACATCAACCGCTTTCGCTCGCTCTACCCATTCAAAAGCCACTGGCTCGATCGCGGCGGCCTGCGCTACCACTATCTCGACGAAGGCGCTGGCGAGCCGCTCTTGTGCGTCCACGGCAACCCGACCTGGTCCTTCATGTACCGCGAGCTCATCCGGGTGCTGCGCCATTCGTACCGCCTCATCGCCCCGGACCACATCGGCTGCGGCTTGTCCGACAAGCCGCGCGACGCGGACTATGAATACGTGCTCGAGCGGCGCGTCGCGGACCTCGAAGCGCTGCTCGAAAGGCTCGACTTGCACAACGTCACGCTCGTGCTGCACGACTGGGGCGGCATGATCGGATTGGCGTGCGCTTTGCGCCATCCGCACCGCATCGCACGGATCGTCCTGCTGAACACGTCCGGCTTCCTGAAGCCGGCCGGTAAGCGCTTGCCGCTCGAGATCGGAATTCTTCGCCACGTGCCGTTGCTGCGCGAAGCGCTCGTCTACGGATTCAACGCGTTCGCACGGGGCGCCGCGCGCCGCTGCTGCCGGCGCCCCATGACCCCCGAAGTAAGAGCGGCGTTCCTGGCGCCCTACGCCAAGCCGAGGGACCGCATCGCCACGCTGCGCTTCGTGCAGGACATCCCCTTGCGCCCCGGCGACCGTAGCTACGAAATGGTCCAATGGGTCGCTGAGAACCTGCACACCCTGGGCGACCTGCCGATGTTGATCTGCTGGGGCGAGCAGGATTTCGTCTTTGACACTCTCTTCCTCACGGAGTGGCGGCGGCGCTTTCCGGACGCCGAGGTCCACACCTTCGCCGACGCCGGCCACTACCTGCTGGAGGACGAGCCGGCGGGGGTAATCGAGAAAATCGCGGCGTTTCTGGGAAAACACCCTTTGCCGATTGCGAACCCGGCCTGCGCGGAGAGCGTGTCATGACCGCAACGCAGCTCGCGCGCGGCGAGTCGAGCGTGGCGCGGCCGACCTTGTCGGACGCCGTGGTCAACATCGCGACGCGCCTGGCGACGATGGCTGAGCGCTTTCCGGACAAGCACGCGGTCGTTTGCCCGGCCGGCGTCGAATCGGCCGGAAATGCGAAATACGCACGGCTGACTTTCTCGCAGCTCGAGCAGGAGACCAATCAATACGCACACGGCCTGGAGCGCATCGGCATCACGCGCGGCACGCGCACGATCCTGATGGTCCGGCCGAGCCTCGAGTTCTTCACTCTGACGTTCGCGTTGTTCAAGATCGGCGCCGTGCCGGTCCTGATCGACCCGGGCATGGGCCGCAAGAACCTGGTTCGCTGCCTCGCGCGCGTCAAGGCCGAAGCGTTCATCGGCATCCCGCTCGCGCACGTGCTCCGCAAGCTCTATCCGGCAGCCTTTCGCGGCGTGCGTACCGCCGTAACCGTGGGCCGTCGCCTGTTCTGGGGCGGTCATCGCCTGTCGGACCTGCGAGCCGCAACGACCAGACCGTTCGTGCCCGCGCCGACCCGACCCGACGAGCAGGCCGCCATTCTGTTCACGAGCGGCAGCACCGGGCCGGCCAAGGGCGTCGTCTACGAGCACGGCATGTTCGACGCGCAGGTGCGCTGCTTGCAGTCGTCCTTCGGCTGCGGCCCCGAGCAGACCGACCTCGCGACCTTTCCGCTCTTCGCGCTGTTCGACGCGGCGCTGGGCATGACCGCCGTCATTCCCGACATGGACGCCTCGAAGCCCGGCTCGGCGGACCCGCGCAAGATCGTCGCCGCCATCACCGCTCAGAGCTGCACGCAGATGTTCGGCTCGCCGGCGCTGCTGCGGCGGCTGGCGCAGCACGGCGAGCGGACCGGCGTGAAGCTGCCGTCGTTGCGGCGGGTCATCACCTGCGGCGCGCCGATCCCGCCGCCGCTGCTCGAGTCGTTGCACCACATGCTCCCCGCCGATGCCGAGATTCATACGCCCTACGGTGCGACCGAGGCGCTGCCCGTGACGGACATCGCGAGCCGCGAAATCCTGTCCGACACGCGCGAGGCCACGGCGCGGGGCGGCGGCACTTGCGTCGGCCGTCCGCTGCCGGGCATCAGCGTGCGCATCATCGAAATATCCGACGATCCGCTCGCGACCCTGGAGGAAACGCGCGAGCCGCCCGACGGAAGGATCGGCGAGATCGTCGTATCCGGCCCGGTCGTCACGCACTCGTACTTCGACAATCCCGAAGCCACCGCCGCCGCGAAGCTCCGCGACGCCGCCGGCGCCGTCTGGCACCGCATGGGCGACGTCGGCCGCTTCGACGAGCAGGGGCGGCTTTGGTTCTGCGGTCGCAAGGCGCACCGCGTCATCACTGAGCAGGGCACACTCTTCACCGTCCCGTGCGAAGCGATCTTCAATCAGGACCCGCGCGTGTTTCGGACCGCCTTGGTCGGCGTCGGCGAACCCGGCAGGATGAAACCGGTGCTCTGCGTCGAGCTCGAACCCGCTAGCGCCACCGCAAATAGACAGGAAGTCACGCGCGACCTGCTCGCCCGCGGCGCCGCGAACGAACACACCCGCGAGATCAGGACGGTTCTCTTTCATCCGGCGTTTCCCGTGGACGTGCGCCACAACGCCAAAATCTTCCGCGAACAACTGGCCGCCTGGGCCATCGGACAACTGCGATGAACACACCTCACGAACGGCCTGCGCACCGTCCTCAAAAGGTCCTGGTAACCGGCGGCGGCGGGTTTCTCGGCCGCGCGATCGTCGAGCGGCTCGTGGCCCGCGGCGACGAGGTGCGCAGCTTTTCACGCGGCGATTACCCCGAGCTGCGCAAGCTGGGTGTCGATCAGCGACAAGGCGACCTCGCCGACGCCGACGCGGTCCGCGCGGCCTGCGCCGACCGCGACGTCGTGATGCACGTCGCCGGTAAGCCCGGCGTTTGGGGCTCGATCGAGTCGTTCTACCAGCCGAACGTGCGCGGCACCGACCACGTCCTGGCGGCCTGCAAGGATCGGGGTGTGGGCCGATTGGTGTATACCAGCTCACCGAGCGTCGTCTTCGACGGCCGGGACGTGGAGGGCGGCGACGAGTCGCTGCCCTACCCACGCCGGCACAAGTCGCACTACGGCGCGACCAAGGCGCTCGCCGAAAAGCACGTATTGGCGGCAAATAGCGAGGGTCTTCGCACCGTGGCCTTGCGGCCGCACCTGGTCTGGGGTCCGCGCGACAATCACCTCGTCCCGCGGCTCGTGGCGCTGGCCAAGGCGGGCCGGCTGCGGCGCATCGGGGCGGGCCGCAACCGGGTCGACAGCACCTACATCGACAACGCCGCCGACGCCCACGTACTGGCCGCCGACGCGCTCGAGACCAACCCCGCCGCCGCCGGGCGGGCCTATTTCGTCAGCAACGGCGAGCCGATCCCGGTCTGGGAGCTGATCGACCGCATCCTCGCCGCCGCCGGGCTCGAGCCGGTGCGCCGTTCGATCTCGCCGGCCGCGGCGCGGGCGGTCGGCGGCATGCTCGAGTTCACGCACTGGCTGTTTCGCATCCAGCGCGAGCCGCGCATGACGCGCTTCGTGGCGGGCGAGCTGTCCACTTCGCACTGGTACAACATCGCCGCCGCCCGTCGCGAGCTGGGCTACGAGCCGCGCGTCTCCATCGACGAAGGCCTGCGCCGCCTCGGCGAATGGCTGAAACCTCCGCGACCCGCCGCCAAACCGCCGCAACTTGAGCCGGTCCAACAGAGCGAATGAGCGATCGTGTAGCCAGGCGTCGCGCGCGCCGTCAACCGGCTGTCTGCGCGCCCGCCACCGCAACCACGTGATCATTTTCGACCGTGCTGCCGGAGACGCCGATGGCGCCGATGATCTCGCCGCTCGCATTTTTGATCGGAACGCCACCGGGGAACGTGATCAGGCCGCCGTTGGAGTGCTCGATGTTGTAGAGCGGGCTGCCCGGCTGGGACAGCTTGCCGATCTCGCCGGTGTTCATGTCGAAGAAGCGAGCCGTGCGGGCCTTTTTGATCGCGATGTCGATCGAGCCCAGCCAGGCCCCGTCCATGCGGACGAACGCCTTCAGGTTGGCACCGGCGTCGACCACCGCGACGTTCATCCTCACGTCCATCTCGGTGGACTTCTCGATTGCGGCTGTTACGGCCGCCCGTGCCTGCTTCATCGTGATTGAGTTCATGGTTATCACCCTTCGCTGGTACCGTCCGAATACGAGTGTGGCTGGTCTGCGACCCGAATCGCGGAGCCTTCGTGACAGGTTACTTGCCGACAGCGACGCTCGCAATCGGCCGGCGGATGTTACGAAGCCGTTACAGCGGACGGCCGCCGGCCAGCGTACGCTACCGGTAGGAGAATTTGCGAACCGGCACGATTGGGTCGGTTCGAGATTCCGCTCGGGTTCGCGTCGCCTTGGAGCGGAACGGACGCGGAAGCGCGTCGGGCCGAATATAATTTTGCGCAGCGGCGCGAGGCGCTCGCATGGGAGTGATGGATGCGTCGACCACACATCCTGGTCATTGAAGACGACGCCGGTATTCGCCAGGGCGTCGTGGACGCGCTTCAGATCGGCGGATACGCCACGAGCGAAGCGTCGGACGGGCGCTCGGGGCTCGAGCTCGCTTTGACGAGCGAGTGGGACCTGCTGCTGCTCGACCTGCTGCTGCCCGAAATAGACGGGCTCGAAATCCTCAGGGAAGTCCGCTCCGGACGACCCACCTCACCCGTGATCATCCTCACCGCCCGCGGCGAGGAAAACGACCGCGTGCGCGGGCTGCGGCTCGGCGCCGACGACTACGTCGTCAAACCCTTCGGAGTCAAGGAGCTGCTCGCGCGGGTCGAGGCGGTCATACGACGCTCGCCCGAGCGCCCCTCGGACATCACGACGTTTCGGGTCCCCGCCGGAATGGTCAACTTGCCGCGCCGCGAAATTCAAAGCGACGACGGCAGGCGCTGCGAACTGTCGCAGCTCGAAACGGAGCTGCTGGCCTACCTGGCCCGCAACGCCGGCCGCGCCATCTCGCGCGACGAGATTCTCACGCGCGTCTGGCAGCTCGAGCCGCGCGGAATCGAGACGCGAACCATCGACATGCACATCGCCCGGCTGCGCGAGAAGATCGGCGACGACGGCGGCAAGCCGCGCCTGATTCTGACCGTGCGCGGCAAGGGCTACATGTTCGCGGATCACGGGGCCGCCTGATGCTGCGCCCCCGGCACGTCTTTGTCGTTTTCGGCCTGTGTCTCGTCGTCGTGACGGTCCCGATGGCGTGGATCAGCGCAACAGCCTTGCGGCTCGAAGCGGCGGATGCCGAATCCCGGCGACAAGCCGCTCTGGAAGAGAACATCCGGCTCGCTTTGTGGCGGATGGACTCGTCACTGGCGTCGATCCTGGCGCTGGAAAACGGTCGGCCCTATTCCGCGTACCAGGCCTTCTATCCGGTCGAAAGCGCCTATTCCGAGTCGCTGAACGAGTTCGGCTTCGGCGAAGTGCTGGTCCCGTCGCCGTTGCTGACCGATGTTTCCAAGTACGTCCTGCTGCACTTTCAGTACGACAGCAAGGGCGGCATCACGTCGCCGCAGGTGCCGAATCCGCGCGTGCGCGCCGCGGCCCTGGCCCGCTATACCACGGCCGATCGGGTCGCGACCGCCGTGCGGCGGCTGAGGGAATTGGGCCGGCGCCTCGATCGTGGCGCTGTCGCCGTCGCGCTCGGTCGCATGGAGATGGAGCCGGCAGAGCAGTCCGAAGGCGCTGCCGCTACCGCGAATCCGGTGCAGACGAGTCTTTCGCGGTCGTCTGATTCGCGCGGCTCGATCGAGCGGCAGGCTCGCTCGCGCAACATGCAGCAGATCGTGCAAAGCCAGAGCTTGATGAATCGCATCGTTCCGCTGCCGCTCGAGATGCGCGGTACCGTGCTGGCCCCGATCTGGAGCGGCGACGCGCTCCTGCTCGCGCGCCGGGTCTCGGTGGCCGGCAGCCCGCGCGTACAAGGCTGTTGGCTGGACTGGCCGGCAATGAAGACCGCCATGCTTTCCGAGATCGCCGACTTGTTGCCGGCCGCCGACTTGCAACCCCTCGCGAGCGACGAGGCCGACGACGCGGCCCGCGTGCTCGCGGCGTTGCCGGTCCGGCTCGTTCCGGGGCAGTTGCCGCCCGGCCGCGGCGACGCATGGTCGCCCATAGGCGTGACGCTCATGCTGGCGTGGGCGGCAATGCTGCTGGCCGTGGTCGCCGTCGCGGCACTGCTGTTTGGAACGGTCACGCTGAGCGAGCGGCGGGCGGCGTTCGTCTCGGCCGTGACGCACGAACTGCGGACGCCGCTGACGACCTTTCGCTTGTACACCGAGTTGCTCGACGAAGGCCGCGTCGCCGACGAACCCAAGCGCCGCCGCTACATTCACACGCTCCGCGGCGAGGCCGACCGGCTGACGCACTTGGTGGAAAACGTGCTGTCGTACGCCCAGCTCGAACGCGGCAATGCCGTGTCGAATGCCGAGCCGGTGCGCGTGCGCGACTTGCTGGACCGTGTATCGGAGAGGTTCGCGCACCGCGCCGTCGAAGCCCGCATGTCCTGGAAGATGCAAATCGATCCCGATGCCGCTGACGCGCTCCTGCGCGTCGATGCCGCGGCTGTCGAACGCATCCTGGTCAATCTGGTCGAGAACGCCTGCAAATACGCGGCGACCGCGAAGGACAAGGGGATCTCGCTGCACGTCTCGGCGGACGCGCGGTCGGTGGTGCTGCGCGTGCGCGATCGCGGCCCCGGCATCGCGCCGGCCGAAGCACGCCGGCTGTTCCGGCCGTTCCACCGATCCGCGAGAAAGCCGGCGAACGCATCCGCCGGCGTTGGCTTGGGCTTGGCTCTCAGCCGGCGGCTGGCGCGCAACATGGGCGGCGATCTGCGGCTCGACGCCTCCACCGACGCCGGCGCCTGCTTCGTCTTGACTCTGCCCACCGTGTGATATCATTCCTGTGAACGGACTCGCTATGGGACCGCCACCCTACGAGAGAAAGCCATGGACGCCCCCTGGTAACACCCCGACTGGTACGACCTGCACGACACGACCTGCACCGCCGGCCCCGAGCGCGAGCCCGAGCACTATCGCGAGTGCGTGCTGGCCCTGCCGCCGCTCGATCGCGACGATCACCTCATCGACGTCGGCGCGGGAACCGGCAAGCTGGCCTGCCTGATCGCCGGCGGCTATCCGTGCTTGGGGCGCGTAACCCTGATCGAGCCGAACCGCACCAAGCTGGAGCGGGCCGAGAGCCGCCTGCGCGACATCCTGCCGGACGCGAAAATCACCGCGTTGTGTGCGGCCCTGGGTGAGGGGGACGAACTCCCCCAACGCGAGGCCTCGCTCGTCACGGTCGGCAGCGTGCTCATGCCGATGTTGGAACTGCGCACCGGCCCGCACGCCGAGGGCCTCGACTGGCTGCGGGCCGCCCTGCGCGAGCTGGCCTTAATGCTGCGCCCCGGCGGCCGGCTGTTTGACGTGGAGACGCTGGCGCCGCCCTGGGCGAGCGGCGGCCCGGACGACCCGGTGCGCCGGCTGCATATGCTTGAAATGATGTCCGAACTCGAGCGCTGCGGACTCGCGGCGCTCGAATGCGTCTATCGCTTTCGCGATCGAGTCATTCTCCGCGTTTCCGCGGTTTGAGCGTACGTTGTGGGCGGGGCTGAGCGCTTCGTGGTCGTTCATTCGCTCAACAACCGCTCGATCTCCTCTTCGTTCAGGACCGGCACACCCAGAGCCCGGGCCTTGTCCAACTTGCTCCCCGCTTTCTCGCCGGCGACGAGATAGTCGGTGTTCTTGCTCACACTGCTCGCCACCTTGCCGCCGCACCGCTTGATGCGGTCCTGGATTTCCTTGCGCGAATGATTCGCGAGCGTGCCCGTGACGACGAAGGTCTTGCCCGCGACCGCGCCGTCCCGCGTCGGGGCGGCGCTTTTCGGTTGCTTCATGTTGACGCCGGCCGCCGCGAGCTGCGCGACGGTTTTCCGGCCGACATCGCTGTCGAACCAGCGCCGCAGCGACGCCGCGACTTCCGGCCCGATGCCCTCGACTTCCTGAAGAGCCTCTTCGTCGGCGTCCATCAGGGCCTTCATGGAGCCGAAGTGCTCCGCCAACAAATGCGCCGTATTCGCGCCGACGTGGCGAATGTTCAACGCGGCGAGCACGCGCGCGAGCGGCCGCTGTTTGCTCGCCTCGATCCCCGCCAGCAGGTTGTCGGCGCTCTTTTCGCCCATGCGCTCGAGGCCGGCCAGTGTTTTTCGCTGCGCGTGCAAGCCGTACAGGTCGGCATAGCCGCTGACGAGGCCCTCCCGCACGAGCGTCTCGACCAGCACGGCTCCGGCCCCTTCGATGTCCATCTGGTTGCGCCCGCAAAAGAACCGCAGCCGCTCGACGAGCTGGGCCGGGCACGCGGGATTGATGCAGCGCAGATAGACCCCGCCCTCGTCCTGCTGCACCTCGCCGCCGCAGTTCGGACAGGCCTTCGGCGGCCGGATCGGTTTCGCGCCGCGCGGCCGCTTGGTTGCACAAACCCCGACGACCTGCGGGATGATCTCACCGGCCTTCACCACCGTGACGACGTCCCCGACGTGTACGTCCAGCCGGCTCACCTGATCGAAGTTGTGCAGGCTGGCGCGTCTCACGGTCGTGCCCGCCAGTTGCACCGGCTCCAGGTTCGCGACCGGCGTGATCGTGCCCAGCTTGCCGACTTGCAGATCGACAGACAACACGCGGCTTTGCGCTTGCTCGGCGGCGTACTTGTACGCGATGCACCAGCGCGGGGCCTTGCTCGTCGCGCCCAGCGCCGCGCGCTGCGCGAGCCGATCGAGCTTGATGACTACGCCGTCCGTGTCGTAATCGAGCTCGCGCCGCCGCACGTCCCATTCGGTTACGAACTCAATGACCGCGTCGATGTCGCGGCAATCCCGCGCGTGCGGGCTGGTCGGCAGGCCCCAGTCGCGCAGCCGCTCGAACAACGCGCTGTGCCGCTCGACGCCCGCGGGGAACGGGTCGATCCGCCCGAACCCGTGGCAGAGAAACGCCAGGCCGCGGCCGGCGACGTTGCGCGGGTCGAGCTGCTTGAGTGTTCCGCTGGTGCCGTTGCGCGGGTTCTTGAAGGGCTCGTCGCCGGCTGCGGCGCGCTCCCGGTTGGTCCGCTCGAACTCGGGCCGCGGCCAATAGACCTCGCCGCGCGCCTCGAGCACCGCCGGCCAACCCCGCCCGTGCAATCGCAACGGCACGCTGCGCAGGACGCGCAGGTTTTGGGTGACGTCGTCGCCGGTCCGCCCGTCGCCGCGCGTCGCGGCAACAGCGAGACGCCCGTTTTCGTACAACAGCGTGACGGCCACACCGTCGATCTTGGGATCGACGACGTACTCGAAGGGCTGGTCGCCGAGCCCGCGGCGGACGCGCCCATCGAACTCGCGCAATTCGTCCGCCGAATACGTGTTGTCGATCGACAGCATCGGGACGGCGTGTTGAACGTTCGTGAAGCCCTCGAGCGGTCTCTCGCCCACGCGTTGCGTCGGCGAATCGGGCGTGATCAGTTCGGGGTGCTCGGCCTCGAGCGCGCGCAGCTCGCGCATCAACACGTCGTAGCGCTCGTCGCTGATCTTCGGCTCGTTCAGGACGAAATACAGATGATCATGCCGGCGGACCTCGTCGCGCAGGGCCTCGATCCGGCTGGCGCTGTCGCCGACGGAATCAGCCCTGCTCATCGGCGGCGGTCCGGACGGGCGGGGCCGGGCGGGTCGCGGCCTCCATCTGAACGCCCGTGATCGTGAGCGAACCCGAGGCCGAGCGGCCCTGCTTGATGGCGACCTTGGCCAGCCCGGCCAGGTAGACATTGACGCTCGCGCCGGGCGCGAGCACGAGCGAGAACTCGATCCGCTCGTTGGACCGCACCTTGGCGCCGCCCTTCTCGGTCGAGTGCCGGATCAGATCGTAGCTGCGCAGCGTGCGGTTGCGGCGATCGGTCGCATAGAGCTTCAAACCCACGAATGCATCCGGCAGCGCGACGCTCTCGTCGGCGACGGCGGTGTACTCGTAGTCGAGGCTCACGGCAATCACGAGATCGACTTGGCGCGCGGTGTCGTTTTCGAAGGCGTGCCCGAGCTTGAACTCGGCCGTTGCGCTGCCCGATTCGGTGACCGCGGCCATGATCGCGGCGCTGCCGTCGCGGCTCGCGGTCGCGTCGGCTTTCGCGTCGCCGCCCAATCCGGGGTCTTTGGTGGCCGGCGCGAAGACGATTGAGAACGCTGCGTCGCGCGGCAAGTGCAGCGGCTGAGTGTCGGTCCCGCTGAGCTTGCGGGGCTTCGGCCGGGCCGAGAGCTCGCTGCCAAAGTCCGCCCCGCTGCAACCCGACAGCCCCAGCGCGAGGGCGCCCAAGACTGCGAGCCCGAATTTACCGAGATTCCGCTTGTACACCATTCGGGCATCTCCCTGCTGGTTGCGTGCATTGAAGCATCGCGCCCGGCGCGAAGCAAGTACGGATGGTCAGGAAGCCGATAGGCGCCGACTCCGGGCCATCGGCGTGTACGCGAAATCGGAACGAGCCTAACCCGACCATTCGTCCAGACCGAAATGAAACGCCCACGCCGCCTCGATGAACAACATGCCGGCCAGCAACATGTACCGCAGACCCGCTCGCCACTCCCGCGTACACCACGCCGCCAGCACGGCGAACGCCGGGACGGCCACGGCCATGTAGCGTCCGATCGGCTCGACGCCAAAATTGGCCCCGCCGCCGGCGATGTAGGAGTGCAGAAAGATGAACGGTCCGAGCAGCAGCAGCGGCCGGAAGCTGCGCGGCACGCGCCACAGGCCCGCTACGCTGAGAAACAAGATGGAGAAATTCACCGGCATGTTCCAGGCAAACGGATAGAGCAGGTTCGGCAGCCCGGCCGGGAAGCCGACGAACGCGCGGCCGAAATACTTAAACTGGTCCCAGACGCGGGCCAACGTCAGGAACTCGAACCAGTCGGGCCGGTCGTGGTCCGGGATCCAGCCCATTCGAAAGTTCGTCGCGTACACCAAAGGCGAGCCGAATCGCGCCGTCAAGTAAACCGCGTAGGCGGCGATTCCCGCCGAGGCGACGACCGTCAGCGCGGCGAGCACGGCCACACGTCGCTGCGGTTTCGGCGAGTTGAACCAGTAGGCCAGCATCAGCACGGGAACGAGCCCGAACGCCGTGGGCCGCGACGCCGTCGCCAGCCCACAGACGACCGCCGCCGCCCAGAACGATCGGCGATCGATCAGCATCATCGTCGAGACAGTCGCAAGCAGCGTCACGCTTTCGGCGTACGCGAAGCTGAAGTAGCACGCCGACGGGAAACAGGATATGGCCGCGACGAAGAACAGCGCAGCCCGCTCGTCGATGCGCCGGCGGATCCAGAAATACCCCAAAACGCAGGCGAACAGCGCGGCCGTGTTCGCCACGAGCACCATCGCCTGGTTTGGCGTGAGAACGGACGTCAGTGCCGAGCAGATCAGCGGGTACAACGGGAAGAAAGCGATGTTCTGTTGTCGCTCGCTGGCCGGCTGAGCCGGCCTGACGGGCGCGTACTGGTAGCCCTTGACGATGATCGAGCGGTAGTGCTGCCCGTCAAAGTTGGTTAGCGGGTTGAAATCCGACAGGCGGCGATGAATGGCATAGTGCTCCGGAGTGTTTTCGTCCTCGATCTTCTGCTTCAGCGCCGCCGTCCGTTCTTGCCATGGCGGCTCGATCTGAAACTGGATTCGGAAGTGGATGACCGCCCCGCCGTAGGCCGCCGTCCAGACGACCAGCCTGGTAGTCAGGAAGATTGCGAGCACCGCGAGGATCCCGCGGGCGAAATCCCGTGCCGAACCGCCGGAAGCCCGATCGGCAGCCGAATCGTCGAAGAGCAAGCGCGGTCGCCTGCGCGAGGCATGGGCAAGCTCGACCGGTGCGGAGCTGTCGGGTGGGTGTGGAGAATCGTGCATCGACCGGCCAGGTTCCAAGCGGCGCCGCGTTCGACGCCGTCCAAGCTCGCTAAGGTTTCACGCTTCGTAATCCTGCCATCAGACCAAAATGTCCGCAACCCGCGCCTTCGATTCGGTAGGAATAAAAGAGATCGTTGCGACAGAGCGTGCAGATGCCGGCCGTTTCGACGTTCTCCTCGCGGACGCCGGCGGCGAGGAGCTGGGCCCGATTCGCGCTCCAGAGGTCGAAGAAGAGTCGTCCGCCGCGAGCGGAAAACACGGCGTCGCGCTGCTCCAGGCCCGCCGCCGCTTCGTGGACGTCGGCCCCGACTTCGTAGCAACAGGGGCCGGCGCCGGGTCCGACACCGGCCAGAATGTTCTTTGGATCGCAGTCGAAACTGCGGCGCATGGCGTCGATTAGACCGCGCGTCGCGCCGGCCACGGTGCAGCGCCAGCTCGCGTGGACCATGCCGACGGCGCGTCGCACCGGGTCGTAGGCCAACACGAGCGGACAGTCCGCCGAGAAGGTCAGCAGCGCGGTGCCCGGATGGACGGTCAGCAGTCCGTCCACGCCCTCGCACGGACCGGCCGCACTTGAGCCCTCGATGACGGCAAGCTCCGTCCGATGAACCTGAATGCAGTAGGTAATGGCATCGGCGTCGAGCTCGACGTCGATCGCCATCTGGCGCCGCCGCGCCGCGCGCCGCGCGGCCGAGCCGTCCGCGCGAGCCGAAACATCGTCCGGCCGGGTTGAGAACGCATGGCACAAACCCTTCTGGAGCCCCAGGCGCTCCAAGCGAGCGTACCGTCGGTCATCTATCGCACAAAACCGCATCGATGTGATTTCGGATCGAGAAGAAACTTGATACTCCGCGAGTCCGCGGCGCGGGCGAAGGTCTGCGGCTCGCGCTACGTCTTACGCGCCGGGACCATCCAGCGAAAGAACTCACGCATTTTGTAGCCGGCCTTTTCCCATCGGTTTCGATACGGCCGGCGGCGTGAGTCGGGTATTTCGCCGGCGTGGGCGAAGAGGTCGTCGCGGTTTATTTCGTACCAAGCGTTCCAGAGCGTGCGATCGCATGAGTGCGTGCGGCCCGTGAGTCGCACGAGCGACGTTTCGCACTCGTGCGCGACCGCGAAATCGAGATCGATCAACGCATCGATCAGGGCCCGAACCACGTCGGTCTCGAAGTAGTGCCCGAGCCCACGCGCCGCCGCCGTCCGCACGTGCCGGTCGTCGTCGATCGTGAGACCCTTCAGCAGCGTGGCCTTGACCGCGTCGAACAAGTCGTCGGGGACGTTGCCCGCCGCCAACAGATCGGCGAGCGCGGCCATCGCGTCCCAGCGGCAGATCGCTTCGGGCGGGCGGACCTCTTCGACCGGCTGCTCGGTGTAGTTCAACAATTTGAGCATGGTCTCGACGGCCCGCGCGTCGTTGCTGCGCCCCAGCGCGCGAATCGCCACGCAGCGCGCCTGCGGATCGTTTTCGAGCAGCGCGATCGCGATGAAGCCCTTCACGGCCCATTCGCGATCCATCTGCTTGCTATTCGCAACGCGCGCCACCGCGTCACGGCGCAAGTCCGGGTCGGTGTCCGACACCGCGATGATCATGTTCTGCTGCGGCGTCCGCTTGGAGCGAAAGAGCTTCTTGAACGCGGTGTCGAGCGCCACGTCGAACGTCTTTCCCCCACAGCCGGTGCACAAGACGATCGCGCCGAACATCGCCAACAGAACCGTCAGGCCGCGATTTCGTTTGATCATCGGGCACACCGGCGAATTCACTCTAACGAACCTCGCTCTGGAGCATCGCCGACGCGACGTATCGCTCGGGCGTGACCAACTCGACACTCTCGATGTTCTCGTTGAGAAAGCGCGATCCGACCCGCCGCAGCCGGGCCGGATTGTCGCTCACGTAGCAACGAATGCTACCTTTGCCGCCCCACGAGCACAAGCCGGCTTGGTCTTCGAGATAGCGCCGCACGGCCAGCGACGTTTCGCGCCCGCTGCCGACGATCTGTACGTCGGGCCCGAGGAATGCGGCAATGGCCTCGCGCAGCAACGGATAGTGCGTGCAACCCAGCACGACGACGCCGACCCGCCTCGATCGCAGCGGTGCCAAATACGTCTCGACCGCGAGTCGGACGATGGGGTCGTCGCACCCGCGGCCTTCTTCCACCAGTGGAACGAAAAGCGGACACGCCAGGGGGATCACTTCGAGATCGGGCGATACTTCGGCGATCGCTGCCGGATAGGCGCCGCTGGCGACCGTGGCCTCGGTTCCGAGCACTGCGATCGGCTGCCCTTCCGCCAGCCGCGCCGCCGCCCGCGCGGGAGGCTCGACGACCCCGAAGATCGGCACGGCGACCTCAGCCCGCAGCGCATCCATGGCCAGCGCGCTGGCGGTGTTGCACGCCGCCACCACGAGCTTCGGCTCGAAATTCAGCAGGAAGCGGGCCGCGTCGAGCGCGAAACTGATTACGGTGCGCTGCGACTTCGTCCCATACGGAACGCGGGCCGTGTCGCCGAAGTACACGATCTCTTCGGCCGGAAGGATTTGTCGCAGGTGGCGCACGACGGAGAGGCCGCCGAGGCCCGAATCGAATACGGCAATGGGTCGCGATCTCACCGGTCCTCCTTGACCCATGGCAACAGGGGAAGCGAGTGCCGCAAAAATAACCGATGACGGGCGAACCGGCCAGCCTACGGTTTCGGCTCCACGAAATGACGCACCAGGCGGGCGATCACCACGGCGAACATACTCCCGACGAGCATCAGCCCGATGCCCATAAACACCAGTTTCGGCTGCATTTCCCACGCGACGCGAATGTCGTCGCCGTAGCGGCCCAGCACGATGGCGCTCGGCTTGTTGAGCCAAAGCGCGGCGACGAATCCGATCGCGAGCCACGGGCCGAAGGGGATCATGCTGGTGCTCTTGAGCAGGAGCCCCGCGAGCCAACCCGCCATCGCGATTCCGACCGAGAAGAGCAGCCCTAGCAGCACGATGTCCCAGCCGCCCGCCGCGCCCGCCGCCGCCAGGATGTAGATGTCTCCGACTCCGAACGCTTCGCGCCCAAAGACGAGCGTAAAGACGATGCGCAGCGCCCAGCCGGCGGCGGCGCCGACCATCGCCCCGTGAATCGCGTACGCGGCGCCCCCCAGCGGCGCGAACGACGACGACGCCGGCCACAAGATCGCTCCCCGCCACAGCTCATTGACGGCCGCCACGTTGGCCACGAGTCCGTAGGCGACGGCGGCGGCCAGCATCGGCCCGGCCAGCCAGCGGAGTTCGCGCAGTGCCAGCCGGCGGGCTTCGGGCGCCTCTTCTTCGATCGCTTCGTGCAGTTCGGCGTCTACGTCGCGGCGCTGGCCGCCGATGATGACCGTCGCGGCGAACAAGGCCAGCAGGGCCGCGGGGACGGCCGGCTCGGCGGCGGGGGGAGCGTGGCCCGCCGATCCGTTGATCATTGTCACCAGCAGCCAGATGGACAGACCGACGAAGACCGCAATCGCGATCGCGCCGACGCCGGCGGAAGTCGGCTTGGACGCCGGCCCGGAGTTGTCGCCGGCGAGAGCGCCAGAGTCCGGCTCGGACTCGTCGGACGCCGAATCCTTTTCTGCTCCTTCGAGCGCGAGCTGTTTCCGGGACGCGCGCAGCAGCAGCACGCCGCTGACGACAAACGCCGCCAAGGCGGCGGCGGCGGAAGGTCCGGCGGCGGTCGACTGCAAGAAGCAGGCGCGCGGCCAACAAGCATAAAGTACGATGCCGGCGTACATGGCGAAATCGGTGATGCGCGTGTCGACCATGTAGGACACGAGGTCCATCCCGGAGCAAGCCACCAAGGCCGCGACCAGGACCAGCCACGCGAGCAAAAGAGGTGCGTCCGTCGGCCAGTTCACGGACGGGTCGATTCCGACGCGCGTCTGGGACACGAATAGTAGATGGTAAGTCGTCACGAACGCGAGCCCGGTGACGGCCTCCACTAGAGGATATTGCACCGATATGGGGGCCTGGCAGTTGCGGCAGCGGGCCCGCAGCAGAAGCCAGCTCAGCACCGGCAGGTTGTCATACCACCGGATCGCGGCTTTGCAGCGCGGGCAGAACGAACGCGCCGGCTTGCCCACGGAAAGGCCGGCCGGCAGCCGATAGAGCACGACGTTGAGGAAGCTGCCGACCGCGAGTCCCAGCAGCCAGATGAAGGACCCCATCAACGTGTCGGAAATCATGCGCTGTTCCGCGGATCGGTCGCGTCAGTCCAGAACGGCCAGCACAGCTTCTACCACCTGCCCCACATCGCGCCCAGTGGTGTCCACGCAGTGATGGGCCACTTCCGCGTAGAGCGGGGCGCGCTCTTGATGAAGCCGACCGATTTCCTCCAGTGCCGTAGCGTCGGTCAGGGCCGGCCGCAACGAGGCCGTTCGCGGGTCCGAAGCCACCCGCCGGTGCAGCTCGGCGTCCGACGCCGTCAGCCAGACGCACGTCCCGGCCGCTCGCAATCGGTCGCGATTTGCAGCAACGAGCACGGCACCGCCGCCAACGGCGATCACCTGGCCGGAGCCGGCGGCGAACCGCTCGATGACGTTCGATTCGAGCACTCGAAATGCGGGCTCCCCTTCGGTTTCGAAGAGCTTCGCCACGGTGAGGTGCTGCTCCAGTTCGATTTGCTCGTCGGTGTCCACGAAACGCCGGCCGAGCTGCTCCGCCAGCGCGCGGCCGACCGTGCTCTTGCCGCTGCCGCGTAGGCCGATCAGGACCAGATTCTTCATGGACGTGAAGCGGGCGCTTCGGCGAAAACCGTGTGGCGCAGCGTGCCGGCCGGGTCGTCCGAATCGAACAGGACGGCGTGCAGGTTGTCGAGGCTCTGCCCGGGATTCACGCACAACGACCGGCCAATGTGATCGATGTGGCTCCCGGTGAAACCGGGCGACTCGTGGACGTGGCCGTGCAAGGCACACATCGGCTGGCGCGATTGGATGAAGTCGCGCACCGCTCGCGAGCCGATCGGGTATTCGACGCTCGGCAGGCGGTCGAGCTTGGTGCCGTGCGGCGGGGCGTGACACACGAAGATCCAAGGCCCCTCGATCCGCGCTGCCGCTGCGAGTTCGGTCTCAATGGACGGCTGCGTGCCGAAATGCTCTTCGGGCCGCGCTTCGAACACGCATTGCGCGCCGGGATCCCAGACCGTGCCGCCCGAGGCGGGCAGCGGCGAGTCGGGCAGGTCGAGGCGTTCGAGGTCTTTGACCCAGTGCGGCGTAGGAGGCGATTTGGAATAGCCCAGGAACGCGACGCCGTCGTAGTGCCAGGCCTGTCGGTGATCGAGCAGCACGATGCGCCCGGCGTCGTGGTAGTTCTGAAGCGCCATGCGCGAACAGATCCAGTCGTGGTTGCCGAGGACGCAGGCGACCGCCAATCCCGGCGCCGCGTTCTGCCAGGAATTGATCCGTCGCATGTACTCGTCGTGGACGAACGCGACTTGCGGCGTGATGGGGTCGTCCGGATCGCCGTCCGGCAGCATGTCGCCGCCGAGGATGACGAGATTCGGCTTTTGGGCGTGGACGAGGTCGTCGAACTGGTCGTAGAGGCTGATCTGCCCGTGAAAGTCGCTGGAATAGCAGATCCGCATCGCAATCCCGCAAACACGGTCGCGTCAGGCCCGATCGGTCGAGTGGAGCTTGAACCCGGCCCATTGGGGCGAAACGCCGGCATCACTCAATAGACGGCGTTCTCCATTCGTTGGTCCAAGCCATCGACCGCGTTGCCGAGCCCATCCATAAAAGCGTCGGCCCGTTCGAGAATCGTCGGCTCGGAGTCCGGCCTCGCATAGGGATTGTAGCCGGGTGCGTCCGATGTTGCACAACCCGCGGCGGCGCAACTCAGCAATGCGAAGCAGGTTATGACAGCTTTGCTTCCGCGGGCGTTGCGCCGGCCGTTCGGCGAAAGCGGCGCAGCGCTACGCACGCTGCGACGCCGCCGGGCAGGCCATGTCACCGTTTCAATCATAGCTTTCCCGTGAAGGGCCATTGGACTTTATCGGGTTCGCAGTGCGGCTCGTTCAGTCTCGGGCGATGCGCCCCGGCCGGCCGAGCGGATCTTCCGAGGGGCCCGTTACCGATTCCAGCGATTTGCCGAAGAGGGCGTGTGCAGGTATTTACTCTGTCTTGGGTCAGGAGCGAACCCATTACGCCGTATTGTTCTTGACGGGCTTTGAGAGAAAAACCAAGAATCGGGTGCTCGATGGCGTTCGAGGTTTGTGTCAAAGGATGGTTCGCCGCGGCGCATCAATTGCGCATGCCGGACGGAGTGCTCGAGCCGCTGCACGGGCACAATTGGCACGTTTCGGTCACCTTTCGCGGCGACGTGTTGGACGAGATGGGCGTGCTCGTGGATTTCACCGTGGTCCAGCGGCGACTCGACGAGGTCCTGTTGGCGATGCACGATCGCAACCTCAGCGAGCTCGCGCCGTTTCTCGAGACGAATCCGTCGGCGGAGAATGTCGCGATCCATATCGCCGGGAAGATGTCAACCGACCTGCGGGACGGCGTCGGGCTCGCGTGCGTGGAGGTGGAAGAGGCCCCCGGCTGCGTCGCCCGCTTTCGACCTACATAGTCAACAGTTGCTACCCGGAGCACGAGAGATTGGACAACGTCATTCCGAGCGCAGCGAGGAATCTGGCTGGATTCCGGGCCGGATGCTTCGCTTCGCTCAGCATGACGTTCAACACATTGTGCTCCCGGTAGTGCATGGAGCCTGGACGGGCCGCACCCAATCAGCGAGGCGCCGCTTTCGGGCTCGGGCCGCCGTACCGGTGTGCGAGTTCGATGAGGCGCTCCCGCACGAGTCTGATGCAGGCGGCGTTATCGAGGCCCTTCGTCTGCGCCGGGAGGATCGGTTCGCCGTACGCAACGAGGATGGGCCGCGGTCGCGGAAGCCGGGCGTGTCTGGGCCAGGCCTTGAAAGCGCCGACGATGAGGGCCGGCACGATGGGAACGCGCGCTCTTCGGGCGAGCATGACCACGCCGTGCTGCATCTCGCCGATGGCCCCGTCGGCGCTGCGGGTGGACTCGGGGAAGACCACGAGCATGTTGCCCGCCTCGAGATTCCGCAGTGAGGTCTTGACCGCGCCGAGGTCGGCCGTGCCGCGTTTCAGGGGGATCGCATTGACCCGCTTGAGTAGTCCGCCAAAGAACCGGTTGTGAAAGAGGCTGTCGCGGGCCATGAAGCAGCACTCGCGCTCGAACGACAGCGCGACGAACATGGGATCGAGATAGCTCTGGTGGTTCGAGACCACGAGCGCGCCGCCCGAACGCGGCACGTGCCGAAGCCCGAACACGCGCCCCCGGAAGACCAGCAGGAAAAGCACCCGGGACAGCGCGCGGCCTACACGCCAGAGCAAGCCCAGCGCCAGCGTCGGTTCCGGTGCGGTGCGGCTAGACATCGTGCTGCCCGGCATCGGGCACTTGCAAGCCGGCGCGGCGTATGTGCGTCAGCATCATCTCGACGACTTCGTGGATCGACAGCTCGCTGGTGTCGATGCGGATGGCGCCGTCGGGGACGGTCAGCGGGGCCACCGCCCGCTGCGAGTCGGTGCGGTCGCGCTGCCGCAGATTCTCGAGCACTTGTGCGAGGTCCACTTCCTCGCCGTCGGCCAGCAGTTCGTGCAGTCGCCGTTCGGCCCGCTTTTGAATGTCCGCGTCGACGAAGAATTTGAGGTCGGCGTCTGGAAACGCGACGCTGCCTTGGTCACGTCCCTCGGTCACGAGCGACCCCAGCCGACGGCCGATCGCCTGCTGTCGCTCGACCAGCAAACGCCGCACGCCGGGCGAGGCAGCGATGAAGCGGGTGTGGTCGCTGACCCGCATGGAGCGGATTTCCTCGCTCACGTCGCGGCCGCGCAGCGTCGCGCGAATGTGCGTCGGCCCGAGGTCGAGGTCGTAGTCGCCGCGGGCCGCCGCCTCAGCTAAGGCGGCCTCATCGTTGAGGTCGACGCCGTCTTCGAGCGCCAGCAGCGTAACCACGCGGTACATGGCGCCGGTGTCGAGATAGGGAATCGCCAGCCGCGCCGCCAGCTTTCGTGCCGCGGTGCTCTTTCCCGACCCGGCCGGTCCGTCGATGGTGATGATCATCGCGTGTGCTGTTTCCTGTAGGTGAGACCATTCCGGGAGCGCCCGTTTGATTATACGCCCGCGGGCGCGCTCCGCTACGTCCGTGCGGCGTGGACATCGCGGTGCGATTGCGACAAGATTGTGTTTCGAACCAGGGACGCGGCACGGGAAAGGCGCGAGGACCGGCGGACCCGCGCGAAGGGACCGAGCGAACGCATGAGGAGACGACCAGCGATGAGCCGCCCGAAAACGATCATGGTGGATCTCGACGGCGTGATCTGCACGGAGGAGCGCACTTTCGAGCGGCCGCTGGCCGAGCCCATGCCGGGAGCACGTGAGGCGCTGCAGCGCCTGCGCGACGCCGGTCACTCGATCGTGATCTATACGGCCCGCGGGTGGGCCGAGCTTCGCGTCGCCAAGCAGTGGCTCGACGACCACGGCATGGCGTACGACGGCATCCATATGGCCAAACCGATCGGCGACGTGTGGATCGACGATCGCGCGATTCGGTTTACGAACTGGACCGAAGTGCTCGATCAACTCGGCGAGTGATTCTCAACGGCTTCGGGCGACGCGCGGCCGCAACGTGAGCGTTGATCGTGAGGTGTGAGGCGCGGCGCGGGTCAGTTGACCTCCCACGTGTCGCCGGCGCCGAACAGCTCGTTCAGGTTGCCTTTGCCTTTCTGACGGGTGGCTTCCTCGATCTGGTTCATCAGCACGGCTTCGTAGGTGGGGGCCTCCAGCGCGCGGAAGACGCCCATCGGCTCGGGGAAATCCGGGTAGCGCATGCGCGAGAGCAGGTACGCCAACGTGGGCTCGGCGGCCTTTTCGTCGTGGATCAGCAAATCGTCCTGGCTGATCCCGCTGCCCAGATCGACCACCTCGGGCATCGTCCCGTTCAGCCGGATGCCCTTATCGCGCTCCTTGCCGAAGATCATCGGCTTGCCGTGCTCGAGATAGAGCACGTGGTCATCCTTGGTCTTTTTGTCCGACGCGTAGGCGAACGCCATGTGGTTGTAGACATTGCAGTTCTGATAGACCTCGACGAAGGCGGTCCCCTTGTGCGCCGCAGCGCGCTTCAAGACCGAAATCATGTTCTTCACGTCGACATCGACGCAGCGGGCCACGAAGGTCACTTCGACGCCTAGCGCCACGGCGATCGGATGGATCGGGTTGTCGATCGAGCCGAAAGGCGTCGAACGCGTCTTCTTGCCGACCTCGCTGGTCGGCGAATACTGCCCCTTGGTCAGCCCATAGATACGGTTGTTGAAGAGCACGATCTTGAGGTCGATGTTGCGCCGAATGGTGTGAATGAAGTGGTTCCCGCCGATGCTCAGGCCGTCGCCGTCCCCGGTGATTACCCAGACCGTCAGGTCGGGGTTGGCGATCTTCACGCCGGTGGCGATCGACGCCGCCCGCCCGTGAATCCCGTGAAACCCGTAGGTGTCCATGTAGTACGGAAAGCGGCTGGAGCAGCCGATGCCGGAAACGAACACAGTGTTGTGCTTCTCGGCGCCCACGTCGGCGAGCACCTTCTGCATCTGGGAGAGGATCGAATAGTCGCCGCAACCGGGGCACCAGCGCACCTCCTGGTCGCTCTTGAAATCCTTGGGTTTGAGGGGCGTATCGATGGCACTCACGGCGTTTGGCCTCCAAGGACTTGGACGATTTTCTCGTGGATTTCACCGATCATGAACGGGCGGCCCTGGACCTTGTGCAGGCCCTCGCTCTCGATGGCGAAGTGGCCGCCGAGGACGAATTGCAACTGGCCCATGTTCAACTCGCAGACGAGGATCTTCTTGAATCGTTTGAGGATCGCGCCCGTGTTCTTCGGCATGGGGAGCAGCCAGCGCAGGTGCATGTGGGAGACCTTGTGTCCCTCGGCCTGGGCCCGCTGGACGGCGGACCACACCGCCCCGAACGTCCCGCCCCAGGACGCGACCAGCAGGTCGCCCGACGGCTCGCCGAAGACTTCCTGGTCGCCGATGTCATTGGCCACGTTTTGGACCTTGCGGGCCCGCAGCTCAATCATGTGCTGGTGGTTGTCGGGGTCGTAACAGACATCGCCGGTGACGTCGGCCTTTTCCAGGCCGCCCAAGCGGTGTTGCAGGCCCAGAGTCCCGGGGATCGCCCAGGGTCGCGAGCCGGCGGCGTTGCGCTCGTAAGGCTGGAAGGTCTCCGCGTCGTCGGCGTGCTTGATCTCGATCTTCTCGAGGTCGGCGGCGTCGGGGATTCGCCACGGTTCGGAGCCGCTGGCGATGAATCCGTCGGACAGCAGGATCACGGGCGTCATGTATTTGACGGCGACGCGAATGGCCTCGATCGCCGCCGAGAAGCAGTCGCTCGCCGACCGGGCGGCGAGGACCGGGACGGGGCACTCCCCGTTTCGCCCGATGATGGCCTGCCACAGGTCCGCCTGCTCGGTCTTGGTGGGCAGCCCGGTGCTGGGCCCGCCGCGCTGCGCGTTGATGATCAAGCAGGGCACCTCGGTGATCATGGCCAGGCCAATGGCCTCCTGCTTGAGCGCCATGCCGGGACCGCTGGTTCCAGTGACGGCGATCGCCCCGGCGTAGGCGGCGCCGATGACCGAGCACATCGCCGCGATCTCGTCCTCGGCTTGAAACGTGCGGACGTCGAAGTTCTTGTGCAGCGAAAGCTCGTGCAGAATGTCGCTGGCCGGCGTGATCGGATACGACCCGTAGAAGAGCGGCTTGCCGGCCAGCCGGGCGGCGGCAATGAGGCCCAGCGCGGTGGCTTGGTTGCCGGTCAGGTTGCGGTATTTGCCGGGCGCCAGCTTGGCCCGCGGAATCCGGTAGCGCACCGTGAAAATTTCCGCGGTCTCGCCGAAGTGGTAGCCGGCCTTGAGCGCCAGCGTATTGGCCTGGGCCACCGCGGGCACCTTGGCAAACTTTTGGTTGATCCAGGCCAGGGTCGTTTCGAGCGGCCGGTCGTAGAGCCAGAACGCCACGCCTAGAGCGTAGAAGTTCTTGCAGCGCGAGGCGTCCTTGGTGCTGAGCCCCGTCTCCTTGACCGCTTCAAAGGTATGCTTGGTGATGGGGATCTTGTAGACCCGATACCGGTCGAATGCGTCGCTGTCGAGCGGATTGGACTCGTAGTGGGCCCGCTTCAGGTTGGGCACGCTGAACTCGTCGACGTTGACGATCAACAAGCCCCCGTCCTCGAGGTCGGCGATGTTGGCCTTCAGCGCCGCCGGATTCATGGCCATCAGCGCGCTGACCTTGTCGCCGGGGGTGTGAATGTCGCGGCTGCTGAAGTTGATCTGGAAGCCCGAGACGCCGGCCAGCGTCCCGGCCGGCGCGCGGATTTCGGCCGGGTAGTCGGGAAAAGTGGCGATGTCGTTCCCGAATACGGCGGACGTGGTCGTGAATTGCGTGCCCGCCAATTGCATCCCGTCGCCGGAGTCGCCGACGAACCGCACTATGGCGCTTTCGATTGCTTCGATGGGTTTGGCGCTCTCGCCGTGGGTTTGGGTGCCCTCGGAAGTGACCGTGCTCATTGGCTCCGCTCTTTCTGCGCGGCGCGGCGCGCGGCACACGCGCGCAGAAACCGGCCGGCTTGCATGGTGTGGGAGTACCGCTTTGCGGAAGAAACACGTATGAAAAAAGGACGCTTCACGTCGTTCCCGCAGTTAGATCGTAGACCGCGCATTGTATCCAAGAGGTTCGCACAATACCAGTGCTATCGGACAATATCCACGGAAAGATATTAGGAATCCGCGGGGCCGAACAAGCCGCAAGTGCCCCAGCCCCGCGGCCGCCGCGGCGCGCCAGGCCCCTGCCCTCCGACCGGAGCCCCGAGCGGAATGCGACCGCGGCCCGATCGCCGCCCCGCTTGTCGGCCTGCCGCCACAGGCGTAGACTTCCCGGCGATTCCAGCCTCGCCCGACGCGGAGCAACCATGCCGTTTCGACCCACCGACCGTTTGAAATCCCTGCCGCCTTATCTCTTCGTCGAGATCGTCCGCAAGAAGCAAGAGCTTCTGGCGGCGGGTAAAGACGTTATCGACTTCGGCGTCGGCGACCCGGACCGGCCGACGCCGCAATTCATCATCGACCGCATGACGCGGGCGGTCCAGGACGCGAAGAACCATCCGTATCCCGACGGTCGCGGGTCGCAGGCGTTTCGAGAACAGATCGGCTCGTTCTTCGAGCAGCGCTACGGCGTTGCGCTGGACGTCGAACGCGAAATCCACGCGCTCATCGGCAGCAAGGAGGGGCTGGGGCACCTGCCCCTGGCGGCGGTCAATCCCGGGCAAACCGTCCTGGTGCCGGAGCCGGGGTATCCGGTGTACCGCGCCGCGGCGATCTTCGCGGGCGGCGAGCCGTGGACGCTGGAGCTGAGCGAAGCGAACCGTTGGTTACCGGACTTTGCTTCCATCCCGGAGGGCGTCGCGAGATCGGCCGCGCTGATAAACCTGAATTACCCCAACAACCCGACCGGCGCGGTCGCGACGCGGGGCTTCTTTGAGGACGCGGTCGCTTTCGCCCGCCGCTACGACATTCTCATCGCCCACGACGCGGCCTACAACGAGATGTACTTCGACGAAAGACCGCCCAGCATTCTGGAGATCGACGGCGCCAAGGAGGTCGCCGTCGAGCTGCACTCGCTTTCCAAGACCTTCAACATGACCGGCTGGCGGCTGGGTTTTGTCGCCGGCAACGCCGACACGGTCGCCGCTCTGGGGCGCATCAAGTCCAACCTCGACAGCGGTGTATTCACGGCGGTCCAGGAGGCGGGGATCGAAGCCTACGCGGGCTTCGAGCGGCCTGAGATTCTGGACCTGCGCGAGCTCTATCACGAGCGAGCCGAGGTCCTCGCGTCGGGGCTGCGCGAGATCGGCTTTCGCGTGGCGCCGCCCAAAGCGACGTTCTACATCTGGGCCGGCGTCCCGAAAGGCCTGGACACGATGGGGACGGTCATGAAGCTGCTGGACGACGCGGCCGTGGTCTGCATTCCGGGGACCGGCTTCGGAGCGGCGGGGCAAGGGTACGTGCGTTTCGCTCTGACGGTCGAGCTCGACCGGATCCGGGCCGCGGTCGCGCGAATGCGAGAGCTGTCGTGGTAGGCGGCGGAAGTATCTTCATTGGCCTGGGGTCGAATCAGGGGGATCGAGACTTTCATATCCGCACGGCTTTGACGGAACTGGCCAGCCGTGGCGATGTTCGCGTCGTCCGCCAATCGTCCCTGCACGAAACGGAGCCGGTGGGCGGTCCGGCGGGACAAGGCCGGTACCTGAACGCGGTCGCCGAAATCGACACGGATCTGCCGGCGCGGGCGTTGCTCGAGCGGATGCTGCAAATCGAGGCGCGTCACGGGCGCGAGCGACGCGTGCCGAACGGCCCGCGGCCGCTCGACCTCGACCTGCTCCTTTATCGCGATCAATCGATCGACGAGCCGGACCTGAAGGTGCCGCACCCGCGGATGTGGCAGCGGGCGTTCGTGACCGAGCCGCTCGCCGAGGTTCTCGCCGGCCGAGCCAGCCCGGAATTCCCACGGGCGGCGAAGGCGGCCGATGCCGGGGGACCGCGCGATGTACATTGATGTTGCCGAAGGCGACCAGGACTGGCGCGAGATTTATCGCCTCTGCATCGGCTTCGTCAATCCGAGGCCGATCGCATTGGTTTCGACAACATCGCAGCAAGGCCTGACGAACCTGGCGCCGTTCAGCTTCTACAACATGGTCTCGGCCCATCCGCCGATCGTCATGTTCTGCCCCGGGCTCACGCGCGACGCGACGAAGAAGGACACCCTGGTCAACGTCAAAGCGACCGGCGAGTTCGTGATCGCCACAGTGACCGAGGCCATCGCCGAGCCTATGGTGCGTTGCGCCGCCAACCTGCCGCACGGCCGGAGCGAGTTCGAGTTCAGCGGTCTGACGCCGGTCACGGCAACGCGCGTGCGCCCGCCGCTGGTGCGCGAGTCGCCGGTGAACATGGAGTGTACGCTGCGCCAGGTCGTTTCGTTTGGTGAGCAGCCGGGCGCCGGCAGCGCGGTGTTCGGCGACATCGTTGCGTTGCACATCGCGGATTGGATCCTGGACGAGGACGGGCAGGTCGATGCCCGCAAGCTGCGCACGGTGGGACGGCTGGGCGGCTCGGGCTATTGCACGGTGACCGAGCCGTACGCAATGCACATCCCGAAGCCGGGTTAGCCGACCATGCGCGAGCCGACGGCTCTCACCCGCTGGCGGTCGTTCGTTCGGCGGCTGAACACGCCGGGCGTCGTGGCGCTGATCGTGGCGGTTGCGTACGCGGCTTATCTCGCGGCGCGACCGGGGAACCTGGCGTCCGACCCGGCGCGGTTCGTGTTCGCGGGAGACGAGTTCTGCGATCCCGCGCGGGTCCCGAGCAACCTGCCGGTCGGAATCGACTCAGCGGGGCACGACGGGCAATTCTACTATCGCCTGGCGCTCGATCCGTTTTCGGCCGAGCCCACCGCGTTCGGCATCCGGCTGGACAACCCACCCTATCGCCAACAGCGAATCCTCTATCCGCTACTGGTGTGGACGCTGTCGCTCGGGCGGGCTGAATCCGTGCCGGCGGCGATGATCCTCGTGAATCTGGCGGCCCTGATTGGAATTGGATGGGTGGCCGGTGCCTTGTCCAAAGCGTGCGGCAAGCACGCGCTGATCGGGCTGATGCTCCCCCTGTATCCGGGATTCGTGTTGAGTCTGGCTCGCGATACGGTGGAGATCGTCGCGACGTTCTTTCTGTTGTCGGGCGTGCTGGCGCTGCAACGCAAGAAGTCCATCGTCGCAGCCCTTGTGCTGACCCTGGCGGTGCTCGCACGCGAGACGTCCGTGGGTCTCATCGCGGCGTTGGCGTTCACGTTCGTCCGGCCGCGCGGATCGAATCGCGACCGGGCCGGGCTGCGCTGGTACGTGATCGCGCTTCCGAGTCTGGTCTTTCTATGCTGGCAGGCGTTCCTGCACCAGCGCTGGGGCCGGGCCGGCGTCTTTTCGGGAGCGGGCAACCTGGGCCCTCCGCTGGCCGGGCTGACCGGTTTCCTGCGAGCTCTCCTTCCGGCTCCCGGCGGAATCGGCGAACTGTGGCTCGGCGAAGTGTTCTTCCTGTCCGTGCTCACGGTCTTGGTCGTGGTCGCTTTCCGCAGTAGCTCGGCGGCGCGCGAGATCAAGGTCGGCTGGCTGCTATACGCCGGGCTCGCGAGTTTGCTGAGCGGGTGGATCTGGATCGAGGACTGGGCCTTCCTGAGGGCGCTGACGGAATTCTACGTCCTCAGCGTCTTGCTGCTGCTCGGGGCGCGCTTCCGCGGCCGGGTGTTTCTCACGGCCTATCTGACAGCGTTGTGGTACGTCGTGCTGCGGACCAAATTGCACTGACAGCTCGACGTGATCCACCGAGGCAGATCGCTCGTGGCAAAGTCCACATCGGGCGTTTGCGTTCCGGCCATTTGAGGAGCGGCTTCCATCGGCCGGCCCCCTTCCGGCGCCGAGCTGCGCCGGCCGAAGATCGAAAGGTTCCCGACGGCCCGGTGCCGGCTCAGGGTTTCTTGTTCTTGGGCTGAATCGGGATTCTGCGCACGGGCGATTGAGGCGGGCGCGCGATTCCGCGGCGTTGGGAAAGATTCTGGATCCTGCGATAGCGTTTCAGGTCGGTCGTCACGATCATTCTGAGCACTGCGATCTTCGGGTCGTTCGTGTGAAACTCGATCGTAACGTCTTCTTCAGGCATCTCCGCGCCCGACGGCAAGCGGATCGTGACCGGCTGCACGGACCGCGGGGCGATCGGTGCGCGAGTCGCTGCCCGCCGCAGCGGCTCGTTGAACTCGACCCGAATCTTTTCGCTGGAGCAGCGGATTTCCGTGATATTGTAGTCCCCGTCGCCGTAGAAGCGGAGCTGCGCAATTTGCTGGCTGGGCGCGCTCGAGGTCTTGGGGACATAAATCACCGGACGCGATAGCGTAACAGACGGTTGGAATATATGTTTCACCTGGATCGTGAGCGTGGGCTGCCGGTCGAGCCCGGTCGAGAATGAAACCCTTGCGCTTGTGGTCCGCTGGGTCGTGGGCAGCTTGTTCTTGAAGGTCACATCGTACACGCGACCCGGTTCGATTTCCTTGACGGAGACGTCGAATTTCTCGTTCTGCGCCGCGATCCGCTCCAGCTTCATCGGTTTGCTGTAGACGTCCTCGATGCGAACCACCTGGGTCAGCACGGCAGTCGGGTCGGAGGCCCGCAAGAGCACCGGGGGCGGCGGGGTCAGTGTGATCAGCTTCCGCACGAATCCGGTGATGGGAAACACCATATAGGGCTGTTGGGGATCGTTGCTGTCGATGCGCACGTTGACCACGATCGGTCCCTGTTTCTTGCGCGAATCGAATTGAATCGTCAGGTCGGTGGACTCACCGGCGGCGAGCGTCGTCTTGCCCATCCGGGCAAACACGCAGCCACAGCCGGGAAGGATCTGCGAAATCTTGAGCTCAACGTCGCCTTTGTTCGTAACGCGGACCGTACGAGACGCCGGATCGCCGAACCAGAGCTCGCCCAAGTCCCATCGTTCTTCGGACAGTTCGATGCGGGGCTGCTCGAGAATGTCACGACCGGGTGCCGGCTCGCCGGCGCGAGAGGGCATCACGCCCGCAACGCCGATCAGGAAAACCACGAGAAACCCCCGGTTGATTTGCCAAGCGCTGTTCATGGTATACTTCCCAACCTTTCGGCATCGTTGCAACCTGGGTTTCAGACCGTTGCAGCAAGCCCGCCGGCCCACACGCGGGTCTCTTGTCCGGAGCCGACCACGGCGCGGCCACGCTCGCCCGAGCGTGCCCGGCCTGACGGGATCCCGCGTCGAATAGTATCGACCAACGTGCCCGCACATCAAGCGCCCGCCGCGACGCATTGGTCGGAAACCGTCGAACGCGTTGGCGACGGATTTCGATCGCGGGCATTCCAGCCCCACGGGCCGTACGCTTCCAGCTATCGGACAAGGCCTGCGGAAGCTGGTTCAAACGACCTCTTTATCGCTTGTGCATACTCGGTTCCCCGCCAACCTGCGGCACACGCCCTAACCTAATTCAAAGTCGGGTTGTTCTTGAGTGCTTCGAGCATCTTTAGCGCCGCCGGGCCGGCGAGCACGACGCCCATCGCCGGAAAGATGAAGAGCACGAGTGGGATCATGAGCTTGACGGCGGTTTTCTGGGCGCGTTCCTCGGCCTGCTGGTGGCGTTTGACACGCAGGGACTCGGCTTGGTTCCGCAGCGCGGAGGCGACACTGGTGCCGAATTTCTCGGCTTGGATGATCATCGAGACGAGGCTGCGCAGCTCCGCGAGCGCGGTGCGATCAGCCATGTTCTGCAACGCCTCGGCGCGCGGGATGCCCATCTGCGACTCCATCGTGGCGATGCGCAGCTCCTCGGACAGCTCGGGGTGGACCGGCATCATCTCGTCGCCGACGCGCTTCAGGGCGGCGTCGAGTGCCAAGCCGGACTCGACCGAGACGACGAGCAAGTCCAGGGTGTCGGGCAGGGCGTAGCGGAGTTTCTCCTTGCGCCCTTTGATCGCCAGCGCCAGCCAACCCTTGGGCAGCAGGAACCCGATCGCGGCGCTCAGAGCGCTGATTCCACCGAGCTTGGCCAGGTCCTGATCGAGCGAGAAACCGGCGAACAGCCCGAGCGCCAAGCCGATCGAGCCGAGCATCGTCTGGCTGGCGAGAAAGAGCGTTTGGCCCTGCGGGTGGCGGAAGCCGGCCGATGCCAGCTTGGCGCGCAGGTTGGTGCGCTCCTCATCGGAGGTCGGCATGATCAGCCTGGTGAGCATGGGCGTGGCCTTGGAGACGAACTCTTCCGTCGCCGAGGCCCGGGCCTGCTTGGTGATTTCCGCGATTTCGTCGGTGCCTCTGCCGCCCGCCAGACGGCGTTTGACGGCGTCGCGCTGGTCGTTCTTCTTGGGCATCACGCTGTAGCAGACCAAGACCACGCCCAGGACGCCCAGGATGCCCAGGATCATCATGTCCATGAAGCGGCCCTCCTATACCTTGATGTTGACGATTTTCTTGATCATCGCCCAGCCCATGAGCTGCATAACGATCGCGACGGTCAGCATCATCCGGCCGACTTCGGTGTAGAGGAGCATCTCCGCGTACTCGCGGTTGACCTGGAGCATGACCACGAATACGAGCGGCGGCAGAGCGAGTAGGACGTAGCCGGAAAGCCGGCCTTCCGCAGTGAGGGCTCGCACGGTGCCGAAGAGCTTGATGCGGTCGCGGATGACGCTGCCTATCTTTCCGAGCACTTCGGCAAGGTCGCCGCCGGTCTGCCGTTGGATCAATACCGCCGTGACGAAGAAGCGGACATCGAGCATGTCGACGCGGTTGGCCATGTTGGTCAGGGCGTCTTCGATCTTCAGCCCGAGGTTCTGCTCGTGGAAGACCCGACCGAACTCGGGACCGGCCGGCTCGGGGACCTCCTTGGCGATCAGCTGCATGGCGCTGGCGAGCGAGTGGCCGGCCCGTAGGGCTTGGCTGAGCAGTTCGAACACGTCGGGGAGCTGTTCGACGAGTTTGTTCAGCCGCTTCTTGCGACGCTTGTAAAGGTAGAGGATCGGCAGAACGAAGATGGCGGCGCCCAGGCCGGCCGACGCGAGGATCGGCACGCGAAAGAGCATCAGCGCCCCGGTCACGAGCGCCGCCGCGATGGACAGATTGACGAGGATCTGCGGCGCGGACATGTTGACGTTGGCCTGTTCGAGCACGCGCTGAAAACTGGTGGTGAACTTGAGCTTGGCGATGCTCTTGGCCAACAGCCCGCTGGCCTCGCCGCTCTGGCGGCGGAAGTCCTCGAAGTCGAACGCGTCGCTGCGCTGGGTGGAAGAACTCTTTGTGCCGCCCTTGAGCCGATCGATGACGCGTTTGCGGTTGCTCGAACGCAGGTCGACGACGACCTGGTAGGCGCCGTAGGCGAGCATCATCGACCCCGCCAAGGGCAACATGACCACCATCCCGCTCTTGAGCAGGTCGATCATGGACGCGGCCAGAATTACGGTATCCATCGCTTCACTCGTCCACAACAAGGTCCCGGGGAATAAACCAGTCCGGATCGACAAAGCAACCGGACGATTTGAGACGGTCCACGAACCCCGGGCGAACGCCGGTCGAGACGATCCGGCCGTACGACTTGCCCTCGGCGTTCACACCGTCCTGCTCGTACTTGAAGATGTCCTGCATGGTGATGACCTCCCCCTCCATGCCCTGCACCTCGGTGATGTTCGTGATCTTGCGCGGACCGCCGGTCAGCCGCGCGGCCTGCACGATCAGGTTGATCGCCGAAGCGAACTGCTGGCGGATCGCCTTCACGGGCAGCTCGAAGCCGGACATCATCACCATGGTTTCGACGCGTTGGACGGCATCGCGAGTGGTGTTGGCATGGATGGTGGTCATGGAGCCTTCGTGGCCGGTGTTCATGGCCTGGAGCATGTCGAGCGTTTCGCCGCCGCGGCACTCACCGACCACGATCCGGTCGGGGCGCATGCGCAACGCGTTGATCAACAGGTCGCGAATCGAAATGCGCCCTTTCCCTTCGATATTGGGCGGGCGGGTCTCGAGCCGAACGACGTGCGGCTGGCGGAGCTGCAGCTCGGCCGCGTCCTCGATCGTCACGATGCGTTCGCCCTCGGGGATGAACGCGGAGAGGTTGTTCAGCAGGGTGGTCTTTCCCGAGCCGGTCCCGCCGACGATCAGGATGTTCAGACCGGCGATGACGCACGCCTTCAGGAACTCGACCATCTCCGGGGCGCAAGTGCGAAATCTGATGTAATCGTCCCAGTTGATGGGGTCGGCCCCGAAACGCCGTATCGACATGGTGGGGCCGTCGAGCGCCAGCGGGGGAATGATGGCGTTGACGCGGCTGCCGTCCTTGAGCCGCGCGTCGACCATCGGCGACACCTCGTCGCAACGGCGCCCGAGCGGGGAGACGATCTTGTCGATCACGTGCAGCAGGTGGGCGTCGTCCTTGAACTTGACGTCGGTGAGCTCGAGCTTCCCGCCGCGCTCGATGTAGACCTGGTGCGGCCCGTTGATCAGGATATCCGAGATGTTTTCGTCGGCGAGCAGCGATTCGAGCGGGCCGAGCCCGAAGGTCTCGTCCAGGATCTCCTTGGCCAGCCGCTGGCGCTCGCTGTAGTTGAGCAGCGGGTTTTCTTCCTCGCACAACGCGACGACCGCCCCGTGCACCTGTTCGCGCATCTCTTCGCTGGCGTCGCGCGACAGTTTGGACATATCGAGCTGTTCGACCAGCTTACGGTGGATGATCGCCTTGAGCTCGTGAAACTTGCGGGTCCGCTCGTCTTCCGGGCGGTTGCGGCCCGACTTGGTGTTCTTGCGACGGTCTGGAGCTTGGCGCCTCTCCGAGGGCTTGAGCGGCTCCACGGAGGCGGCCGGCTTCGCCGCGGGGTCCGGCGTCGCGGGGCGCGGCGCGGGCGGCTCTTTCTCGCGCGGGAACGGCGGCGACTGAGCCGGCGGCGGCGTAGTCGCCGGCGGGTTCGCGGTGTTCGTCCCGCCCATGGATTCCGTTTTCTTAGTGAACAGCCCCATAACTGGTCCGATCCCCAGACGATGTTCGGAAATCACTCCGTTTGATCTTCGCGCTGCCCGCCCGCGCGCTTGGCCGGTCTCGAACTCAACCCGGTCCTTCCATCGTCACATTTCGAAAGTCCCTCGCCTATGCCGAACCGCGCGCTCGAATGCTACCCGGCTGCCCTAGGCCTTTTGCCCCGCGAAGAAGGAGAACAGGCCCTTCTTTTCGGAACGAGCTTCCTCCTGTTCCCCGTTGCCACTTTCGTCGGCGTCCGCAATCAGCGTCTTTGCGAACTCTTTGTAGGCCAGTCGCAATTTCGTTTTCGGCGCATAGTCGATCAGCGGGGATCCCATGTTCACGGCCGAACAACTCGTCTTCCAATCGTCCGGAATCCAAAAGTCGAACTTGCGCCCGAGCGTCGTCTCGACGTCGTTGACGGCGAGGTAGCCCGCTTCGCGGCCGTACCGGTTGCAAACCAGCCGGATGCGTTTGGGGTTGTATCCGTTGCGGGCCATCTCCTGCAAGATGCGGTCGGCGTTTCGCACGGCCGGAACGAGCAGTTGCAGAACCAACACGTAGATGTCGGTCATGTCGAAGACGGCCTGGGCCGTCGGGTCGAGCCGCACCGGTCCGTCGACGATCACATAGTCGTAGTGCTCCTGCAACGCCGCGAGCACTCCGGCCGTCTGCGCCGCCGTGATCCGAGCGGCCTGCTCGAAGTCGGCCGGGTGCGCCAGCACGTGCAGGCCGCAGTCCAGCTTGACGACCGCCCGCTCGATCATCTGCGTCTCGAGCTGCTCGGGCGATTCGCACAACTCGGCGATGGTGTAGGTCGGTTGCGCGTCCAGCAGCATCGCGACCTGACCGAACCGAAAATCGAGGTCCACGAGCACGACTTTGGGCTTGCCGGCCCCCCCGTTGTGCCCCTCGAGCTGCACCAGCTCGACCGCGACGTTGGTCGCGAGCGTCGTCGCGCCGGCCCCGCCACTGGTGCCCATGATGGGTATCAGCCGGCCCATGCGCCGGGAACCGGCCGGCACTTCCTTGCCGATGCGGATGAGGATCTCGTTGAGCTGTTCCGGCGGAAAAGGTTTCCACAGAAACTCCTTCATCCCGGCCCGCATCGCGCGCACGACCAGCTCCGCGTCGCGGCTCTCGGTCATGGCAATGCTGGCGAAGCGCCCCTTGCGGGCCTCGATTAGCGGGGCCACCACGTCCATCATCGCCGGCGGGTTGGGGTCCAGGTGGACCAGCAAGACCTCGGCCGGAAACTGATCGAGCGCTTGAGCGAGGAAGCTCGGCTCGTCAATCTCCGCGACGATCTTGACTCCGTTCACGCTTAGAAGGTGGGCGCGCAACTCCGGCGCGGCGTCTTCATCAGCGTTGAGGACGATAACTCGGACCGTGCCGCTCACCGTTTTTGCTGTCCTCCGCGTCGAGCCTGCGGCGCCCCGGCCTCCGGAACGCCCGCAACCGCCGTTACGATTCGCGCACCCCGATCCCGGGGCGCCTTCACCCCCGCGTCTATCACTTCGTCCAAACCAGCCCACAACCGTTGCAAACACACGTTATTCGATCCGCGAACGGTCCGGCGGACGCCCAGTGTCCGAGAAACGCACCTCGCCGGGTCCGACTCGGTTCGCGCTCGAATCGCGTTCAGCGGCTCGGCCCCCACAGTTCGCGCAGTTTCGGCCGGCGGCACATGGCCGGAAGCGCGACTGATTCGTAATGGGGCGATAGGAGGCTCCGCGCTGCCGTCTGCCGGAAAGTCCTATTCGATCAGCGCGGCGGGGAGCTCGCCGCCCAGCGTCCGGAAATTCGCCTTGAGCTGGGCGAGCTGGACGATGGAGTTTTGACGCAGTGCTTTGGGCGTTCATGTTCGTTCCCTCCGGCTGACGAGACCCAAGCAACTGACGAACCTCCCCAGTGCAAGGGGTGCGGGCACTGGCCTTGGTGCAATTCGCCTTTGTGGAAGCTGGTGGAAACTGACGGCCGCGAAGTCAGAGGGGCCGCGGCCTTCTTGTGCGAACCGCCGCTATCTCAACTTTGGAAAACAATCCGGCGAGCCGCAACAAACTGGGTTGGCTCCACCGGGATTTCCGGGATGAGAACGGAGATTTTGGGCCAGGGTCACCGGACGTGTCGAGACAATCATTGCAGGCTCGTGTGGCCGCGCACCTCTGCCGTCGGCAACCGGTCGTCTCGGCGGCCCCGACACGTGTTCCGGCCGCCCGGCAAGGACGCTCCATGCGGCCAATCCTTCACCCGTGGCGAGGCAGGCGAATCGTAAGTGTAAACCGCCCTTCCGGAGTCACGCCGGCTTCGATGGTGCCGCCCAACCGTTCTATCACCGCCTTGCAGAGGGGAAGTCCGAGCCCGCCATGTGTTTCACCCGCGTCTCGGCACGAAGGCCAGGCCGACGATCCTGCCCGGGCGGCCGTCGGGGAGCGTGACCGTCCGGAACGCGGGGGCGTCGGCGGGACCTGAAATCCGATCCAGGTTCCCCGCACCCAAGGACGGCGAGCGGACGAAGACGGTGCCGTCCGGAAACCAAACCTGATAATACTCGGCGTGCTCGGAGGGCTCGAACTCGGGAAGCGACACTTCGGTGAGTTCGAAATCCAACTGGTTCCGTTCCTGCTCGGCGAGGGCTGTGAGCGAACGGGCCTTGCCGGCGAGCGACTCGTCGAATTCGGTCCGGAGTGTCCGGCTGATCAGCGTGTAGAACACGGCGCCCGATGCTAGCAATACCGCCGCCATGCCCAGCGAGATGCCGGCCAGGAGTTGGAAACGCAACGACTTCATGGGACCTCTATTCCAGCACGTACCCCTGGCCTCGCCGCGTGTGGATCAGGCGTGGCCGTCCCGAGCGCTCGAGCTTCTTCCGCAGGTAGCCGATGTACACGTCGACCACGTTGCTCTCCACCGTGGAGCGGAAGTCGTACACGTGCTCCCAGATCTCGGTGCGGGACACGATCTCACCTACGCGGTGGGCGAGGAACTCCAACAACGCGAACTCGCGGGCCGTCAGGTCGAGCCGTTCGCCCGCCCGGCAAACGATGCGGCTGATTGTGTTCAGTTCGAGATCCCGAACGCGAATGATCGGGTCGCGCGCGTCATACCTGCGGCGAAGCAGCGCCCGTACCCGGGCCAGGACCTCCTCGAGTGCGAACGGCTTCACCAAATAGTCGTCGGCTCCCGAATCGAGACCGGCAACGCGATCGGCGACGGTGTCCTTGGCGGTCAGAAGCAGGACCGGCGTCCGGTTGTCCGACCGGCGTAGCCGTTTGAGGATCGACAAACCGTCCAGTTTGGGCAGCACGATGTCGAGCACAATCGCGTCGTAGTTGCCCGACTGCGCGTACCACAGACCGACCTCGCCGTCGCCAGCGGCGTCCACCGCAAAGCCGGCCTCCTCAAGGGCTTGCGCCACCGACTCGCGCAGCGGGGCATAGTCCTCAACAAGCAAGACGCGCATGGATCACTCAGGTTCAGCTTGCACGTCTTCGCGCGACGAATCAAGCCTGCCCCCCTTTAATCGTGATCGTCGTCATCATCGTCATCATCGTCGCCGTCGTCGCCGTCGTCGCCGTCGTCGTGCCCGCCCTCTTCGTGGATGCGACCGGTCGGGAAGACCACCAGTTCAACGTTCTTCCCGCCGATTTTGCCCTCGACCTCGTAGATGACGATCATCGTCTTCTCGACGACCACCTTCGCATTGCCGAAGCGCTTGGCGATCGCCGCACGGACGGCTGCCGGCGCCTGATCGACGGGGATGGTCTGCTCCGTTTCGATCAACGCACCGTCGGCCGTGACTTCCGCTTCGTGCTTGGTCCCGTTTACGACCCATGCGGCCTCGTAGACGACCACGCCGTGCTCCTTCTCTCGCTCGACCTCGACGATTTTCGCATCGCCGGCGAGTCTTAGGAGCGCCGCCCGCGCCGGGCCGGGCACCTGATCGAGCGTCAGATCATCTTCGTCGTCGCCTTCGTCCTCCACTTCACGCCCGAGCAACGTGCCGTCCGGAGCGATCTTGATCTCGATCTCCTGACCATTGAGCATGAATTCCGCTTCGTAGGTGACCTTTCCGTTCTTGGTTTCACGCTCAATCTCCGTAATCTTCCCGCCCGCGGACTCTTTGAGAATGGTAGCCTTGACGGCGGCCGGAACTTGGTCGAGCGTAACTTCCTGCTCGTCTACCGCCCAGGCCGCGAGCGTCACCGTTCCCATCACACTCAGTCCAATCAGGGGCAGCCATACCGATGCTTTGGTCATCGCGATCTCCTTGCTGATCCGAATCTCGACAATCCGTTTGACCCGCCGCACGCCGGGCGGGCCCGGTCACATTTCCGGCCAGTAGATTACCAAGTGAAGATGAGAACACCATGAGAGCCACCGAAGGCCCGAGCGCAAATCACCGCCAGACGGAGAATCAACGACACGCGCGCAAGGTCGCGCAGCTTGTCCGGCCCTCAAGCTTTTCGGGCAGCTTCGCTCGTGGGTGACGTGGTCGGCCGTCCGACAGGCGTGGTGACAGGCGTCGCCGTCATTGTTCGCGACGGGTGCGCGTGCCCATGCACCCGACGTCGCGCACCGGCAGACCGAGGCGAACCGCGTGCGGGGCGAGTTCTTGAAATCGAATCTGAGGCGAAGCGTCACGTCTGTGCGGGGGGGCGTCAAAGAGACCGGCCGGCACAGCTCATTCGCCGCGCCGGCCGGTCGGGAGCCTTTTCCGTTTGGCCCGGTGGGGACTATCCGTCCGGGTTCTCAGGCGTGCCGAGGTTGTACTGGGCCATGCGGGCTTCCCACGGCTTGGTCGGCCAAGTCGTCCAGCCGGTGCCCCAGACATAGCGCGTGTCATAGAGCTGATACGCGGCGTGTCCGTCGCGGAACGCGGCGACGTGCCGATCGAACTGTTTGTGCCAGCCGTTGAAGTTCTTGGCCTCACTGCGCCCGCCGGGGGCTCCGGGCGGGCGGGCGGCTTCGAGCGCGTAGTTCAAGCGGTTTTCGTAGAAGATGATGAACTCGGCGGCCCAGCGGCCGCTCTTGGACTTCAGCATGAGCTCACCGAGCCCCTTGATCGGGTACGGTGCGTTGCGGGGTTCCCGCCACGCGCCGAGGATTTTGATGAAACGAACAGTGGGAGTGCCTTGGGTGTACGGCGGGCGATTGGCGGGCGGGACGCGTCCCTCACGGTAGTAATAAGGCCAGTACCAGTTGCTCGGATAGCTCGAGCCCCAGAACTCCCAGGTGGAGTTCGGCATGTTGTCTTCGACGTCGGGATTGACGCCTCCGACCATCGGAACCTCGATCGTCGAGTCGGAGGGGCACTTGAAGAAGCCTGGCAGGTCCATAGCGATTTCTTCGCGGAGCGACCCACTTCCCCAGTGGCGCAGCGCGTTGTCCCACGTCACCGAGTTGGACAAGTATTTGTTCATGGGTCGGTAGCGCGGCGGGAGGCGGTAAACGTCGGACCCCCAAGGGTTCGTCGATGCACGGCCACCGGCGTTGCGATAGTCCAGCCGGCGCTTATCGGGCTGGCCGCCGCCCCAGATGAACTCGGTATAGAGACCCCATCCGAATGTCTGCCCCCCGGTGGAGTACGGGCTCTCGAGGGCCCAGGGGAGGTCGTCGAACTCGAGCCAGTAGGCGTTGGCGCCCTGCCCGATGGTGCGCATGTTGGCGAGGCACTTGGTGATCTTGGCCTGCTCCTTGGCGCGTTGCAGGGCCGGCAGCAAGATCGAGATCAACAGTGCGATGATCGCGACTACCACGAGCAGTTCGATCAGCGTAAATCCAGCTTGTCGTTTCGTGCGTCTCACAGTGCGTCCTCCAAGACTCGCATTATTCCATTTTATGAGATCGGACTTGTTAGGTCTCTGCAGCAGTCTGCCCGACGGTTGCCGTGCGGGACGCACAATACAGATGCAGCGCGATCGCGCTTTGCGCCCCGGGCCATGACGCCCGCCGACCATCCCAGCCAACAGATTGTAGCCGATTCGGACGTGTCGTGGCAAGGGGTTTTTCGTCGGAGCCCGTTGCTGTCACAGCCGGGGCAGCCAGGACGTAACCTGCTTTTGAATATCCACTTACGTCACGCTCCCATGGCCGGGGTTGGCAAGCGCCGGACTTTTTTTCGGCCCCTTGGTATTCTGGCGGTGTCGCGCCGGACGATCCAACGCCCCCCTGCCGTCTGCCGCGCCAACCACGCCGCGTTTGGGCCACGCAAGCGACGCTCCCGAACTCGACGGGTTTGAAGCACCGGCGCGAGGCGCAGATCTTGCGTCGGGCCGGGGCCGAGCGTCGCCGCGAACGGCAGAGTCGTTGCCCTGCGAGCCTCACACCAACATCCTCTATTCGCGTCGTTGGGTCAGTTGCCACGCGCGCAGAATCTCACCCACCGTCCACGCCTGAGCGATGCAACCGCGCGGTGTGTGGGGGGCATCGGCGTCGAAGATTTCCGAGAGAGTCCCGATGCCGTGCTCGCGCAGTTGCCGCAACATCGGCAGAAGAAGCTCGCGCGCCCGGCTGCGATCCCGGTGCACTCGAAACTCGGCCAGGACAAAGGGACCGAGCAGCCAACCCCAAACGGTCCCTTGGTGATACGCTTCGTCGCGCGCGACGGGGTCTCCCCGATAGACGCCGCAATAGCCCGGTTCGCCCGGCGCCAGGCTGCGCAGGCCGAAAGGCGTCCACAGTTCTTTCGCGCAGCTTGCGAGGACACCTCGCTGTTGGGACGAGGTCAAGGGCGAGTGTGCCAGTGACACCGCGAAGATCTGGTTGGGGCGCAGCGCCGAATCGTCACCGTCGGGGCCGTCGAGCACGTCATGACAGCAGCCCCGCCGCGGGTTCCAGAAGCGGGCGAAACCGGCCTGCGTCTGTTCGGCCTGGCGCTTGAACTCTTCGGCGGGCAGGCCGAGCCGGTCGGCCTGGCGCGCGGCATTGCGTAGGGCGTCGTACCACAAGGCGTTCAATTCCACCGGCTTGCCGGTGCGCGGCGTGACGACGCGCTCACCGATCCTGGCGTCCATCCAGGTGAGGCTGACGCCCGGCTCACCCGCGTAGACCAGGCCGTCGGAGTGAACGCGAATGTTGTGCCGCGCCCCTCGGCGGGTTGCGTCGACGATCGCGCACACGGTCGGGAACAATTCGCGCAACGTCTCGAGATCGTTCGTGGCCCGCACGTATTGATCGATCGCCCAGAGGTACCATAGCCCGGCGTCGGCGGCGTTGTAGTCTGGCGTGGCGCCGTCTTCGGGAAAGCGGTTCGGGATCATGCCGCCGTCCACGTAGCGCGACCAGGTCCGCAGGATCTCGCGGGCCACATCAAACCGCCCCGTGCAAATCGTCAGCCCCGGCAGCGCTATCATCGTGTCGCGGCCCCAATCCGTGAACCAGGGGTATCCGGCGATGATGGTGTGCCCCGACTCGGCGCCGCGCGCTCGCGCAACCACGAACGAGTCGGCCGCCAGAACAAGCTGGGCGATCTCCGGCGGCGCCGCGTCGAGCCGGCCAGCTGCTCGCGATTCCCACATTTCGAGCCGGCCGCGCGCCGCTTGGATGTGACGCTCAAGGGCCGCGGCACCGTCCAGGAGCGTGGGTGCGTCGCGATCCGCGCTCAGGGCGAAAGTGATCGAATCTCCGGGGCGCAGCCCAACCCGGCAAGTCCCGGCCCACAAGTGGTCCTCGAGGTAATCCAAGCCGCGCTCACGCTCGGCTTCCAGGGCGTAGTCACGGTACGCGACGTTTTCGGCGTTCCAGCGGGCCCGGTCGTTGCGGTCACACTGAATTCGGATTGACGCGGCCGCACCGGGCGCTTGCGCTCTCAGGCCGCCCGCCTCTGCGCACACGCTCCACTCCCGTGGATCGACGCGCGCCAGAGAATGGTAGTCGCGGCAATTGACGAGGAACTTGCAGGTCAATACGACTTCGGCCCGCCCCTCGGCGTGTTCATACCGAACGTACGTGGTGTTGCGGCCCCGTTCCATCCAGACGCGCTTGATGATTCGGCAGCCGCCCCGGACGAAGTGCCAAGCGGGAACGCCGAGCGTGACATCAAAGCCGTGCAACAGTCGACAGCCGGCGGGTTCGGCGACGCCGGTCTTCCAGACGTTGGTGGCCAGAGACACGGTTTGATCGCCGACCGTCACGGCCTCGTCGATCTTGCTCACGAGCAAGGTTCGCCCCAAGGGGGGCCGCAGTGCGGCGATCAGCAACCCGTGGTAGCGTCGCGTCAGGGCGCCGGCGACCGTTCCGCAGGCAAAACCGCCAATGCCGTTCGTGACGAGCCATTCGCGCCGCAGCGCTTCGGAGACGTTTGAACAGACTTCACGGGGCAAATGGACGCCGGTGCTGCGCGGATTCATGGGCATCGCGCAGCGAGGCGCCGGCGACCGGGCAGGACTGGCGCCATCGGGGGCGGCGCCGGCGTGCGCGCGCGGCGGGTCAATTGACATCGATCGTCAAGGCGTGGTGGATTTCCTCGAGCAGTTTGTCCACCTTGAACGGCTTGTACAGCACCGCGGCGAGCCCGTTCTTGCTGGCCCGCACGATGGAATGGTTCGGATCGTATCCAAAGCCCGTGATCAGGATTACCGGGCAGCGCGCGTCGGCCTGCTTCGCAGCCGCGAACACTTCGTAGCCGTTCTTGCGCGGCATCTTGATGTCCGAGACGACCAGGTCGAAGCGCCGCGAGCGAATCAGCGTAACCGCCTCGTCGCCGTCCTTGGCCATGAGCGTCAGGGCTCCCGCCTTGGTGAGCACGTCCGACACGGTTTCGCGAATGATCTCCTCGTCGTCCGCGATGAGGATGCACTTGCCGTCGATAATCGGGTCGCGGTCGTTGGTCGCGGGCACGAGACCGCGCAGGCCCGGCGATTCGGTCACGGATTTCAGTCCGCGTTTGGCGCGATCCACATTGTCGATGATCGCTTGCAGACGGCGGCGCAGGTCGTCCTGCCCGATGTATTCCTCCATGATGTGCGTGGCCTCGGTCACGATATCGTTCAGAGGCGCCGCGAGCTCGGCGGTGACATCGCTGGCGAGCTGACCGGTTGTGGCTTTCCGTTCGACGACCAGCAGTTTGAGCACGTGCAATGCCATCGCGATGTAGCGGCCGAAGATGTCCGCCAATTGCCGGTCGTCCTCTCCAAACGCCGCACGCTCGCGCGATTCGATGTTGAGAATCCCGACGACCTGATCGTGCAGACGCAGTGGCACGGTCAGCGACGAACGCGCGTCGTCGATCCCCGGGAGATAGCGCGTGTCGCGCGAGATGTCCGTGCAGATGTGCGACCGGCCGGTCGCCGCCACGTGCCCGCTGATTCCGCAGTCGTCATCGGCGGCGTACAGGTCGAGCGACTTGGCCTCTTCCGACATGCCCCCGGCAATGACCGTTTCCAGCCGGCGGCTCTCGCGGTCCAGCACGCGCACGATGAAATGGTCGAAACGCATCAACTCGTGCATGTGGCGTATGATCCGGTCCTCGAGCAGGCCCAGGCGTTCGCCAAGCTCCATCTCAGCCGTGGCGTCCGCGTCGAGCCGCATGAGTTCGCGACCAGCGGCGTCGATCGCGTCGAGCTTCTCCCGCAGCCGGCGCACGGCGGTGACGTCCCACGCCACGGCGACAACGCCGGCGACGCCTCCGCCGGTCGCAACCAGCCCCGAGGCCAGTAGCTCATAGCAGTGGTCGCGGTCGACATCCAGGACGTGTCGGCGCGTGCGGGGCGCGTCGGCGTCGTCCCGCTCTGCGTCGAATTCGACGCAGAGCTTGGCGCACGCAGCTCGAATCTCCTCGCGGACACGTTCGGCATAGGCTTGAAACGCGGGGTTGCACCAGAGCAGTGTTGCATCCCCGCCCACGACGCAGACCCCCTGGCCGAGCACTTCTAGAATCCCGGCAGCCTGCGCCGCCTCGCTCTGCTGCTCGAACGGAACGGGGCCTTGTGTCGGACCGTGCGGCATGGAACCGCAGTCCTCCATCGAACACGGGTGTCGCGCCGTGCGTAGGTCAAGCGAAACGCAAACTCCTTAGTATAGCGGTTTCACTGCTCTTTGCACGCTTCGGGTCACCGGCACAACCGGGCGTCCGTTCAGAAGAAAAGGAAGCGCTGAGGCGCCCGCACCGGGGAATCACCGGCTCTTTGGAAGGCCCATAAGACCGTGACACAACTACTTCTTACGGACACTGCCGAACTGTCAGAGTCGCGGGCTCGCTGATCTGGGCGCACTGCGACGATGTCACGACTACGTCGTATACGCCGCCGTTGCTCAGTTGAGCGGCAGGGATAATGAACGGGTTGGACGTAGCGCCGAGGATATCGACACCGTCCTTGCGCCACTGATACGTAAGGTCCGGCCCGATGGCGAGGACACTGAAGAGGACCGGGTCGTTCTCGCAAACCGTTTGGCTGGCCGGATGCGTGAAGATGAGCTGCGCAACGATGATCGTAGCCGGGTCGCTCACGACCGTAC
>JACZRH010000128.1 GCA_022574815.1 Planctomycetota bacterium | reverse complement strand
ACGCCGCCGACGTGGACGTGTTCTTCCTGGCGTTGGTCGACTACGAGCGCTACGAAGGGCAATACCCGAGTTGCCACGGCGACTGGGCCGGCGACGTCAACCAGGACGCCCGCTTCGACGCCGCCGACATCGACGCCTTCTTCAAGCTGCTGGGCGGCGGGTAGACCGCTACAGCGCCACCGGACCAGCTCTGGACCAAGCGTAGGTACGCGGCGGGCTACGTTCGGGACGGAGCCCGAACGCTACGGAACTTCGGAAACTGCTCTACGCCTCGCGCTCCAGCTCGAACGCCTTGTGCAGCGCTTGCAGCGCCCGCTCGGCGTCGGTCTGCCGCACCAACGCGCTGATCACGATCTCGCTGGTCGAGATGTTCTCGATGTTGATCTTCTCGGCCGCCAGCACTCGAAACATCTTGGCCGCGACGCCGCTGTGCGAGCGCATGCCGATCCCGACCACGCTCAGGCGGGCCAGGTCGTCCTGGACCTCGAAGGCGCGGCTGTCGAAGCGCTGCGCGATCAGCTCGCCGACGGCGCGGGCCTCGTTCAGGTCGCGGGACTCGATCGAGCAGGCGATGTTCACGCTGCGGCCCTGCTCGCTGACCGTCTGGACGATGTCGTCCACGACGATCTCGCGGCTCGCGATCTCGTCGAAGATCGCCGCCGCCACGCCCGGCTGATTCGGCAGCCCGACGAAGGTGATGCGGCCCATGTCGCGCTTCAAGGTCGCCCCGCGGACGACCACGTCTTCCATTCCCGGCGGATTGTCCATGATCATCGTTCCCGGATTGTCGGTCAGGCTGCTGCGCACGTGGATCGGAATGCCGTACTTCTTGCCGAACTCGATCGAGCGGGCGTGGCAGACGGCGGCGCCGAGGCTGGCGAGCTCGAGCATCTCGTCGTAGCTGATCGCGTCGATCTTGCGGGCCGCGGGCACGAGCCGCGGGTCAGCCGTGTAAACCCCGTCCACGTCGGTATAAAGCTCGCACTCGGCCGCGCCGAGGGCGGCGGCCAGCGCGACGGCGGTAGTGTCGCTGCCGCCGCGGCCGAGCGTGGTGATGTTGAAGTTCTCGTCGACGCCCTGGAAGCCGGCGACGATGACGACACGGCCCTGGTCGAGCAGCTCGCGGATGCGGCCGGCGTTGATCGAACGGATGCGGGCCTCGCTGTGGCGGCTGTCGGTCAACAGGCCGACCTGCGCCCCGGTCATGCTGACGGCCTCGTGCCCGGCCTCGTGGATGGCCATCGCCATCAGCGCGATGCTGACCTGCTCGCCGGTGGAGAGCAGCATGTCCATCTCGCGTTTGGAGGGGTGCCGCGTGACGCGGCCGGCGAGGTCGAGCAGGCGGTCGGTCGTGTCACCCATCGCGGAGACGACCAGCACGACCTGCTTGCCGGCGAGCTTGGCGCGGATCGCCCGGCGGGCGGCGAGGTGGATGCGGTAGGCGTCCGCGACGCTGGTGCCGCCGAATTTTTGGACGGTGACGGGCATAGGGGCGTGAATAATACCCCGCGTTCCGATCAGATGCGCCTTAGAACCGAGACGCTTGATGCTGGTGCGAGATTCCCATCTCGCACCGGCGCCCGCGGAATTCCCATCCCGCGCGAACGCCGACGGATTCACACACGGCAAGGGAATCCGGCTACTGTGGGTGCGATAAAAGAGTCTCGCACCCGGGTACAATGTCCCGCGCAAGGGCCGCCACCTGCCGTCACCTCAAAGGGGGTCGGCTAGCTACCGAACAGACCTCTCACTCTCGTTTGAATTTCGGAAAGTCGTTCCCCTGGCATCACCCCAAGCCTTCTTAGAACTACTCGGCGTGATATCGTGAGTGGTTTAGTCCACTTGACCGCAGAGGAACACTTCAAACCGGTTTCGGCGAACCCAGTATCACTGTCGCGAATTGCGTAAACATGCGGGTCATCAAGGTCAGCCGCAGAACTGATTGGCACGAGGACCAAGTCTTCGCCATGGTTGAAGTCATCGATCGAGACGATCAGCACCGGCCGGATCTTGGCGCCACTGGCATCCGTGAACGGGTAGTTCACGAGAAGAACATCGCCGCAGGTCATACCGGTTCGCCGTCATCGGCCGTGTAAATATTCTCTTCTTCGCGATCCCAAAAATCCAGCGTGCCGGAGACCTCGACGATTCGCATCGACTGCTCGGGGGTTGGGTCCGCCGCGATGTTTGAAATGACGACGTGCGTGCTGGTCGAGGCGGTGAGAGGTTCGTTTTCGTCCAGCCGCCGCGGCTCGATTCTCAGAATCGTCGCGATATCGCTCATCACGTGCCTCCTTCGGGGTCCAAATGCGCCACTTCAAAGGGCCGTTGCATCAAGAGGTGTTCGTTCCCCCAAAACTGAATGTCGTACCGCGCGGGCGTGGGAAACGTGAGCCCGCTCAAAGAAAACTCCAAATCGCAGATCGATGTCGGCGACACGTTCTCCGGAACCGGTCCCTCGAGCTCCGCTACCTTATGGTCCGTCTCCGGGTTGACAATCACAAGCCGAAACCGCGTCCCCGGATGAATGTCAGTGACGGCGGCGTAGACGCAGAGTCGCGGATGCTTGGCCGGAAATGTGGGAGCCATGATCCGGTTGAACAAACCGACGAGCGCTATCTTTCCACCTTCTTCTCGGTAAACGTTGTCGCATACGACGAGTGCGATCGGGGAGGGCTTGATCATCGTAAGTTTCTTTCCAGCGAGCGCAGTGGCCGATTGTCCGACAAATGAAACGGCTCAGGACCAATCGCCCCTCAAGGAAGTATATGAGCGCGCGGAAGCGTTGCAAGCCGAGGTCCGGGCCCGCCGTTCCGACGTCCCGCCCGCGTCGAAGGGCGCTGCAGCTACAGCGCCACACCATATCTCAGCAATGTACAAGTTATTGGGGCGATGGACCATAGTAGCACAAGATGTTGAATATCGGGAGATTGACGCGCAAGAACGGGGGCCGTAATGCGAAGTCGAGAAAGTCTGATCTCGAATTAGAAGATCAACATCGCATCCCCGTAGCTGTAGAACCGATAGCGGCGGGCGATCGCTTCGGCGTAGGCCGCGCGGATCAGGTCGGGGGTCGCGAAGGACATCACCAGGGCCAACAGCGTGCTGCCGGGCAGGTGGAAGTTGGTCAGCAGGCGGTCGACGTTGCGGAAACGGTACGGCGGGTAGATGAACAGGTTGGTCCAATCGCGGCGGCCGGGCGAGTGATCGGAACAGAACCCCGAGCGTGAGCGAGGCGGCCGGCCGACCTTCGTGCCTTCGTGCCTTGGTGGCTTGGTGCCTTTGCTTGACTCCCTCGCTGACGCTTTGGCTTCTGATTCCAGGGTGACGGACTCCAGGACACGGGCGGAGGTGGTGCCGACGGCGGTGATGCGGCCGCCAGCCTGGCGCGCGGCGCGGAGCGTCACCGCCGCGGCTTCGGTGATCTCATACCACTCGGCGTGCATGCGGTGCTCGGCGAGATCAGCGACTTCGATCGGCGCGAACGTGCCGACGCCGACGTGGAGCGTCACGTCCGCCCGGGCAATTCCGCGCTGCGACAGGTCTTTCAGCAACTGCGGCGTGAAGTGCAGCCCCGCCGTCGGCGCCGCCACGGCGCCGTCTCGCTGGGCGTAGACAGTCTGGTAGCATTCCACGTCACGCGCGTCGGGCTGATCCGAACGGCGGACATACGGCGGCAGCGGCGTTTGGCCGACGCGCGCGAGCAGAGTCATCGGGTCCAGCGGCGGATCGGGCCGAACGGACCATTCGCCGCGTTCGTGCTTCTCCACTAGAACGAGCTCGACTTCCGCGCCATCGACGGCAAGGTGCTCATCGGTGCGAAGCCGGGCCGAGGGCTTCAGGAGTGCCCGCCAGACGCCGTCTTGCTCATGGAGGAACAGGGCTTCGATTTTCCCGCCGGTCTGGCGCGTGCAGACGAACCGCGCGGGGATCACGCGCGTGTTGTTGAGGACGAGGCAGTCGGGCGGTTCGAGATAGTCGCCGAGGTCGCGGAACGTGCGATGATCGATGCGGCCGGTCGCGCGGTCGAGCACCAGCAGCCGCGAGGCGTCGCGCGGCTCGACGGGCCGCTGGGCGATCAACTCGGGCGGCAGATCGTACTGAAGCTCGGCGGTTCGCATGACGTGTCGCGGTCCTGAAACAATCCGCGCCCCGCCCGAATAGCGTCCATTCGCGAACGCGACGGAGTCCGCAGTTCACACATTACGGCGGCGTGGGAAACGTCGGCAGCGTCGGCGTTTCGCGAATTTCGGACTTGATGTAGTCGTCCAGATTGCGAAGGATCTTCCGCGCGTCGGCGTCGCGCAGCCGGAAGACGCGCTTGGTCTCGACCCAGCCGCAGGTGCGCGGGAACTGGCCGGGTTCTTCCTGACCGATCTTCAGCGTCGTGGTGCTGTCGTCCTTGTGGCGAATGACCACGGTGACGGGGGCGTTCAGCAGGCCGCCGGCGTCGAGGTCGGCGTCGTTGTACTTGACCCAGGAATCGACCCGCAGCTTGGACAGCTCGGTGACGAAGTCGTTGACGCGCTTTTGCGAGAGCTCGACGTACGGGTCGGGCGTGTACTTCCACTCGCCGTCCTCTTTCGTCAGGTCGAGCGTCCCGCCGGGGGCTTCGACTTGAAAGCCGACGACGTCGGCCGGCACGAACTCGAACAGCCCGCGCTTAATCATCTCCTGCGTGAAGACCTTGAAGATGGTCGAGTCCAGCTCGAAGATGTAGGGGTCGTCGTCCTTTCGGCAATAGGTGGTGTTGTCCTTCTGCGCGACGATTAACGTGTGCTCGCTCAGCTCGGGCGCCGAGGCCGGCTGCGTCGATTGGGTGCTGGGCGGCGGCGTGGGCGTCTTCTGCACCGTGAAGCGAATCGTGACCGCCGGTTCGTTCAGGCCGAACGCCTGGTCATCACCCTTGCCGACGACGCGAGCGGCGCGCAGGTTCGACAGGTCGGTCGTCACCTCACGGATGCCGCTCGGATCGACGGGCGCCCCGGCCGGCTCGGTCATGTTCCACTGCTCGTCCTCCCGCGCGAGCGTGTAATGAACATCGCCGCGCTGGATGTCGACCTTGCGAATCTCATCGGACCGGAAGCGGAAGATCTCGCGCGAGCGTAGCGAGATCGGTGCGATGACGAGCTGGTCGGACTGCGCGGCCGGGATCACGTGAACCGTGTCGCGCCCCTCGAGCTGGGCGTACGCGTTCAGGCCGCTCTCCGTCTTCACGCCGACGCGCAGCGTGATCGGCGTGACCGAGCCGGCCACGGTCATTTTCAGCACGGCCCGCGGCGGATCGAGACCGAGCTTGGACAGGTCCTGGGGGTTGTCAACGTAGTCAATCGCCTTGAGGTCCTCGACCGCCTGGAGCAGCCCGGCCACGGCGCCGGCGTCGAGGTCCGACAAGTCGCCCGTCCCCTGCCACTGGTTGTCCACCTTCTCCAGCACGGCGGACTCGCCGCCGGTGGTGTATTCGAGCCGCGTGACGTCGGCGGCCTTCACACGCGTGACATTCGGATCGCGCAGTTGCGAGAGGTCCGGCACCACGCCCGTCGCGGTCGAGCTGAGGATTGTCCCCACCCACGGCTCGTCGATCAGCCGGATGAAGCGGTTCTGCAGGTCCAAGTCAGCACCACCGCCGATCGCGAGCGCGTACGTCTCGGTCACGGTCTCGAACTGGGGCTCGGCGGGCTGGGTGCTGGGATCGGGTTGTTCGGGTGGCAACTCGCGTTTCGTCTCGGTCGTCACGCGAATCTCGACGAAGGGCTGGTCGAATCCGTACTTCGAAAGCGCCTCGGGCGTGCCCTCGAGAAACTCGACCACGCGCAGATTGCTGATCTTGCCGAGCAGCGTGCGGATCTTCGCTGCGTCGGCATGGTCCTTGACCGGCGAATCCACGACCCACTGGTCGTCGTCGCCGCGTGAGAAGACGTAAGCGCGGCCGTCGTGCTTGATCTCCAGCTTCTTCGCGTCGTTCGTGAGGGTCGGCAGCACGCGCTTGGTCCGAAAGTCGTTCACGCCCTTCTCGAGCTGCGGCTCGAAGTCTCGGTTGACCAGGTGAATCGTCGACTGGCCCGCGACTCGCACGTAGGTCGCATCGGACATCGCCACTTTGCCGCCGATTTCCAGCTTGAACTCCGCGTCCTTCTTGTCGACGAGCGTCACGACCGCCGTCGGCGGCTCCAGCCCGGCCTCGGCGGCACTCACGCCGTCCGATTCCCCCGGCTCGAATCTCCGGGCCGACTCGGCGTGCGAGAAGAACCGCACAAAGCTGGAGATGACCCACGATTCGCAAGAGGCCTCGACCGGCTCGAGCATGCGCCACTCGCCGCGGCCGAAGGCGCCATCCTTCGGTTCGGTGTGTTCGAGCACGATGACCGGTTTGTCCCGGGGCTCAAAGCGCAGCCGCGCCAAGTCGGACTCTTGCGGGTGCGGATCGAAAACGTATTTCGTTTCGGGCTGCACCGAAGTGGGCGTGTCATCGAGATCGGGCGCGGGCGTCGGCGCCACAAGCCAGAAAACGACCCCGGCAGCGACCAGGACGAGCAGAATCAAGGTCGTCCACAAGTTCATCCGCAATTACCTCCGTCGCATCATCCAGACCACTCCGCCCACGATCAGCGCCAGCAGCGGCCCGGCCCCGACCATGATCCCCCGGTAGTACGGAACCTTCCAATCATCTTTCAAACCGTCCAGCAGCGCCACGTTCCCGCGCCGCGGCCCGACCGAAATGCGGTCGGCGTCGCCGGTCAGCCAGTGCAGGGTGTTGACGAACAAATCGGAATTGGCCGGATACGCGGCGTACATTACCAGCCCGCGAGACCTCATCTCGAACGCGGACGCCTGCGTGATGGCATCGGCCGCGAAGCTCTCACTCGCGAAGATGGCGACGCGGCGCTTGTTCGACTCGTCGGTCGCCGTCACCGCTACCGGGAAGGGCGCCCGGATGTCCCCTTCGCGCGGCCGCGTCCCGCGTTTCTGGGCCAGGTCGCTCTGCACGAGTTGCAGATTGTCAAACGCCCAGACGTCGCTGGTCTCCTCCACGGCCGCCACTACCTCGACGGTCACGTTCGCCGGCTTCTCGTCGCCTTCGACGATACGGAGCGGCGCGACCGTGGAGAACACGGCCCGCAAGCCCCGCAACGGTTGGGTGATCTCGTGGTCCGTGAAGTGGATCGGCCCTGAGGCACCCACGCCGATGTAGACCGGGTTGCGATTGCGGCCCGCCGGAACCCACAGGTCGGGATTCTCCGCCGCCGTGAACTCCAGCGCCAGGTGCTTGTATTGCACGTCGACGCCCCATGTGTCCCGCAGGTACTCGGCGTATTCGTACGTTCCGGGAATCGGCAGCATCGGCGAGGTCGGCGGGGCCCAGCCCGCCAGGAACACCGCCAGTCCCGACGCCTCGACGGCATCCGTGACCAGCTTCTTGTCGGCCGCCGTGATGCGGCCCTCCGGCGAGGGCATCATCGCGTTCGGCTGCCGGGGCGGCTGCGGCGAAAGCACGACATAAATCGTCCGGGCCGCATCCTCGACGACCGGCGGCGTCTTGGTTGTCTTGACGTCCCAATCCTCGGTGAGGAAATCCTGCTTCTTCAGCAGCGCATCGAGCGCTTCGTACGGCGCCGGCGGGATGCGCTGCTGCATCATGGGGTTCATCTGCGGGATCGAACGGATCGGCGACAAGCCGCCGAAGTAGACGAACACGACCGCCGTGCGGTCCTTCCGCGTCAGTTGCAGCAGCGCCGACGAGATCGCCTGTTCGCCGGCGAAATCGCGGGGGTCGTTGTCCGGGGCCGGCGGGGCGCTGCGGTCGGTCCGAAACGGCCAGACGTCGTTGAGCGACAGCAGCCGCGCCTCGTTCTCGGCCTCGACCACGATGACCGCATCGCCGGCGGCGCGCTTCAGCTTGTCGTAGAACTCCTCGATCTTGACCGGCTTGAGGTCCTGGGTCTCATTCAGGAACACGTCCACCTCTTCCAGAACGGACGTGATTGCACTGCCGGCTTCGTCAAAGAACGCCAACGCATCGGGTTGGATGTTCGGCACCTGCCGCGCTCCGCCCGCGAACCAGCCCTGAATCCCCGCCAAAGTGCGGCGAACCGCCGTAAGGTGTTCGCGGGCCACCTGGACCGAGCGGCCGTACAGCGGAATCTCGACCTTCTCCAGACTATTCTTGATCGTCTCGCCGCTGCGCTGCGCACGCCGCTTGATGTCGTCGAAATTCAGCCGAACGATGTTGTACTCGCGGACCGCCGCCAGGGCCGGATTGGTCTGCTCCAGGCCGGCGAAACGGTCGGTGTGCTCGCTGACCATGGCGGCGAGCCGGTCATTGAGCGCGGGGAACTTTTCCAGGGCCGCCTTGTGCGGGGCCGCCTCTTCGGCGTACTTGGACTTGGCGCTCAGCCGCTGTATCAGGTCGTTCAGCTTGGCCGGATTCTTCATGGGGTCGACCAGGTTGGCGGTCACCTTCCCGCGCCCGTCGGATTCGTACAGGTCGAGCAGGTCGCGCACGCGATCGGCGCGCTTTTGCGCGAAGTTCTGATACTCACTGAGTACGGCGTACAGACCGGTGATGGTCACGTTCTGATCGAGGCCGCTGACGAGCTTGACCGTCCGCTCGCTGAGGCTGTTGAGCCGCGCCTCGCCGGTCATGTCGATCTGGGTTCTGAACCGGCCCGAGAAATAGACGGCCAGCACCAGGACCACCGTCGCCAGCACGACGCTCACGCCGACGTTGAGGCCGTACAACACGCGTCGTTGAGAAGCACCTATCGCCATCGTCGCGACTCCACCACTTTGACCGCCAGGAACAGAAACAGGACGGTGACGCCGAGAAAGAACACGACGTCCTCGCTCGAGATCAGGCCGCGGTTGAACTGGTCGAACCGCCGCACGATGTTCAGGCTCTGAAAAAAGCTGCGCAGCCGCCCTTCAAAGAACTGCACGAAGAACTGCCCGAAGAGCACCAGCAGCACGAGCGGGATGGTCCCCAGGATCCAGGCCACGATCTGGTTGCGCGTCAGGCTGCTGGCGAAGATGCCGACCGCCATGAACGCCGACCCGACCGCGATCAGCCCCAGATAGCCCGAAAACGCCACGCCCAGCGACGGCGAGCCGAAGATCATCATCATGATCGGGTAGACCAGCGTGCCGGCGATCATGATCAGGTAGAACACCATCGTCGCCAGGTACTTGCCGAGCACGAGCTGGAAGTCGGACACGGGCGCGGTCATCAGCGACTCGAACGTCCCGCTGCGGTACTCCTCGCTGATGGTGCGCATGCTGATCGCCGGGACGAAGATCACCAGCACGAACATCGTCCCGGTGAAAACCGTCCGCAGCGTCGCGGGCGCGCCGGGCTCGAACGCGCTCGTGACCCACGCGATCACGCCGGTCGCGATCAGAAAGCCCATCAGCACGATGTACGCGACCGGCGAACAGAACAGCGACAGCAACTCGCGTTGCATGATCGCGGCGGTGTTTCTCATCTACGAGACCCTCAAACTTTCGGTGTGACCGTCTCTTCCCGCGCCGCGGCGACGATTTTGACGAAGAAGTCCTCGAGCGTCGCGACCTCGCGCCGCAACTCGCGCAGCGGCCAGCCCTTCTGGGTCGACATCGTGTAGATCGACTCGCGCAGGTCCTTGGCCGACGTGATCGTTACGCGCGTCCAGCCCTCGCGCGCCTCGGTGTGTACGTCGCTGACGCCGTTCAGCTCGCGAATCCCCGCCGCCACCTGCTCGTTCGGCCCGCGCAGCTCGGCAATCAACTTCGAGCCGCCTGTGATGCGCTGCCGCAGCTCGTCAGGCGTGCCGGCGGCGACGATCGCACCTCGATTGATGATGACCAGCTTTCGGCAGGTGGCCTCGACCTCGGCCAGATTGTGGCTGGAAAGCATGACCGTGTGCTCGTTGGCCAGCTCGCGGATCAGCGCGCGCGTCTCGCGGATCTGGGCCGGGTCGAGACCCACGGTCGGCTCGTCGAGGATCAGCACACGCGGGTTGTGCAGCAGCGCGTCGGCCAGACCGATCCGCTGCCGATACCCCTTGGAGAGCTGTCCAATCGGGCGGTCGATCACGTCGCCGAGCCAGCAGCGCTCGGTCACACGGGCGATCGCCGCCTCGCGCTCCGGCCGGTCGAGTCCCCGCAGCTTGCCGCGGAAGCGCAGGTACTCGCGGGTCCGCATCTCGGGATAGAGCGGGACGTTCTCCGGCAGATAGCCGACCTCGGTCCGCACTTTCAGGGACTCTTTGAACACGTCGTGCCCGGCCACCGTTGCGGAGCCCGACGTCGCGGGCTGGTAGCAGGTGAGAATGCGGATCGTGGTCGTCTTGCCCGCCCCGTTGGGGCCCAGGAACCCGACCACGTCACCCTCGGCGACCGTGAACGAGATATTGTCGACGGCTCGAACGTGCCCGTAGAACTTCGAGAGGTTTTTGACCTCAATCACCGCTAGGTACCCTCAATTGCCGGTAGTTTCAGACAACGGCGGCTGCACGATCCGGTCATAATCGTGGGGGGCCATCCCAATCACTGACGCAGACGATCGTTCCGGCCTGCGCAGCGAGATTCCGCCGTTCCCGACGCGCCAAGCGTGCGTGGGGATTGTAGTTGGGGCCAAGTGGCTGTCAAGATTGGAGGCGGGCAATCTCCGCCCGTGTCGCCAGCGCGTGCAGGTGCTTGCAGCCGACTGAGCGGGGCAGCATTCGAGCGTAACCGAGTGTGTTCGGCGTCCAAATCGTTCAGAAATCAAGCGCCGAGCGGCGAAACCGCTGCGCGAAAATGTAGTCCATGAAGTCCTTCTGAAACTTGTCGTCGGCCGGCCCGAAGATGTCCTCGAACTCCTGCAACTGTTCGGTCGCCGACAAGCGCTTGTCATCCTCGCGCCGGTTGAGTCTCTGCAAGAACTCGGCGTATTGGGGGCGGTGCTTCTTCCACAAATAGTGGGTCAGCGCCCAGCCGTAGGAGTAGTGCTTCCCCGGGTCCCAGGTGGAGTCGTCCGAAACGAAGAGCCGCAACTTGGTGAGCCGGTTGCGGTTCCCGCGGTATTTCGGGTTGTAGGTGCCCTGAAAATCGGCCAGACGATAGTGATTGATCGTTCCCAGACTCCCGCCGCGTTTGCCGGGCGGCAGCTCGAACATCTGCGCGAGCCCCTCGGTCACCCAGGTCGGGATGTCGCCGCGCTTCGAGAACAGGCCGATGTTGAAGTGAATATGGTGGGCGGCCTCGTGTTGGATGACGGTCAGGTTGACGAAGTCCTGATACCGCTTGATGCGGTTTTGATAGAAGCGCCGCGCCCGCATCGGGGCGCGCTCGAGCTGCTCCAGATATTTGACGACGCGCGGCGACTTGTTCATGTCGTAGAACGCCGAGCGATTGTTCGAGCGCATGAAGAACCCGGCGGCCCAATCGGGGATCCCGCCGACGGTCGAGCCGTAGCTCTTGTATCCCTGATGGTCGCGGTAGAAGTAGATTTCCAGCTTGTGCTCGGGCGTGACGGCCTCGAGGTCAACCATCTTCATGAACCGCACCATCCAGCGGTAGGTCGCCTCGAGCCGCGCAGAGAGCTTGCGCGCCAGGGCCGGGTCCGAGGTGTAGACCAGTACGAAGTGATCGGTCTCGAACAGCGTTTCCGTGTCGGCGATGCGACACATCTCGTCGATCGACTCCATGTCGGCCGTCAGGGCCGCATCGGCGTCGGTGACCGAGCCGACGTTCTCGGATTCGATCCAGTCCTCTCCCAGGATCGCCGCGATCTCCTCGTCGCTGACGTCGCTGCCGGAGCGTTTCACCGTGCGCGTCGCGTCGATGGTGCTCGTCTCCTTGGCCCGCGGTTCGAGCCGGATGATCTCCTTGACCTCGCTCTTCTTGATGACCATGGTGATGCCGCTGCTCTGGCGGATCTCGTACGCGTCGGGCAGCTCTTTCACCTCCCCTTCGATCCGCCTACCATTCATGTCGATGATGCGCACCTTGCCGGTGAGGTCCGCCCAGACGAGCGGAATGAAGACGGTAACGAGCAGCCCGGCGGCTAGAATCGCCAGTATGGATTTCGATCGTTTGGTCATGAGTCCAGCACCTCAAGGGTCCCGTCGAATGGAATTTGCCAAGTGTATTGTATCGACTCCCCGCACAAGGAAACAAGCCTGTTGTCGGGATTCGTCGCCGCCAGGTTGCGGCGCGGCCCCAAGCGTCTGCCATTCCTGGATGCTCGCATGAGCACCGCCACCGGCGATTTCAGGAGCGAACGCGAGTTGATCCGGCGAATCGGCCGCGAATTGGGCGTCTCCGCAAACGCGGCGCCGTCGGGAGCGCTCGGCTCGGCGCCGGTCATCCGCTTCGGCGACGACATGGCCCAAGTCGCGCTCGATTCGCCGACGCTGATCTGGACCACCGACATGCTCATGGACGGCACCGATTTCAAATCGGCGGAGCATGGCTGGCGCGCGATCGGGCGCAAAGCCATGGCGGTCAACCTCAGCGACTGCGCCGCAATGGCGGTCGTGCCGGTCGCGGCCCTGTGTGCAGTTTCACTCAACAACGCCATGACCACGGACGATGCGCTCGAGCTCTTTCGCGGGGCGCGCGACTGCGGGCTGCAAGTCGCCTGCCCCATCGTCGGCGGCGACACGACCAGTTGGG
>JACZRH010000127.1 GCA_022574815.1 Planctomycetota bacterium | reverse complement strand
AAACCGTCATTCGTGGGTTCGAATCCCACCGCCGCCTTTCAATTTCACTACGTTTCACGCGGCCGCTACAGGCCAGACGCGCACGTTCACCCTGAGACGGGTTTCAAACCGCGGGAATATCTCGACGGCGAAACTGCCAGAGCCCCACGGTCCATGAGACGACGGCGACCGCACCCAACACCAGCAGGGCGTGCGCGGGTATCACGCCGGAACGCACGATCGGCAGCGGCTGGTAGTAGTGCAGCAAGCCGAGAAACCCGAAGCCCTCGGCCGCCGGCCAGGCTTGCGCCAGGAAACCCAGGAGAAAGGACACCAGCACGAGCCCCAGGGCGATGCCGACGGCGAGTCCGCGGCGGGAGAGGAAACTCGACACCATCATGGCCAGCGCCCCGATCGCCACATTGAGCACGAAGAGATTGACCGCGACGAGCCCCATCGGAGCGAGCCGAATCGGCTCCTCCAGCGCAGCGAGCCGCGAGCCCAGCCAGATGCCGCACCAGGGCGCCGCGCTGATGAGCGCGGCGCAAAGCAACCACACGGCCGAGACGCTGGTGTAGAGCGTGGATCGTGATACGGGCAGGGTCAGCAGCAGGTCGGCCGTGCCGCGGTCGATCTCCCCCACGGTCACGCGCGTGCAGTTGGTCAACAGCAGGATCCAGCACAGGGCGTACAGTATGGGATGGGCCATGCCGATCGACATCAACCCGGTCGGGGTGGTGCTCTCCAGCAGATCGTCGCCGACCATCGCGCCGATCAGCTCACGGGCAAACGACAGGCTGCGCCAAACGTCCGTGATTTGGTCGGCGTATGCACTCACCATGAACACGAGCGCGATCTCGAACAGGATCGCCGCTGGCACCAGCAGAACCAGCAGCGGCATGGCGTCGCGCAGCGTCTTTCGCACGATCGCAGCGTTCACGCGGCGTCCTCCGGCTTTTCGTCCGTGTAGTACGCGAGAAACAGGTCTTCGAGATCGGGCGCCGCGATGGTGACGTCGCGAACGGGGTTTTCGGCCAGCCAGCTCAACAAAGGTGCAACGCCGCCGACCCACGTTCCGCTCAGGCGCCCGTCCGATTCCCGCAGCACGTGCAGGCCTTTCGGGGGACGCCGAAGGGGGCCGTCGCCGTCGAACACGACCTCGACACGCCGCAACGCACGGCGGCGCAAGACGTCGATGCGGTCCTGCTCGATCAGACGCCCGTTGCGAACAATGGCGACTTGATCGCAGAGCTCCTCGACCTCGCCCAGCGTATGACTCGAGAAGAGAACCGTGCGCCCGTCGTCGGCGACGGCGCGCAGTTCTTCGAAGAGTGTCTGCCGTACCAGCGGGTCGAGCGACACGGTCGGCTCGTCCAGAATCAGCAGCTTCGGGCGGTGCATCAGCGCGACGATCAGGCCGAGCTTCTGCTTCATGCCGCGCGAGTAGTCGCGCACGCGGCGGTCGAGGTCGAGCTCGAGCACCGACGCGAGGCGTCGAATCTCCGTCTGCGCGCGGCTGCCACGAACGGCGTCTGCAAAGTCGACGATTCGCCGCCCGGTCAAGTGGTCGTAGAAACGCACGTCGCCGGGCAGATACCCGACCTGTTCACGAATGGCCGGTCCGTCGCGCCACGGGTCGCGGCCGAAGACGGTAGCCCGCCCCGCCGTGGCGCGCAGCAGCCCGAGCAAGATGCGCAGCGCCGTCGTTTTCCCGGCGCCGTTCGGGCCGAGAAAGCCGACGATTCCGCCCGCCGCCACGCGCAGATCGATCCCGCGCAGGGCCTCGTGCCGCCCGTACCACTTGGTGAGTCGGTTTGTTTCGACAACGTTCACGTTTTCATTAGATGCCGCGCGCTGCGGCCCAACAAGTCGAGAAATACGCCATTTTCCGAACGCCGCTGGCCCGCGCCGCCGCTCGCGGCGCGGGCCTCCCCCACGCGGTACGTCAGAGTTGCACGCGGGTCATTGGGTGGCGCTGGACTGCGGGCTCTTTCAAGGCCGACGTAGCGAGTCCGATGCGGATCATGTGCATCGACCCGGTCACCTCGCCGGCGGCCCCGTGGAAGAGCAGTTCGACCATTCGCGATCTCCGGTCCTGGAGGGAAGTTGCGGGGATGGTAGGGCCGCCGTCGGCGCACGGCAAACGGAGCGGTGGTGGGTCAGAGAGGGAGCATCTCGCGGATACGATCGGCGACGTGCCGCGCGGTGATTTCCCAATCGACCGCGTCACGTTCGGGATCGCCGGCCACAATTTCGCTCTCTCGACCCAGAGGGCGCCAGACGACGGGCGACGTCGGGCCGAAGATCGTGAGGGTCGGCGTGCCGACCAGCGCCGCCAGATGGGCCGTACCGGAATCGTTGCTGACGAACAGGCCCGCCGCCGAGACGGCTTGAACCAACGTGTCGGCGTCTTCGCAGATCAGCAGCGGAAAGTCTTGCCCCAGGCCTTCGAAGTCTGTTTCCGGCCAGCGCTCCAGCTCGACGGGACCGATGATGAACCGCACCGCATGGCCCCCGTTGCAAACGTCCCGAGCCAGCGCGCGGAAATTGTCGAGCGGCCAGCACTTCGCTCGCCCGCCGCTGCCCGGATGAATGAGGACGCACCGCGGCGGGCTTGTGGGTGTGGCACCGGCTATCAGCCGGTGCTTCGTGTGCAATAGGTGTGAGCGGCCTGCTACCGAATCCGCGGCCTTCAGTTGCGGCTTCAGATCGCGCAGCCACTGCTCGGTGATGTGCTCGCGCCAATCGGAATGCGGCCGCGGGTCGAAACTGAGCAACCGGGCCGGCTGCAAGATTGCGAGTCTTCGATGCACCACGGTATCCGCGCCGCCCAGCGCGTTCAGCACGCGGCGCCCGACAATCAAACCGCGCAGGTCGGCTGGCGGCGGCTCATCGCCGTCGCTGTAAAGCCAATGGGCTGCCAGGCCGTCGAGCGACTGACGCGTGATCGATGGGGTCCATGCGGACAGGTCGCCGGGGTTCGCCCGGGACAGGAGGTGTATGCGTGACGCGGCCCCGAAGTCCCCGATGCGCAACAGGGTTTGAACGGTAAGCACAAGGTCGCCGAGCGCGCCGGCGTGCAGGATCAGCCAATCGGGCGTCATGACGACAATTCTCGCGACCTCCATCTTGAGCCTGCGAAGCGGTCAGGCAAGTATGCGCGCACGGCCGGTGTCGGCAAGCGTCTACGCCTGTCCGTTCCCCGGGCTCGTCGGGGGGCGTGCCGCGCGTGGATTCACGTTATACTCACACAGACTGCGGTGCCGATCCCAAACAGGGGGTTGTCGATGCTCACTATTTCCATCTCCATTGACACCACGCCGAACGCTTGGCGCGCTCAATGGCACGCTGGTGAAGATGCCGTCGGTGAACCGATCGTCGCCGACGGCCAAGTGATGACCCGAATCACCCGCCTCAGCGACGCCTTCGCAGCGTTGTTCGAGCAGCCGGGGCGGCGCCCGATGGTCAAACCCGAAGCCCTGCATTTCCTCGGCCGCGAAATGCACGACCTTTGGATCGCACCCGTCTGGCGCGAGCTTGAATCGCGCCTCGCGCCCGGCAATCGCACGCTCGTGATCCGCACCACCGACGCGACCGCCCTGAACCTGCCTTGGGAGTTGATCGAGCTCGACGGCGGCGGCCCGCTTGGCTGCGACCCGGCCTGGCGGCTGTTGCGCACACCCCTCGACCGGCTGAGCCCCGCGGCGCCCGCGCGGCCCGGCCCGCTGCGTGTGCTGTTTCTCGCCGCCGCCCCGACCGACCAGGCCCAGCTCGACTTCGAACGCGAGGAAGATGCCATCTCGACCATCTGCGGTCGCGTCAAGGACGTCGTCTTGCGAATCGTTGACAGCGGCACGGTCGACGAACTGCGCGACTTCGTGACCGAGTTCCGACCGCATATCGTACACTTGTCCGGCCACGGCATCGTCGGCGATGACGGCGTCGGCCGCTTGGCGTTCGAAGACGAATATGGCCGCACCGACAACCGCGATGTCGAAAAGCTCGCCGCGGACATCTTCCGCGGCAGCACCGTTCAGTGCGTCTTCTTGAATGCCTGCCAGTCCGCCCGCGCGGCCGTCGCCGGCCTGGCCCAGCACCTGGTCAATGTCGGCGTGCCCCATGTGCTGGGATGGTCCGCAAGCGTCGGCGACGACCGCGCGACCGACTTCGCCACGGAGTTCTACCGCCGCTTGGTGCGCGGCGAGGCGCTGGGCGCCGCCACGGCCCATGCCCGCGAGCACATCCGCCGCGCGGGGCTTATCACGAGCGGAATTGAAACGGTCCAGGACGCGACCTACGCCTTGCCGCAGTTGTACGCCGCCGTCGCGCATGACGAGGTGGTGGACCGCGCCGCCGCTCCGGAGCCGTATCAGGGGCCGCGCACCGAGCGTTACCTCCTCGGCGACGGCATCAAGGGCCTGAAAACGGGCTACGTCGGCCGGCGGCGCGAGGGCCAGCGCCTTGTTCCCGCACTGCGCGACGGCGACAAGACTTTCGCGGTGCTGACCGGCATCGGCGGGGCGGGCAAGAGCACGCTCGCGACCCGCGCCGCCAACCGGCTCGCGGACGACGGGTTTCGAGTGGTGCCGGTGCGGGTCGACGAAGGACCCGATCCGGCCACCCAGGGCCGAGCGGCTACGCTCAAGCTGTTCACGGCCCTGGCGACCGCGTTCGATTTGGAGAAGCGCCCCGACGCTGCCGCTGTCCTGCGCGACGGCCAGAAGGCGGCGAAGCAACGCTTCGAACTGGCCGCCGCCCTCCTCAACGAAGTGCGCTTCTTGCTGGTGCTCGACAATCTCGAGCCCGCGCTGCTCGTCGAAACGCGCGAGATCGCCGACTCCGACTTTGGCGCGGGGCTTCGCGCCCTGGCGACGGACGTGACCCGCGGGTCGCGCGTGCTGGTGACCTGCCGCTACCTGCCGGCCAATCTGCCGATGGAGCAGGCGAATGTTCTGCACATTCCGCTCTCCGATTTCCTCGCGCACGACGTTCTCAAGTTCCTGCGCCGCGAGCACCGCGTCGATCAGCGCCTGAACTCCGGCGAACTGCCCCTGGCTCTGGTCAGCCGCCTGTACGCCGACTTCGGCGGCACGCCCGACTTCCTGGAGCAAGTGCGGACGCTGTTGGCTGACCCAAAGCTGAACCTGAACGCGTTGCGCGACGAACTCGAGGGCCTCGAGCCGGGCATGCTGGCCGTGAAGCGGCAGGCGTACTACGAGAAAATCGTCACGAGCCGGCTCTACGCCGCGCTCTCGAGCGAGGCTCAGCGCGTCGCCGCCCGCCTGGCGCTCAGTATCCTGCCGTTGCCGGTTGACGCGGTCGCGGCCCTCACCGATCTCGACCAGGAGAACGCGCGTCGTTGCCTGGACTCCGGCGTCGAGTACGGTCTGCTGCAACGCTTCGACGCCCCCGATTTACTCAGCCTGTTTCAGCCGCCGGGGTTGCTGCGAGCGTGGCTGACCGACGTCGAGCGCTTGCCGGCGGACGACACGGTCGAAACGCACAGGCGCCTGGCCGCATTCTGGCAGGACGCCTTCAAGCGCGACCGCGAGGCCGAACTGCGCGTTAATCCGGGCCTGAAGCTAGAGGCTTGTCGGTACCATGCCCGTCTCGGCGCCGACAGCGAGCGTTGGTGCTGGGCGGCCTTGCAACTCGCCCGGCGTCTCAGCCGGGTCGCCGAGTGGCGTCGGGCCTATGAACTGATCGAAGAGATCCCCGAGCTCCAGCGCGATGATGCGTGTTGGCACCTGCTCGCGTCGATCGACCTGAACGAGGGCAACTACGCCGCGGCCCGCGAGAAGTTCGGCAAAGCCCTGAGCATGCAACAAGCCATCGGCGAAAAGGTGGGCGAGGCGGCCACGTGGCACCAGCTCGCGACGATCGATTCGGAGGAGGGCAACTACGCCGCGGCGCGCGAGAATTTTGGCAAGTCCTTGAAGATGCGACAGGGCATCGGCGACAAGGCGGGCGAGGCGGCCACGTGGCACAATCTCGCGTCGGTCGACTTGATCGAGGGCAACTACGCCGCGGCGCGCGAGAAGTTCGGAAAGTCCCTGAACATGCGACAGGCCATCGGCAACAAGGCGGGCGAGGCGAGCACGTTCTACCAATTGGGTTTTCTCGCCGACGGACTGCGGCGCACCGCGGAAGCCGCACCACTCGTCGCGGTCTGCTTGCTGATCCATCGGTCAATCGGGCACGCCCGCGAGGACAAAGACTTCAAATCGCTGTCCGCCGTGTGCGCGAAGCTCGGCTACGATCAAACTGCGCTGAACGCCATGTTGCAACGAACCCGCGAGTCGTATCAGAAAGACCGCGGACGCGCGCTGCTCACGGCCGCGTTTCCCGACTGGTCCGATTGACGCCGGGAGAATCAATCCTCCGCGGGGAGCTTGCGAATCGTCCCCACCACCTCCACCCGCACGGGAACACCCTCGACCTCCGCCGGCAGTTCCACGCCCGCCGCCGGCGCGGCGCGCAAGTTCACCTTCACGCCGTAGCCGTCGCCGATGCGCGTGATGCCCACCCCCACCACCTCGGCCAGCCCGGCAAAGACGTTCTGCACCGCCGGCTTGGCCGCTCGGGCCGATTCCAGTGTCACCGCCGCCATCGTCCCTATCCAACGCCCAACAGATCCACCTTGAGCGCATCCCGCACCACCGTCCGTGCGTGCTGCTGGAGGCGCACCGCCAGCTTGAAGTCGCCCGGCCCGGCCCGGGCCACACCGAGCGCCAGGCTGAGCGGCGTCTGCTTCGCTTCGGCCATCGGCCCGGCCGGCAGGTCCAGCGTGCGCGCGGTGATTCGTTGTGCGACGCGTTTGACAAGCTTCTCCGTGAGACTGCGTTTCAAGCCGCGTGCATCGTCCAGGTGCATCTTTCGTTTCTCCTTACGCCGTGCGGTCCGCCCGCAAACGACGGTATTCCAGCTCGCAGCGGGTCGCAGCGTCTCGCGGCGCTATTGCTACGACGCGGGTGCTTCGATTCGCTCCATCCCCTGCATGTACGGCCGCAACGCCTGCGGAATGCTCACGCTGCCGTCCGCGTTCTGGTTCGTTTCCACCAGCGGGATCAGAATTCGCGGCGACGCGATGACCGTATTGTTCAGCGTGTGGCAGAAGTGGATCTCCGATTTCACCTTACGCCCCGTCTTGCCCGCCGTGCGGCTACCCGCGGCTGCCACGGGCGGACTTGTGCGGTAGCGCAGGTTCAGCCGGCGGGCCTGGAAGTCATGAAAGCTGCTGGCCGAGTGCGTTTCGCTGTACGACTCACGGCTCGGCATCCAGGTTTCGATGTCGTACATGCGGTACTTGCCCTGCCCCATCTCGCCGGTGCAGACCTCGACCACGCGGTACGGCAGCTCCAACGCCTGCAGCACGTCCTCGGAATTCAGCAGGATGATCTCGTGCCACTTCGCGGACTCTTCGGGGTCGGCCTTGCAGAGCACGACCTGTTCGAGCTTGTCCATGAAGTGAACGCGGTACAGCCCGCGCGTGTCCCGCCCCGCAGCCCCGGCCTCGCGGCGAAAGCACGTGCTGCGCGCGACGTACAGTTTCGGCAGCTCGTCCTCGGACAGGATTTCGTCGCAGTGCAGCCCCGTGACCGGGACCTCGGCCGTGCCGACCAGGCACTGGTTGTCGCGCTCGGCGAGATAGACCTCGTCGCGGTGCAGCGGGAAGAAGCCCGTGCCGACCATCAGCCGCTCGTTCACCAGCACCGGCACGGTCAGCGGGACGAAATCGCGCCGCAGCATGATGTCCCACGCCAGCCGCAGGACCGCTTCGTGCAGCATCGCGCCGGCCCCGCACAGCACGTAGTTGCGCGAGCCGGCGAGCTTGACGCCGCGCTCGAAGTCGAACAGGCCGAGCGATTCGCCGAGCGCGAGGTGGTCCTTGAACTCGAAGCCGAAGTCGCCCTTACGCCGGGGCTCGCCGACCTTGCGCAATTCGACGTTGCTCTCGTCGCCGTGGCCGACCGGGGCGTCGTCGTGCGGCACCTGCGGGACGCGCAGCATGAGCTCGTGCAGTTCGGCGTCGACGCTCGCGCGCTCTTCTTCGACCGCCTTGATGCGGTCCCGGATGGGTCCCATCTCCTTGCTGAGTACGGCTTTTTCCTCTTTGGGGGCCTTGGCGATCTTCTCGCCGGCCTGCCGCTGCTGGTGCCGCAACTCGTTGAACTCGGTTTCGAGCTCGCGTCGGCGGGCGTCGATCGACAGCAGGTGGTCGATGTCGACGGTCATGCCCTTGTCGGCGCAGGCTTTCTTGACGCGGTCGGGTTCTTCACGGATGACTTTGATGTCGATCATGCTTGAGCTTCCCGGGGTGGGTGAATCATCGCAGAGGCGCCGAGATCACAGAGGACGTAGAGTAGCTTTTCAACCGCCAGAGCGCGACAGGTCGTAACCAGGGAATGAGCCCCTGGAAGGCCTGAGATACTATCATCCAGACCCCGAAGGGGCGACAGCGTGTGATGGCACTCGGTTTAGGGCCGGTTTCCCGCGGGCGCGTCGTTCAACTCTTCCGACCGGGCGCGCAGCCGCTTGGCGGATGCTTCGTCTACGCCAAAGGCCTGGATGGTCACCGATGCACTCTCGCAGGCTCGTTGAAGCCGGGTGCGGATTTCGGCGGCGGTGTCATGCTCGTCGAACTTCCAGGGGTCGCCCTGTTGCCACACGATCTCCTCGAGAATGGAAGAAGGCCCGCTCAATCGAACCAGCCGCTCGACCTGTGCCAGCCGCTGCGCGTATTGAATCTGATTCCGCGGAACGGCGCCGCTGCGGATCTCTTCGAATCGCGCCAGCCACGCCAACGCAACCGCCTCCACGTCGGAAGATCTCATCGAGCCGGACGCGTCGATCGCGTTGTCGCTCAGGACCCAGCGCTGCATTGCAGAATCGGCATCGACGCCGATCCACGGACTGTCGTGAGGAGTACGGCCGAGCAAGATCGCCAGGGTTCGCACCTGCGTGGGAGACAACTTTTGCCGATCCGGGACGCTGTCCCAGACCAGAAGCGTGGAAAAGAACCCCAACGGCGCCTCATCGGTGTAGGCCTTCATTTCAATGCGCGGGCGACGATTCGTGCGGCCCGCGTCGAGCTTGTGTGGCCGGCTGTGGTGATTCGAATCGTCTTGCCTGGGTGCCGTGAGTGGGCCTGCGAGTTGACCGAGTGTAGACTTTAGAGAATCAACTACCGCCTGCGACGTCAACTCGCCGATCGCGAACACTTCGACCGGCCAGGACGCGGTCGGTCGCGGCGCGGCGCCGGACCGCTCGTCGGACATGACCTGGACGAGCCATTCGAGCATCGCCAACGCTTTGTCCGTTTCGACCGTGACGAACTCGCCGTTCGGGCCACCGTGTCCGTAGAGGTGAGGCAAGACATGTTGGCGAACGGCGCCATGATAGGTCGCATAGTCTATTGCTTTCCCGCGCAAACCTCGAATGTCGGTCTCGACTGGACGGGGGGCAGGAAGCACCCAAACGCGACGGTCGTCTTCACCCGGCCACCACTCGAGCAGGGCCACGCCGGCCCAATTCGAGCCGGGCAGCGTGCATACCGTCACAGGGATATCGCCAGCGGTCCGGGATTCCACGCGCGGGTGAATTCGCGGTGCTATTACGGGCGGCAAGTTGCTTGCGTGTGCTGCCAAGCGTTCCAAGACTTGCCCCGCGCCGATGACCTTCCGAAGTGCGCGAATCGGCCGTGGAGCGAGCGGAACCGTGCCGGCGGCATCGGGGCGATAGTATGCGATGACGCGCCGTGATTCTGAGAGCATTCTGGCCGCTCTCTGCACATCGGCAACCGAGACGCGCTCGATCTGCGCGACGCCGAAATCCATCAGTAGCAGGTCACCCGCGACGACTTCGTTTCGCGCCCGCTCGACAGCGCGATCGCCAAAATCCAAACGCGCGCTCCACCGATCGGCCGCGGCCAGTGCGCGGGCGCGGTTGTGCCTGACCGGGTCGCTGGAATGCGTCCGGGCCTTTGCGAGATAGCGATCGATCAGAGCCAGCCACTTTCGAATAATCTTGCGGTTCTCCTTTGGGTCGTCTCGCCACGCCGGCGCGCCATCTCGCTGCGGAACACCGTGCAGCCAAAGGGTCACCAAGCCGGCGTCTTGCCACTTCTCAGAGGTCCAGCCCACCGGCCAAGGATAGCCTTCCTTCACCAGTTCCGCGTGCAAAGGCCCGTCAATGCCGTTCAGCAATGAATGCAGCAGGACCTCAATCGCCGCGTTCTCGAAGGCGCCCATTCGCGGAGTCAGAAATGCGATCCGCACGAATGGCGTGGTGCGCGTGGCCACCTCGATCTCGATGACCTCCGCGCCGGGCGACTCCGTGTAGGTGCGACGCGGCGCATCCTTCCAAGGGAGCTTGGCGAAGCGATCGCGCAGTTGTTCCAAAACCTTAATGGTCGAGACATCACCGGTCACGAGCAGCGTTGCGTTGCCCGCCACGAACCAGCGATCCAGGAATTCCCTCACGTCCGCCGGGGTGAGGTCTCTCAGAGAATCGGCGACAAGGCCGGGCGGATGCTGGTAAGGGTGTTTCGGAAACATCGCGCGCAAAAGCGGGCGCTGGTACTCCTCAGCTCTGTCCGCGTCGGATTCGCGAAGGATGTTCAAGTCACGCGCCGCGGCGTTCAAGCCAGTCTTGACCATCGCCGGCGTGACTTCGAACGCCGTCATGCGGGCCGCTTCGATGTCGAGCACGTATTCGAGGAAGTTCGGCGGAAGTACCGAGGAGAAGTAACACGCGTCGCGCAGCGTCTTACTTTCGAAACGCACGCCGGCGGCGCGGAGCCGGAGCGCCGCGTCTTCGCGGTGCTCAACGATCGTCCGCGTGACGTGGCACAGGCCGGGATTGTCGATGTCGTCGTACGCGGAGCCGACGCGGTACCAGAGCTGCACGCTGACCAGCGGCAACGCATGGTCCTCGACGACCGCGACGCGCAGGCCGTTCGAGAAGCTCTCGAAGCGCACCGCCGGCATGAGTGCCTGAACCGCCGAGCCGTCGATGGGTTGCGGCTCGGCTGCTTGCAGCAGCGCGGCGGTCGCGAACAAGGCGGCCAGCATCGATTCGCCTTTCCTGGCAGGAGTCCACGGTAGACGACCAGCGAGTATACCCCAGACTCGCACGGCTCACACGAGACGCGTGCCACGGCTGTGTCAGCAGTGCCAGGTGTGAGCGGTCCGACCGCACTGCACGGCTCACAGAGCCGTGGCACGCGGACCGTCGAATGAAACCGAGGTGGGATGACGCCTGCGCACCGCGAGAAACTCGAATTTTCTCACTTGTCTATTCCGAAGGACACCTTATACTGGATATAGGACGTGTCGGATGGGGCCGCGTCTCGGCATGTCGCTTGTGGGAAAACGAGGAAACAGGGCTTGGTGGGTGGACCGGCGGGACACCGTCACCACCGACACCACCGACACCACCGACACCACCGACACCACCGACACCACCGACACCACCGGCCCGCGTGTCGGAAACGTCTTGTGCCACTGCCGTGTCGGCAGTGCCGCACCGAGCGGAGCGCTCATGGCGCAAGGCTCAACTGGGCGTGTGCCACTGCCGTGTCGGCAGTGCAGAGTGCGAAAGGACCGACCGTACTGCACGGCTCACAGAGCCGTGGCACACAGCAGACAGGGAGAAACAACGGATGAACGTCCCTTGCCGGCGCGGCACGGGGTCGCGCGGCGGGTGACACGTTCTCTTTTTCGGAGGATTCTTTCATGAAACGTAGAGATCGGCTTATGATTGGGCTGTTGGCTGCCGCCTGGGCGGTCCCGCTCGGATGGGGCGTCTTGTTTACGTGGGTCGCCGACGCGGCCGACGACAAATGGACGTCGTGCGACAACTGGCAACCATCCAAGGAACCGAACTGCTTCCCCGACGACACCTGCGACGACGCCACCTTTCCTTCCGCCGGCAGTCCCTGGGCCGTCGCACTCGTCAAGCCCGACCTGACGATCGGCGACATGGACATCGACGGCAGCGTGGATTTCACGACCGTCACCGACGCGGCGTGCATCGAGGTGGAAACGCTGACGATCAGCGCCGGCAGCACCGAGATCGTGGTCACCAGCGCACAGGACGCCGAGATCCTCATTCGGAGATAAGCCCATGAACGCAAGAGCCACGCTGAGCGTGAGCGCTCTCGGTCTGGCGCTGAGCCTCCCGGCCGTCGCGCAAGTCCCGCCCGGCTACCGGATTGTCGAGGTTACAAACAACCAGCGCGACGAACGCAAGCCACGGCTCAACAACCGCGGGCAGGTCGTGTTCTCCTCGCGCCTCGGCGGCGAGATCTTCCTGTACGACAACGGGCAGCTCATCCAAATCACGAATGACAACGTGATCGACGGACTGCCGGCCCTCAACGACCACGGCACCCTCGTCTGGTCGAGTTGGATAGGCCCGCCCGATCCGAGCGGGAATCCCACGAGCGAGATCATGATCTACCGCAACGGCGTTGTGACGCGTCTGACAGACAACGACGTTCACGACAGTAGCGCCAAGATCAACATCCTCGGCCACATTACTTGGAAGCGCAGCTACAACGTGCAAGCATGCGGCGGGCCGTTGCGGGACATCTTCTTCTACGACGGCCAGCGCATCATCCAAATCACCACGGACGGTCTTCCCGAACAAGTGGAAAACCAGGCACCCGAGATCAAC
>JACZRH010000001.1:12777-49171 GCA_022574815.1 Planctomycetota bacterium | reverse complement strand
AGGCCGACGAATGGCCAATGAGCAACGGACGACCTCTGCTCTTCTTCACCGCCTCCACCACAGCGCACAGGCTGTCGAGGCCACCCGAGAACAGGTACACGCCGTCCGGTTCACCTAGTGACACCAGCGGATCGAGGCCGAGAGCAAGCTGCTCAGCCTCAGGGGTCGCCTTGGAGAAGTCAAACGTCCACCGGTCGCCAGATAGGAAGCGAAGCACCTCTTCCAGGCGGAGCCGAACCTCCTTGTTCCGCCAGAAGTCCGGGTCGCTCACCGGGACGCAGAGGGCCAGGTCCCGCTCCCACTTGTCGCCATGGACATCGGCGTCACCGCCCCGGCTCACCAACTGGTCGGCTCCGTAGACATAGGCCGCAATCCTCACCAAATCCGCGGCTCGACGCTGCACCGACGTCAGGAGCCTGTGGGAAGGGCTTTCTATGTGGAGGTTGAGGTTCGGCCTCGCACCTAGACACCGCAGATCTTTCCTCGGCAGGCTCCGCCAACTTGGCGGCACACTGGCGCCATCGCACCGAATCAGCACCTCGCAGATCAAGGGCCCGCACCCCGCTTGAGTTCAGACCGGAGCTTGCGCAGGGCATATTCGACGAAGCGTTGGGTCTCGTCCCGGCTGATCTCACCCTTCGACTCCCAGTTGTGCTTGGAGTACCAGCCACCGGCGAAGTCCTCGACGATCCGGGCCGCCTGGCGCGTGTGGGTGTCGAGGGCCTTTAGAAAATCTCCACTCTGTTCGACGTTGGAGAGGGCATGGCCTGGCCCTACGTGGTTGGACAGCTCCCGATCCACGAACGACCGGAGACACCGTGCCGTGAAGTCGGCGAAGAAGCGGTGGGCCAGAACGCCAAACTGCGCACGTGTCGAGTAGGCCCGAAAGGCCTGCTGCACGTCGTCCATCGAGCTTCCGAACAGGGTCGGCCCCTGCTGTCCGACCGTCTCGGCGAGGGCGCTCCGGACGGCCAGAGCGGCGATCTCCCCAAACTGGCCGGATGAGGGATATCCCGCGAGCTCGTTCCGAATGCGATCCGCAACCTCTGAAATGACCGTGAGCGCAGAAGAGTCAGCCCTAACCCGAACTCCCAGATCGCGCAGATCCTGAGAGAAAGACGTTCCGCGGGCAGACCACGCCATGCGCGTGAGCAGCCAAAAGCAGTAGGTGATGGCGGGGTCGTGGTTGATGGCTTCGGTGTTTACGGTTTTGATGATCGCGATGTCGTCGACAATCGTCGCGGTGTTCGGTAGCAGCTCACTGACCCAGGCCCCGCACTTGCCGTGTCGCGCGAACTTGAACAGCGACGAAGCGACCGGAAACTGCTTCTGTTTCGCGGTCATGCCGGTGATGCGCTGGCCCATGCGCACCGAATCGGGCAGCTCGGTCCCGTGAACGTCGGCGAGGCCGGGCTTGTAGTCGAACAGGTCGAGCTGGGACGGGCCGCCGGACATGAAGAGATAGATGACGCGCTTGGCGGTCGGCTGGTAGTGCGGCAAGCCGGGCAGGCCGGGCCCGCCGCCAACCGGTTCCTGCGAGGTCGCGAAGGCCCGCGGATTGAGCAGAGCGGTCAGCGCGGCACCGCCGATGCCCGCGGCGGTGCGGCCGAAGAGCTGGCGTCGGGTGAGCAGCAGTTCAATTTCGCGTTCGAGACTCATGGCCCTTCTCACACCAGCCGGAGGCCGTTTTCACGTGCGGCATCAGTTCTTGGTGATCGTCTCATCGAGGTTCAGGATTACACTGGCGACCGTAGTCCACGCGGCCAACTCGACGGCTTCCAGGGATTCGTTGCGCGGGAACTCGCCCACGCTGAGCAGTTTCAGCGCCTCTTCCTCATTTGCGCCAAACGCGGCGCGCCTGTCTTGGTAGAGATCAACCAGGGCCGCGCGCTCCGCCGCACTCGGGCGGCGCGCCGTCGCCAGCCGAAACGCGAAGTCTACACAACCGGCAATTTCCGGCCCGGCCTCGGTCATCATGCGCTGCGCCAGGCCGCGCGCCGCTTCTACAAACGTCGGATCGCTCAGGAGAGCCAGCGCTTGCAACGGAGTGTTTGTTCGCGGGCGGCGAACCGTGCAGATCTCGCGATTGGGCGCGTCAAATGTTGCCAGCGTCGCCGGCGGAACGGCCCGTTTCCAGAACGTGTACAACCCGCGCCGGTATAGACTCTCGTCCTTGTCCTGCACATAGACTTGGGCCGTGTACTCCTGCTTGTCCGGATTGTAGGAAACCTCACGCCATAGTCCCGGCGGCTGGTAGGGCTTGACGCTGCGCCCGCCGAGCTTTTCGACGAGCAGACCGCCGATGGCCAGCGCATTGTCGCGAATCGTCTCCGCGTGCAGCCGAAACCTCGGCCCCCGCGCGAGCAGTCGATTTTGCGGGTCGTCGGCATATCTTTCGCGGCCCGCCCGGGAGGTTTGCCGATAGGTGGCCGAATCGACGATCAGCCGCAGCATGTGGCGAATGTCCCAGCCGCTCTCGACGAACTCGACCGCCAGCCAATCGAGCAATTCCGGATGACTGGGCCATTCGCCTTGCGTGCCGAAGTCCTCGGCGGTCTTCACCAGCCCGGTGCCGAAGAGCATCTGCCAGAGCCGGTTTACGACGACTCGTGCCGTCAGCGGGTGGGCAGGTTCCACCAGCCAGCGCGCCAGTGTCAGCCGATCACCCTTGGCGTCCTCGGGCAGCGGCGGCAGAAAGGCGGGCAAACCGGTCGTGACGCGGTCGCCGCGCTGGTCGTACTGCCCGCGGTTCAGGAAATGCGACGCGCGCGGCTCTTGCATCTCGCTCATGACCATCGTGGTTGCGACGCGCGCGTCGATCTCGCTATGCTTTCGGCGGACGAGCGCGAGTTCGTCGCTCATTTTCTTCCACGCCGGTGAGTGCCGGCCGCGGTAATGATCGCGAACGCGGCGGGTCGGCTGCTCTTCGCGTTTGTCCGAGGCGGTCGTGGTGAGAATGCGGGCCACGTCGAGCGGAATGCCGCCGTCTTCGCGGCTCACGCGGAAATAGAACCCGTATCCGCCGCCGTAATTGACGATTTTCATGAGCAGGTGGTTTTCGCCGCGCTCGAGCTCGACGGTGAGATGTTCCTGATCCGGCGCAACGCCGCGCTGCACGTCTTTCTCGAACACGAGACGCCCGTTGACCCAAACCTTGATCCCGTCGTCGCTGCCGAGCGAGAGCGTCATGCGCCGAGGCGTGGGGGCGTGGATCGATCGCGCCAGATACGTCGCCGAAATCTCGCCGTTGAGCAGATGGACTTTTCCGTCCACAAAATCGCGTCGCGGTGTCCAGCGAAACGCGCCGCCGCGATAAGTCGTGGTCAGGTCCAGACCCTCGGCGAGCTTTTGTTCGGGTTCGAATTCGGTCCCAAACGCCTCGGCGCCGGTCTGCGACGAAAACGGGCCGACGACTCGCCAGTCGCCGAGCCGGGACGGGGACTTGTTGCGGAAAATGTCCACTTCGGTCGTGACCGACAATCGAAAGCGGCCGATGGTGTGCTGCTCGAACGTCGATTCGTGCTTCAGGCGAAAGCGCAGCTCCGTGCCGCCGGCGAATCCGATCGGCCGGAGCGGAACGAACACCGCGACGCGCGGCTCGGGGCGGTGGTGCCCGTCCACAGCCCAGCCGCTCTTGGGGTCTCCGTCGATCGCCCGATCGACCGGGAACTTTAGCTGCGAAAAGTCGGCGTGCGCCGCGACGAGCTCGATGCTCATGGACTCGGCCGGATCGCCGAGCGGCGCCGCTTGCAGCTCAAACCCGGTCAGCACGAAATTGGCATTCTCGGCGCGGCCGGCGCCCTGGTGCGGCAGACGCTCGTCGCTGAGCGCTTCCAGCCGAATCGCCGTGATGCCGATCGCATCGGTCCGCGCGACGACTTCGTAGGTGTCTTTCTGCGGGTTCTTTCCATGGACGAACACCGACCGGTCCGGCAGCGGCGTCAGCGTCGCGCCACCCGTCGAGCGGGGCGCGAGCGGCTCGAGTACCGACCAGCGGTCGCGGAGCTTACCGGCCGTCTCCCGCTCCCATTCAACCTGGGCGGCGTCCACCTCCGGCATGGGGCCGTTGAGGTGCGTCTCGAGCTGCTCGGCCTGCTCGCGCAAGTCGACCAGTTCCGCCGCCTGCTCGGCGGTCGGCACCTGAATTACCGGGACGGCGTTGCCCTTCTGTCCATCGATCCCCTTCTCGGGCACGTTATTGAAAAAGGCGTAGAAACTGTAGAAGTCCTTCTGCGAGATCGGGTCAAACTTGTGGTCGTGGCACCGGGCGCAGCCGAACGTCAGCCCCATCCAGACCGTGGCGGTCGTGTTGACGCGGTCGATCACGTACTCGGTCTGGTACTCCTCCGGAATCGCGCCGCCCTCGAAATTCACCATGTGGTTGCGGTTGAATCCGGTCGCGATGCGTTGGGCGAGATCGGCGTCGGGCAGCAGGTCGCCGGCGAGCTGCTCGATCGTAAACTGGTCGAACGGCATGTTGCGGTTGAAGGCGTGGATCACCCAGTCGCGCCACGGCCACATGCTGCGCTCGTTGTCGATGTGATAGCCGTTCGTATCCGCGTAGCGCGCCGCGTCGAGCCATTCCAACGCCATCCGCTCGCCATAACGAGATGACGCGAGCAGACGTTCGACCAGCTCTTCGTAGGCGCTCGGCGAAGCGTCGCTTTCAAACGCGTCGATCTCGGCGAGCGTGGGCGGCAGGCCGTTCAGGTCGAACGACAGCCGGCGAATCAAGGTCGCATTGCTCGCTACGGCGGAAGGCTTGCGTCCCTCCCGTTCGAGCCGCGCCAGCACGAAGTGGTCGATCGCGTTGCGGGGCCAGTCCCGCCGCCGCACCTCCGGGACCGGCGGACGCGTCGGCGCGACGAAGGCCCAGTGCCGCGGCCACGCGGCGCCCTGCTCGATCCAGCTCCGCAAAAGTGCGATCTGGCGCTCGGTCAGACGCTTGTCCGTCTCGGGCGGCGGCATGCGGAAGCCATCGCGGTCGGACGACACGCGCTTGAGCAGCTTGCTGGCGGTCGCGTCGCCGGGGACAATCGCGAACCCGCCGGAGAATAGCTCAGCCGTCGCGCCCGATCGGGTGTCGAATCTCAGGTCCGCCTGACGCGCGGCGGCGTCCGGACCGTGGCATGCGAAGCAATTGTCTGCGAAAATGGGCCGGATGTCGCGCTCGAAAACGATCGCGACGGCCTCTTGGCCGGCTGGCGAGTCGGCCGCCCCCACAACGATAGACAACGCGGCCACAACCAGCGAGACCAGCGCCTGGCGCAAGGCAGCAAGTCCGCATAGGCCCCCGGCACAGACTCGGCCCGATCGATCGCGCACCGCTTCTCCCAACGGTTAATCTTGAGTACGAGAGTATACCGCATTTGGCGAACAGATCGTTGAGCGCTGCGCGTGATTTCACGGATGTTATCGCTTCTATGGCGGAGGCGGGCGACAACAGACGTCGTGCTGAACGAAGCGAAGCATCTTGCTCCGGACTCGGCAAGCACGCACTCTCGTTCACTCGCTCGAGAACAGCAGACCCACCAACCGCTCGCGAGCGCCGTGCAGCCGGCGGACGATGCGCTGCACCGCGCGAGCCTGCTCGATGTGCGGGCGCGACTCGTCGGCGATCGCCTGAAGGTCCAACTCGCCGCACCGTCGCCGAACCTCCGCGACCAGTTCCTCCGGCCACACCTCTCCTGCGCGAAGTTCCGCATCGATCGGCCAGCGCCCCACCGCCACCAGCGCGGGACGGACGCCTCGTGTGAGGGCTCGCGCGGCGACCACGCGTTGGCTGTGATCGCCGCGCCCGGCAAACTCGAGCAGGGCCATTACACCTCGGCAATCACCGATCGCCAGCCACGCTTGCGCCAGCCCGATGCGGTCCCAATCGTCATCGGCGGACGGTTGGGCTTCGGCGAGATTGTGGAAACGAGCGCGATCGACGCGCGCCGCAGCCAACCAGGCGGCGGCGCGCACGTATCCGCTGCGCTCGGTGCCCGACACCGCCAGCGTCCGCAGCAGCGGAAAGTGCAGCGGGTCTCCGACGCGGCCGAGCGCATAGACGAAGCTCTCCCGGACGTCGGGGTCGGCCTCGCGTCGCTCCGCCAGATGACGTGCCAGCAAGAGCTGGGCCGTGTCGGCGGCGCGATTCTCGGCAATGTACCAGGCGCCTCGTTTGCGGTGCTCGGCTTCGGGCGAATCGAGCAGGTCCCTCGCGACACGCGCGTGATGTCGTCGAAATGGGTCGTTGCTCGGATTCAGCAGGACCCAGGCAATGAATGATGCCGTGCCGAGCGACGCGGTCGCGATTGCGCCGAGGACCCACCGCCGAAAGCGCCGACTCGGGCGAGACGATCTGGATTTATCGGATTTCGCCATAAATGCGCAACTCACTCAAGTCCGGGAACACGATTCGGCGAACGTCATACTGCGCGAAGCGAAGTATCCGGCTCGGTATCCAGCAGAATTCCTCGCTGCGCGCGGAACGACGATGGGCCACGTGTTTCGCGCTCGACCGGTTCGCCCACAATTTCAGCGACATTCTACCGCACCGCCCGGACAACCGCGCTGCCGCGCTGCAGCGGGAGACGAGCGCGCTGGCGCGCCCGCGGTGATTGCCGGACGCTGCATTCAGGGCTACACTGCCGCTTGGCCGAATTGTCGGCCGCACGGGACCGTTCCATGGCCCAGACCCTGTCCGCCAAGCTCGACGCCACTTCGCAGCGCTTCGCCATCGTCGTCTCGCGTTTCAACGAGCTGATCGGGACCAAGCTGCTCGACGGGGCGACCGACACGCTGATCCGGCACGGAGCGGAGCCGGCCGACATTACGCATGTCTGGGTGCCGGGCGCGTTCGAGATCCCGCTGGCGGCCAAGAAGCTGGCTACGTCGGGTCGCTACGCCGCCGTGCTGGCGCTCGGGTGCGTCATACGCGGCCAGACGCCGCACTTCGACTACATCGCCAACGAAGTCACCAAGGGCGTCGCACAGGTTTCGCTGGCGACCGAAGTCCCGATCGCACTGGGCGTGATCACGGCCGACACGCTCGAGCAGGCGATCGACCGCGCCGGGGGCAAGCACGGAAACAAAGGCACCGACGCCGCCCGCACCGCGATCGAGATGGCGAACCTGCTGGCGCTGCTGTCCAAACCGGGATGAGCGACGGCGGCCTCATGAGTTCAAGCTGCCCATGCCGCTGAAGAAAAGGTCGCGGGCTCGCATGCTCACGTTGCAGGCGCTTTGCCTGTTCGATGCGTTGGGCGACGATTTCGCCGACCGGCTGAACGACTTCCTGCACGACGACCAGAACCACGAAGACCTGGACTTCGACGAACCGCCGACCCGCACCGTGCTGCGCTTCGCGAGAGATTTGGCGATCGGAGCGTGGTCCGCACGGGCCCGCGCGGACGAATTACTCGCGGCCGCCGTCCCCGGCTGGTCCGTGCAGCGCATGGCGCCCGTCGACCGCAACATCCTGCGGCTTGGACTCTTTGAGCTCCTGTCCCGGCCCGAAACACCCTTCCAGGTCGTAATCAATGAGGCCATCGAGCTGGCGCGGCGATTCGGCGACGCGGAATCACCGGCGTTTGTAAACGGGGTGCTGGACGGCATTCGACGGCGAAACGAAAATGCGACGCCTGACGGCGCGGAGCCGGTCGCGCCGCCGCCGGCCGGCGAGCCCGCCGACACCGTGGACACCGCGGCGCGCTCGAACGATACGGAACGGGAAGCTGACGATGGGCCTGTTTGATGCCTTCAAGAAGGGCCTGAACAAGACCCGCGGCAAGATCGCCGCCGGGCTGCGGGCCGTGCTGCCTTTCGGCCGCAAAATCGACGAAGACCTGCTCGACGAGCTGAACGATGCGATGGTCAAGGCGGACATGGGCCCGCGGGCAGTCGCCGGACTGCTCGACGAGGTACGCGATGCGTGGAAGGCCGGGAAGATCGGCGAAGCGCAGGAGGTACTCCCCTTTCTGAGCGACCGCATCGCATCGACCTGGAGCGAATCCGATCGGGCGCTGCGCCGCGCGGCCTCGCCGCCGACCGTGATCTTCGTCGTGGGAATCAACGGTTCGGGTAAGACCACCAGCGTCGCCAAGCTGACCCACTATCTCAAGAAGCAGGGGCAGTCGGTTCTCATGGGCGCGTGCGACACCTTTCGCGCCGCCGCCATCGAGCAGCTCGGCATCTGGGCCGACCGCGCCGGCGTGGGCATCGTCAAGCACCAACCGGGCAGCGATCCGGCCGCGGTCGCGTTTGACGCGTGCGAAGCGGCGATCGCCCGCAAGGTCGACGTACTCGTGATCGACACTGCCGGCCGGCTGCACACCCAGGACCATCTCATGCGTGAGCTCGGCAAGATTCGCCGCGTGGTGCAGAAGCGAATCCCCGATGCGCCGCACGAGGTGCTGTTGGTGCTCGACGCGACCATCGGGCAGAACGCCATCAATCAGGCCCGAGTCTTCTCGGAGGTCACGCAAGTGACCGGGCTGATTCTCGCCAAACTCGACGGGTCGGCCAAGGGCGGGATCGTCGTCGGCATCCGCGACCAGCTCGACATCCCGGTCAAGTTCGTCGGGCTCGGCGAGACCCTCGACGACCTCGAACCGTTTGACCCCGATACCTTCACACGGGCGCTCTTCGCCGAAAACTGAGGGCGGCCGTATGCTTCGCTGAATCACGACCCGATCGCCGCGGTGCGGAGGAAACATGATGCACCCTCTCCTGGACGAGTTCGAAAAGACCTGCGCCGAACGCATGGATCAGCCGGCGGCCTGCGACCCGAGCCTGGCGCTCGACTTCAAGAGTTTCCGCGCCGTCGCCTGCGGTCTCGCGGCGCAAATCGAATCGCAAAGCGAGCAGCCCCGCGTCGGCATCCTGGCACCGACCTCCTCGGCCTGCGCGGCGGCCATCTTCGCCTGTTGGTACGCGGGTAAGACGCCGGTCCCGCTCAACTTCCTGCTTGCGCCGGAAGAGTTAGCGAAGATCGTTCGCGACGCGGGTCTCGACCTGATCGTCACCATTGAACGCTTCGCACCCGCCGTCGAAAAAACCGGCCTGAAGCTCCTACAGCTCAGCGCCCGCTCGCTCATTCCGGGGCGCCGCGCCGCGCCCGAAGCGGCGTTCGAGGACGTCGCGGTGCTGCTCTACACCTCCGGCACGAGCGGCGACCCGAAGGGTGTCTGCCTGACTTTCCGCAATCTCCTGGAGAACGCCCACGCGTGCATCCAGCACGCACGAATCTCTCCTGAACAGGTTTTCCTGAGCGTCCTGCCGCAGTTTCACAGCTTCGGCTTCACCGTCATGACGGTCGCGCCGCTGCTGCTCGGCGCGACCGGGCACTATCTGCCGCGCTTCAGCCCGGTCGCCGTCGCGAGCACCATCGCCGAAAAGGGCGTGTCGGTGTTCATCGCAATCCCGAGCATGTACGCCGTCCTTGCCAACATGAAGAAAGCCGACCGCGATACCTACGCCTCGATCACGCTGGCGGTCTGCGGCGGCGAACCGCTTCCGCCGCGCGTCGCCGCCGCGTTTTTCGAGCGGTTCGGCGTGCAGTTGCTGGAGGGCTACGGGCTGACCGAAACGTCGCCGGTCGTCTCCCTCAATACGCCTTGGGCGTTCCGGGCCGGGTCGGTCGGGATGACGCTTCCGGGCATCGAGATCACCGCCGTAGACGAATCGGGGGCGACCTTGCCGGCCGGTAAAGACGGCGAACTGCTCATTCGCGGACATTGCGTCATGCAGGGTTACCACAACAAGCCGGACGCCACCGCGGCGATGCTGCGCGACGGGGCGCTCTGGACCGGCGACATCGGGCACGTCGATGCGGACGGCTTCGTCTTCATCACCGGCCGCGCCAAGGACATGATGATCGTCGGCGGCGAGAACGTGTATCCGGTCGAGATCGAAAACGTGCTCATGGAACACGCCGCCGTCGCCGAGGCCGCCGTCGTCGGCATGACCGACGAGGTCCGCGGCGAGTTGCCGCTGGCCTTCGTGATTTTGAAGCAAGACCTGACGACGGACGAGACCGAGCTGCGGAACTTTTGCCGCGCGCGGCTCGCCGGCTTCAAGGTCCCGCGCGAAATTCGCTTCGCAAAGGATCTGCCGCGCGGGCCGACCGGCAAGATTCTGAAACGGGCGCTGAAGGGCTGACGTGAAGGGTTCCAGGCTCGGCAGCGGCTCAACGAATGACCCTGCCGAAGCCCAAGGCGCGGCGTAAATCGGTGATCTGGCCCGCGTGCATGGCGTTGTGAAAACTCACGCGATGGACGAGCTTTCGCAGCGAAAGTTCGCCCGAGCCCCACGGCACGACGCGCTCCAGCGCGGCCGCCTCACTTTCGCGCATCGCCGCCGCCAATCGATCGCACGCGGCCTCGAACACCTCAATGGAGCGCGCCAGAGGCGGATAGCGCGCCGGATCGTCCTTCGGAATCGAGTCGAAGCAGATGCTCTCGGTGTCGAAGCGCCGTGCGTCGCTACCGCTGCCGTCGCCGCGCACGAAATCCGCCTCGGACGGAGGCTTGCCGTCGATCAACTCGGCAGCGCGGTGCATCGTCAACGCGCAATGCCCGAGACACCAGACGGCGTGGTTTGGCAGGTTGGGCATCTGCCGCGTGCCGGTCTCGTCGGTGAATCCCTCGAGATAGCGAATGAACAACAGCTTGGCTGCGAGCACGGCTTCGGCGATGGTTTCTTGATCGGTCATGCTCTCCTCCCAGGCTCATTCGGTCGGCCGTCGGCCGTGCGCGGCCCGTGGGCGGGTATCCAAAACGGTCCGACTCCGGTCATACATGAATCCCTTCCGTGTCGCTTCTCGCTCGGTCGCGCTTCCTGTCTCGACTGCTGCGCCAAGTTCAAAGCTCCGCGGGAATGCCCCAGCGCTTTTTCGCCTCCGGCGTGATCTCCCAAAGCACGTTCACGATCACCCAGCGGCCGCCCATCTTCGACATTTGAATGTAGTCGATCCAGTCGTGCATCTCGAGCTTCACGCACGCCGCGTTGCCGTACACGTCCAGAATCGTCACGTCGGTGCGGCGTTTGTCGGCCGGGACCTTCGTACCAGAGCCCTTGCGGGTCGTCTGCACGAGCGTCATGGCGCTCATATGTTCGATGCGGCCTTTGCCCGAGCGCGGGTCCGGTCGCAGGATGCGCTTCGCCAGGTCGGGGTGCAAGGCCCGTTCCATGCGCTCGGCATCGCCGGCGTACCAGCTCTCGCCGTAATCCAGCGCGGTTTGCTTGATCGCTTCATGGTCGGGATCCTTCGTCTGCGTGGCAGCCGCCACCAGCAGCAACAACGGCAGCGCGACCAAGAGTGTGATCCGTGTCAACGTGGATTCTCCTTTTTCCGAATGCTCGCAATGGGTCTAGTCGTCGCCCTTGGCCGCGGGGGCGGCGAAAGGCTCGCCGGTGCCCGCGGACGTGTGCCGCGCTCGAGATTTCAGGAAGGCTCTTTGTGACCGGAAAGCATCTTGACCGTCTTGACCGCGGTCTTCACAGCGGATGCGGGGATGAATAGTTCGGCTCGTAGCGAATCCGGTTTGAGATACACGCCGAAAGCGGCGTATGCCGAATCGGTCTTCGGAAACTTGATGCTGGGGATGGGTACCCCGCTCGCTCGGGCCGCGCCCATGAGGAGCTCCATCAGATTCGGAAGATCGACAAAACAGGCGATCTGAGGATCGGGAGAGAGTGCCTTGACGGCCGCCACGATGTGCCGATTGGTGGTGAGTTCGGGCGCGTTGCCGCTGAGTGCCGCGCCCATGCGGAGCCGCGCGTTGCTCGCCGACCCGATCGCGTGTAGCAGCCCCTCCTTGTGCGGCGCGACGAAGAACCGCGGCGACTCTCCATAGAGCCCTTCCATCATTTCCTGCAACGTCTCGTCGTCGGAGTCGAACTGGTATACGTCCGCCTGCACCGCGCCAATGGTCTCACGGGTCCGCTGGAGGTTCATCGCCACATCGGCGGCGAAGACGCTCATGCACCTCGAACTGCACTCGAACAGCCCGCCCATGTCCTTCATGACCGCCTTCGCGTCGGAGCTGAAGTACATCCCGGATATGAGCATCCCCTTGCTGTCGGGCCCCACGCTCACCGCGGCGTTATACCCCGTCAGGCGGCGGTAAACCGACGCCGCCAGCTTCAGCGCACTCGCCAACTCCCCCGGCTCGAGCTTGTCCTGCATATCCGATAATTCGAGCATTCTCTTGAATATCTTTTCGCTGAGCGTTTCGGTCCCCTCCGGCACCGACCACTCGCAGCCGAACGCAATCGCCGTATTGTCGTCCGGCAACCCGCGCAGCAGATTTCCCTTCGTTTTGCGCACGCTCTTGAGATACGCTCCGATGGCGCCGTCCGGATCGAAAGTGGCCCGGTCGTGTACGCGCAGGCCGTCTGCATCGATCACGCCCGCCACGGCGTACGTCCTCGACTCTTGCACCGCCATCCGCGTCGCGGCGAACGTCATCTTCCAGAACTTGAGCCCGGCCTCGGCCTGCGGCCCGGCCATCTGCATGCCCATTTGAAGCATGCTCTCGGCGAATTGGAGGCCTTCGCCAATGACCTCGTTCCATTCCGGCACGTTCACATAGAACAGCACCCGCGGCTCGTCCAGCAGCCCGCGCGTGGCCGCTCCAAAACGCTCGACCAATTCACCTTTCGCCTCGAGCGCGGCCGCCACGTCGCTCTCGTCGTCTCCGATAATCAAACAGCCGTTGCGAAGCCGGACCAGGGTCGGCTGACCCGCTTCGCGCAGGCTGCTTTGAATCGTCTCGAGCGCGGCGGCGTCAAACACCTTCGGATCCGTCACGACGAGAACGCAGAGCGGTCCATCGGAGTCCGGCCGCAGAGTCAGGGCGAAAGCGGCGGCGGTGTCGATCTGGTCGAGAAACTCGGCCGGAAATCCGGCGTCATCGAACGCCTCGAGAAACTGGTCCACATCAAAATCAGAGAGCTCATCGACACCGATGGCCTTGCCGAACGCGACAACGCCCTCCACAAACCGGTCGATGCTCGGGAGCGCGAAAACGATCGCGGCGTCGTCGGGCGCGTTCTTCAAGACCCGCTCCAACGCCGAGTCTGCGAGGACGGCGATCGGCAGCGCGACGCCAAACGCGATGAGCGAGAGCATGGGCTTCATGAAGAACTCCAGATCCAGCGCCTCATTCTAGCCTGCATTATGAAGAAAGAGTCGGTCGTGTGTCGATCGGAGCGCGTCGAAAGTTGTCGAAGACCGCCAGCGGGCGGGTGGGCGTACGAATCCGCCGTCAGAAAGAGCCGCGCGAGCACGCCCACAGGATCGTGCCGCCTGCGGCGCGCGGTCGGAATGCGCGGCGTTTGAGGAAGGGGTCGTCTACAGGAGTGCTCACCATCTCACAACGCAGCGTCAGAACCCGGCACGCAAGTGCCGGGCCGGGCCCGGGCCTTCCAGGCGGGGTTCCGACGAGGGTGCCGCGGATTCGAGCGCGGTCATCTAGCGTTCCGGGCGCGGGCGCCGTGCAAGTCGACGAACCGAGATGCACGAGAGAATCAGGAACGGCATCGAACCCACGATTCCCAGACCGCAAGGCCCCGGCAGCGGAGGCGCCAAGACGTTGGAAGGCGCCGCCCCGGGCACTGCCCCGACCGTCACCCGCACGGTTGCCGAGCGACGCTGCCCGGTGCTGTCTTCGACCGTCAGCGTGTACGTCGTCGTCTCGACCGGAATCGAAACCGTCACCGCACTCATCGAGTCCGCGACACTGTCCGCCGGCGACCACACATATGTGTACGGTCCGATCCCGCCGCTCGCGCCGCCACTGAGCGTACTCGTTTCACCGGCGGCAATGGTTTGCGGATCGGCGCCGACACGGATCGAAAGCGAACGCGCGAAAACGATCTGGACCTCGTCGCCGGCCTGTTGCCCCAGCGCATCCGTGACGAGCACGCGGTAGGTCGTGTCTTCCCCGGGTGAGACCTGAATCGACTGTCCGTTGGCCTCGACCGCGACGCCCGGCGGGGTCCAGGCGAACGAATAAGGCGGCGCGCCGCCCGAGACCACGGCGCCGAGCAGGGCCGCACTGCCTTCCGCGATGACCTGGTCTTCGCCGGCATCCACGCTGACTGCTGTCGCCACTTCGACCGTCGTCGTATCCGAAGCGCTGCGGCCCCGTGCGTCCGTCACCGTCAACGTATACGTCGTGGTCGCGTTGACTGCCCCGGTCGGCGTCGCGCTGGTTGAGTCCGACAATCCGCCCACCGGCGACCACGAGTAGACGTAGGGCAGTGACCCCCCGCCGCCCGATCCGGCCAGCTTGAAATTCATGCCCGTAAAGACGACCCTCTTCGGCCCCGCATCCGCGCTCAGCGGGTCCACGACCTTGACCTGCACGCGGTCCGTCGTCTGCTTCCCCAACCCGTCCGTGACCGCGACGATGTAATTCGTTGTCTGCGCCGGCACCGCGACAGGATGAGACGACGAGGCGTCGGAAAGCGTGCCGGTCGGCGTCCACGAATACACGTACGGCAGCGTTCCGCCGGTCGCGAAGGCCGACAGCTCCGCACTCTCGCCGGCAACAATCTCAACATCCGCGCCGGCGTCCACGGACAGACCGACCACGTAGACGGCCTCGGCCGTGTGCCCCGCGCTCATCGAGACCGTCAGGGCCGTCTGGCTCGCGGGCTGCGCGGCGCCGTCCAGGTTCCAGCGCACGAACGACGAGCTGCCGGAGCTCGCCGGCGCCGTCAACGTGACCGTCGTGCCGTCCTGGTAGGTCGCGTCGGCGGGCGTCGTCAGGATCCCCGTCCCCGCCAGGTCGGCCGGCGATGCCGTGATCGAAAAACCGTCCACCGGTGTCGAGCGGACCTCGAGGATTCGCAGCGTCGCGTTCGACTCCGTCAGGACCAGCCGATAGCGCTGCACATCGTTCGCCGTGCCGTCCGTCGAAATGCGAATCAGAATACCGCTGTCCGTGGGTGGAACGTCGACCGAAACGGTCTCCGCCGATTGGCCGGGCGCCGCGGCGGTTGCGGTGCGCAATAGCGTCGCACCGGCGGCGTCGAAGATGTCGATGCGCAGCGGGTTGATCGCAAGTGTATCGATCGTCGCGGTCGTGCCGGGGTCCGGACCGAGGTCGTATTGCCCTCCGACCGGGTCGACTCGGGCCGCGACCGTCTGCCCCGGGACCGCCGAAAAAGCGTACCAATCCTCGTCGGCGGCACTGTTCAGGGACAGGTTCTCGAACGCCGCGTTGGCATTGAAGGGGCCGAAATTGGCCGCCGCCGCGACAGAGTTGTTGGGTTCGGCGCGGTCGCCATACGAGCGGTCGGCCCCGCGAATGTCGTCATCCTGGGGTCCCAGGAAGCCCAGGTTGAGAAAGGCCTCCATCAGTTTCGTGCCATCGCGGGGCAGAATGTGGTCGAGCCCGAGCCCGTGGCCGAACTCGTGCATCACCACATTGCGAAAAAAGCGATAATCGTTGGCCGAAGCGGCCCAGTTCTCGGCGCTGTCGAACGCCATGTCGCCGGTGTCGGGAAAGAAGTTGTAGGCCAGCACGTTGTTCGGACCGTCGATCGCGAACGAAATGATGCGAACGTCGCCGCGCAGCCCGGCCGCCCCGGGTGACTCCGGCCAGGCCGCGCCGTCATCACTGACCTCGACCAGATGGATGCCGGTGATGGCCGACCAATCGGCGAAAATGGCGCGGAATAAGTCCTGCCACGCGGACCGCGACCCGAAGGCGGCGTCGAAAGCCTGGTGCAGCACGTTGCTGTCCAACGGATCACCGGTGCTGTAGTCCGGGACGAAGGAATAGGTCAGCGTTATCGGGTCGCCGCTCCCGCCGGTCATTCCGTCGCTCGACGTGAAACTCCATCGGCCGCCGGCCGAATAGGCCGCGCCGCGCACGCCGCGCAAGGCTTCGACAAACTGATTCATGTATTCCGGCGACGTGCCGGGCGCGAAGCAGGCGCAAACGCCCGAGCCGTTCGCCGCGCGGGCGCAGGGAAAGAGGATCGTAGCGTCCCCGTCGACACGATACGCTGCGTTTCGCGGGTCGGCGGAGCCGCGCGTGACGCGCCCGGCGTCCGGTAAACCCACGGCGCCGCCGGTCAGCACAAGAGCTAAGGACCACCGAAATGTAGACAAGGCGCACCTCGCATCGCGTCCTCGACTGATTCCTGTTCGTCAATTGGAAGCGTTCAATTGGAACCACGGGAATGCATACGCAATGGCAAAGGTCCGGGCGACCGCTGGCGGGCCGAGTGAATTAGGCCGGCCCGCCAGCCGATGCCATATCCGTAGCCGCTCCCCGATTCGCACGAGATGTTCCTTGAGCCAGACCGGTCCGAACTCGCTGCTGTCATCGGAAGAGATTGAGGCCGCGCTGGCCGAGATCGAGACGTTGACACCCGGTCAGGACAACGCGATTCCGGACCTCGGTGACGGTAGCGACGATCCCGTCCATTACGTGCCCGTGAAATCGGACTCCGCGGGCGGCAGCTCGCACAGTTCCCCGATGGGCGGAGCGGGAGCCGACGACGTCGTGCGCGTACAAGGCCCTGCCGCGCTTTGCGAGGGTCAGACGGAAAAACCGAGCGCCCCCGCCCGCCGTCGGTCGCGGTGGGCCGTGATTCGCCAAGTGTTGTTTGGGTTGTGGCCCAAGCGCGCCCCGAAGACACCCCGCGCCGCGGCCGAGTCGGGCATGAAGCCGGCCACGACCGCGTCGTTGCACGACGCCGACCGCCCGGAAACCGACCGCACGACCGATTCTAAGCGTTCCTGGGGGGCGTGGTTCTACGACACGCTCGACCGCTGGCTCGAAACGCTCAGCAAACCCTTCAGCCCCACGACGCGGCGATGGATCGGGCTCGTCGCGGCCGTCACGCTGATCACCTCCGCGCTAGCGATGACGCTCTTCCCCTTGCTGTATCCCAACCGCGACGGCCTGTGGTTTCTCAACCAGAAGAACGCCGAGCTGCTGATGGCGAACGCAAACGAGGCCGCCCCGCCCGATGAGGCCCCTTAGGGCCGCACGCGCACCGCCGGCGCGCTGCGCTCGTCGTCAGGAATCGCGCGCGGCGCCCAACAATCGCCGGCCCACCGCATCCAGAAACTCGTGATTGCCGGCGAGAAGATGAGGCAGCGCTTCGATCTCGTCGGGCCTGCACCAGCGCAGTTCCGCCACCTCCGCCGGGTCGGGCCGCAGTGTGTCCCGCTCCAGCTCGACCAGCCACCAGTGCAGGACCAGCAAACCGTCGGGCCGCGTGTATTCCCAAACCTTGGAGATCGGCCGGATGTGACCCGCAACCTCTTCGCGAAACTTGCGCACGACAGCCTCGGCCTGCGTTTCGCCCGCCTCAATCGCGCCGCCGACAAAACACCAGGCCCCGCCGGCGAGGATGCCCTCGGCCCGGCGTATCATGAGAAACCGCCCGTCGCGATGAACCACCGCAACAACGCCTTCGATCTTCCGATCTCCTTTGCGACGGCTCATGTCCTTCTCGAGTAAGGCAAGATCTAAGGGGTCCGAGGCGTCGCGTCCGACTCGGCGTACCGCTCCAGCAGCGCGCGAAAGCCCGCGTCTTCACGCACGCGCTGCAGGACGGGGTCCTTTTCCAAGTCGGCCGGGCGAAATCGGCCGGAGGCCAGCGCCTTGTCCAGATGCACCAAGCTCGTTTCGAGCTCATTGCGCAGAACGGCCAACTTTCCGCGGACGAAATTGGCGGGACCATGCTCCGGATTACGGGCGAGCAATGCGTCGAGCTGGGCCACGGCTTCGTCTACGCGGCCGTCGTTCACCAGCATCGAAGCGTAGGACACCGACACGCCGTCGGCCTGCGGCGCCAGTTGCAACGCGCGATGCAGGTGTTCGGCGGCGATGGCCCAGTGTGTCCGTTGGGCGGCCTGTTCCGCGGCGTCGGTCAGTTCCGAGAGAATCTCGGAGACCGGCACATCCGAACGTCGCAGGAACGTCGGCGCCGGCGAGCGGTCGACCTGCTCGAACAGGGTCTGGGTCTCCGGCAGGTTCGCGAGCCGCGGCGACCCGGCCTCGAGGTCGCGGCGCTGCAACCGAACCAGGCGATACAGTTGCGGGTTGCCGGGGTTCGAGCGCAATCCGCGCAGCATCGCCCGCAACGCGCCGATCGGATCGCGACGGGCCGTCAGACGCAAGCTCTCGAAGCGCGACGCACGGGCTTCGACGACCGCGGCAACCTGCCCCTGAATCTCTCCCTGCAACGACGGGTCCGCCGCGGGCTTCACGACCCGTTCGAACACCGAGTCCTGCCGCTCGGCCAGCGCCCGGGCGATCTTCAGCTCGTCATTCCTGTACATGTGCCGCGGGGCCGAGAACTCCAGCAGCGCGTTGTCATCCGTGTGAACCGGCGCCGACGCCGCCCATTCGCGCAGCGCGCCGCCCGATGTGACATAGCGCCCCAGCAATTCACCGGCCTGCGCTTGTCCGATGCGGAACAGGTCGTGCTTGACACCCGGCTGCCGCATGCGGTCCACGATGCTTTCCAGCGGCAGCGGCGACGACGAGCGCGAGGCCAGCATCAGGTAGTCGGCGTCGGTCTCCCACACCGACACGTCGTCGAACACCTCGTGCAGCGTGCGCACGACCATCCGAAAATCGTCGTAGGAGATGCGATAAGCGTGCAGCCATACGCACAAGCGCCCTTCGTCGGTCAAGCGGGCCTGGCACAACTCGAAGAACTCGCGCGTGAACAGGTTGGACACGCCCGCGATCCACGGGTTGCTCGGCTCCGAGGTGATCAAGTCGTACTTGTGGTCGCTCAGCAGAAGATGGTTCCGCCCGTCGCCGCGGTACAAATGGACGCGCGGATCGTTTCGCTCGAGCACGTCGTAATTGAACGGCGCGAAATACGCCGCCGCCTTGACCACTTCACCGCTGATCTCGATGCAGTCGATTCGCTCGAAGGACGCATGCCGAGCCAGCGATCCCAGTGTGATCCCCGAGCCCAGCCCGATCACGCACGCACTCCGCTCGCCGGGGCTCAGCAGCGCCGGCAGATGGGCCAGCAGGATCTGCGTGGTCATGTCCTGAAACCCGGTCGACGCGTCCACCTTGCCGTTGACCGACATGAACAGCGCATCCGGATCGCTCGGCGTCTGTTTGACCGCGACCGTGATGTCGGGTCCTTCCGCGAAGTAGCGGATCTTGTACTTTTCCCGAGCCGCTCGCGGGTCCTCGAGCCCCGCGAAGGGTCCGCTGGTCAGCATGTTGCGATCCCAACCGCTCATGCCGAACCCCAGGCCCAGCAACAAGAGCAGGGCCGCGCTCGGCACGAGCACGCGCCGTCCGATCGGGGCGGCGCCGGCCGGCGCCAGAAACATCGCGAGGGCGCCCACCAATCCGTTCAAGGCCGCGGCGGCGACGATCGAATTCTGCACTCCCAGCACGTCGCTTCGTATCAGGACGAAGCCCGCCAGAAACGCTCCGACGATCGTCCCAACGGCGTTGATCGAGTAGGCCTGACCCGTGGCGGCCCCGGCGTCCCGCTGGCCGGTCGCGACGATCCGCGTCACCAGCGGGAAGATGGCGCCCATCAGCGCGGTCGGCACGAGTGTCAGCGCGATAATCAGCAGGAATTCGGTGAACAACAGCAGGCCGTGCCGCGCGTGCTGCCTCGATATAATTTCGTACATCCAACTCGGCAGTTGATCGTAGATGGGCACGATCACAACGGCCGCGAGACCGATCGCGAGTTGCAGCGCGCCGAAGACCCGCACCGGATTGCGCCAACCGTCCACCCACCGCGCGGTCGCCAGGCTGCCGACCGCCAAGCCGAGTATGAACGCCGCCAGAATGCACGTGAACGAGTACGTGCTCGAACCCAGCGACAGAACCAGGGCCCGCGTCCACGCAATCTGGTAAACCATCGCCGCCAGGCCGGAGCACGCGAAACCGATCAAAACGAACCGGCGCACCGCCGGCGTGATCGCAACCACTGGGACGTCGGCCGCCCGGCTCGGGCGCCTTCCCGGCGACTCCCGGTGGACGCGCTCTTCTCGGGCCGGCCGCAGCAGCAGCATCGCAACCACTCCGATCAGCAGATTGGCCGCGGCCGCGAAGTGGGTCGTTTGCGACAGCCCGAAGGTCGGAATCAGAACGAAACCGGTGGCCAGCGCGCCGCACACGGCCCCCAGCGCGTTCACGCCGTACAACTGACCGACCGACCGACCGAAAGCTCGTCCCGGGCCGGTCACGTAGCGGACCAGAATGGGAAGCGTCGCGCCCATGGCGGTCGCCGGTAGCAGTATCACGAACCCCCCGATCAAGAACCGGGCTCCGGTCAGAAGCCAGGGCATGTCCATCACGTGCGGATACATGGCGCGGTACATCGGCTGGGCGGCGACCAGCAGAGTCGGTACGAGCAGGGCGTAGAGCCCGATGAAGATTTCGAGCAAGCCGTACGCCTGCCCCGCCCGCCGAATGCGGCTGCTGAACCGCCCGGCCACATAGCTGCCCAGGGCCAGCCCCGCCATGAACGCGACCAGCACGGTCGTGATGGCGTAGGTGGACCCGCCGAACACGAGCACCAGCTCGCGCACCCAAACCGACTCGTAGATCAGCCCGGTCGCGCCGGAGGCAATGAACAGTCCATAGATCAAGGCTTGGGGCGGATTGGCTTTCAAACGTCGGTCTCCGGCGGGGCAAGGCGCACGGGCCAACATAGCGTATTCGACGGGGTATTGTGCGACAGCCGGCCGGGCCCCTTGGCTGCGCGCGTTTCGCACGAAACCCGAGGGGCGCCGTACTACGACGGGGGGCCCGCTGCCGTCAACCGGCCTCAGGCCCCAAGGCGTACGTGCCGTCAGTCGTGTCCAATCAGTCGCGCTTCATGACGGCGGTGACCTCTTCGTCACCCACTTTCGCGGTGACGTGCAGAGACCTGCCAAAATCCTTCAAGGCCGCATCGTAGACACGCGTGCCCGCCCCTTCTTTTGACGGAATCAGCGTCAGCTTGCCCTCGCTGAACTCCCAACGCCCCGAGGATTCCAGTTCGGTCTCTCCTTCACTCGCGGTGGCGGTGTAGTCGCCACCCTTCATGAGCTCTACGCTGGCGATCTTGAAATCTCCCGCTGCGTCTGCCGGCTCGACGTGATCGACGGTCCACTTGCCCTGAATTCCGCAACCGGTCAATACGACCAGCGCCGTGGAGAACGTCATCGCTTTGCAGAACGTCTTCATAGCATGCTCCTTCCAAGAGATGATCGATTAAACTTCGCCGATCGCCATTATCGGACAAGTCCACCCGTTTGTAAATCTTCCAGCTCAAGTCGCAATCGCGGCATCGAGAAGTACGTCGCAGTCCGCGCGCCACACGTCCGCCACGGGAATGCCAAGCTCGCGTTCGAGGTCTCGCGCGCAGCGAGCGGCCGCGGCGCGGTCCAATCCGTGGGTGTTCAGCGCCACGGCCACGATTCGGCTCGGGTGCAGCAGCCCGGCGACGTTTTCATACGCGGATCGGAGTGCGCTCAGAGATGGCAATGGCCGTCGCGATAGGTTCTTGTAATGCGTGCGCCCCGCGTGGTGGACCAGAATCATCGCGTCCGGACAAGATCCGTGCAAGAGCGCCAGCGTGACCCCGGAAAACCCCGGGTGCCCGAGGCTGCCTTGCCCCTCGATCACACACACGTCGCACTCGCCCGACGCCACCACCATCTCCTCGACCGCGCCCGCGGCGAAATCAGAAATGACGGCGTCGATCGCGATCCCTCGGCCTTCGATCATGATTCCAGTCTGCCCGGTCGCCAGAAAACGCGCATCGAGCCCGCGCTTGCGAGCCGTGCGGGTCAGTTCGAGCGCCGCCACCATCTTGCCGACGTTGCCGTCGGTCCCCACGGTCAGGATGCGCCGGCAACGCGTCTCGCACGCGCGGCCCGTCGCAACGATCTGCTCAGCCGGCGGCTCTCGCAGGTCCAGTATCCGCGCGCCGCCTGCTTCGGCGAGCTTCCGGCACTCGGCGTCGACCGCCACCCGCGTGTGCAAACCGCTGACGACGTCGATGCCGGCCCGTAGCGCGTCGCGCACGTGTGCGCCCATCTCCGCTGTCAGCGCCCCGCCCGACGGCGCGACACCGATGAACAGCGCTTCCGGCTCGTAGTCCAATGTCGCCGCGATATCCGTCACGATCGGCCGCTCCGGTGCCCACGGAATGCTGTCACGCAGCGGCCGGCCGGCCGACGCCGAATCGATGATCGCGACCACGTCGTCGCCGCGATAGCGCAACAAGGAGGAGGCCGTCTTCGACGAAAACACGCCGAGACGACCGTCGGTCAAGAGCACGATGCGGCGGTAATCCGGTAGAACGTGCATGGGGTCTGCTCGCGCACGTGCATCCAGCGCGCGGGACGCGCCAAGTTCCTCACGCTCGCACTCCTCGGACGGTCAAATTTAGGTCAGGCTGCAGCCCAATTCGGAGGAGGCCGCGGTCGAGCTTAGCCGCGCGTCTCTCGTCCGCAAGCCATTCGCCGGAGGCCGTAGTTGCGCCGAATCTTCCTCGCTGCCGACACGACCGCCCGCAGTGCTACCAGACTCCCGGGACCAAGCGGTAGCGCACCCGGCGAGCGTAATCGGCGTAACCCTCCAGGTTCTTGGGCAGGAAGCGGTCCTCCAGGAGGATTCGCCGAAACATCAACGGAGCGACGCCGACCACAGGTACGAAGGACCACCAGGATCCGAGCGCCAGCCCGCTCGCGCCGATCATGATCAGCGCCGCCGCATAGCCCGGATGTCGAATCCACGCGTACGGCCCGCTGGTGACCAGGCGGTGGCCGCGCTCGGTTTGGATTCTCACCACCGGCGAGAAGAATCGATTCACGCGCATCGCCCAGATCGTGAGCGAATACGCGAAGGCCACCCCGAGCAGGCCCCCTACTCGCACCCAGGTTGGAATCGTGTCGGACCAATGAAAACGTCCGACATCCAGCCCGGCAATCACGAGATGCGCGAGAAAGAAGGGCATCGCGAGGAAGCGCAGGTTGCGGTCCTCGCCGCCGGGGCCGGGCTTGACACGCTCGCGCAGCAGATCGGGGTCGATCGCCAGCAGCACCGCCACACTCGCGCTGATCAAGACCCCCACATAGGCCCAGACCAGCGGCAGATCCCAACGCCCCGCGCAGCCGAACAGAATGCCGGGCAACAAGCCGCCGAACAGGACGATTCGCGGCAGGTAGCGCATGAGAGCTCTCCCATATTAAATCGCGCGCGGGTCGGCCCGTTCGCGGCGTCGGATGCCGACGCGGCATTTGCGCGACCGAAGCTTCGTATGTCAATTCGCCGCGAAACAACCATCGACTACGTTCCGTAGTATACACTACATATTACGTCTTGTCAAACGATTTCCCGGCAGCCACCCGTTGCCGGCCGGCGCGGGGCGTTTGGTGCCGGACAAGATGCACGGCCCACCCAGGCGGCCCACCCCGGCAACGCATGCTGTGGAATCGGCGCTCACTGTACCACCACCGAGCGACCTCGTGCCCGAGCGGGTGGTGCGGAACGCGACGAGACCGGCGGGAGGTCGCTTGGCCTGCCCGCTGCGCCAAGGATCGTGAGACGGTACACTGGCCTGCGGAGTGCCGTTTTTGTTCGGCCGGTTGGGCGAATTCCGTTTCACGACGGACTCGCGTTCGGCCGGGCCGTGGAGAAGGGACGAACGAAAAAGTGCGCGAGCTGCGCTTCGGAATCTGTGGTTTGGGCTTTATGGGCCGCACCCATTACGCCCACCTGCACAAGCATCCCCACGCTCGCGTCGTGGCCGTGTGCGACACGGACCCGCGGCGACGAGCCGGCGACTGGACCGACGGCGTCGGCAACATCGCAGCGCGCGGCGCGGAACACGCGAGTTTTCAGGACGTCCGGTCGTACGGCGATGCCCTCGAAATGCTCGCGGACGATCGTATCGACGCCGTCGCCATCACCCTGCCGACCCCGATGCATGCCGATGTGACCGTCGCCGCTGCGCGCCACGGCAAGCACGTGTTCTGCGAGAAGCCGATGGCGCTGGCGCTCGCCGATTGCGACCGCATGATCCAAGCCGCCGAAGCCGCCGAGCGCAATTTGATGATCGGCCAGTGCATCCGCTTCTGGCCGCAGTACGAGACGATCAAGCGGATCGTGGACGCGGGCGGTATCGGGCCGGTGCGTTTCGCGTCGCTCCGCCGCCGCGCGAGCGCTCCCGACTATTCGGCCGGGAATTGGCTGCTCGACGGGCGCAAGAGCGGCGGAGCGCTGTTCGACCTGCACGTTCACGATATCGACTTCGCTCAGCATCTCCTGGGGATCCCCGCTTCGATCGCCGCGCGCGGCTGCGCGGGGCCTTCCGGACGGGTGGATCACGTGTCGGCAACCTGGAGCTATTCGAACGGCTGCTACGCCGTGCTCGAGGGCGGGTGGGTCTTTCGGCCGCCGTGGCCTTTTGAAATGGCCATCACCGTTCACGGCGACGACGGAACACTCGACTGGAATTCGCTGCACGGCACGGCGGTGCTGCACTACCAAGGCGAGGACGAGCCGCGGCGTATCGCGTGCGATTCGGCGACGGGCTGGTCGCGAGAACTGGACTATTTCATCTCTTGCCTTCGGGAAGGGACCCGACCGGAGCGTTGTCTTCCGGAATCCTCCCGAACGAGCATCGCGTTGGCTTTGCTCGAAGAGCAGGCCATCGCGGCCGACACACCGGTACTCGTTTCCGATCTGCCTTGAATTTGTTACCGGAACCGGTTTCGGAGGTCCGCCGATACCGCTCGCAACTCCGGGCTCAGTTTTCGCGGAATTCTCCCATCAATCCTCCGCCCCATAAGAATCAAGCCTGGGGCGGCTGCCGTCGGAGGAGCACCGCGCATCGCCCGGCGGGGCGCACTCATCGGGCGGCGCCGCTCACACGCTCCCCTTGACGTGGCAGCGCGCCGGCCCCGTAGAATTCCTTGATGAAACGTGCAACCTGGATTGCGATCGGGGCCTTGATGCTCTGCGGTTGCGCTCCCCGCGAGCGGGCGGTTGTGCTGCGTTCCGCCACGGCCGCGGCCTCGGGGCGCGCGATCGGTTTTCCCAACCTCGCGCTGGGCCCGACCGCCGATCACGCGCGCCTCGCCGAGGTTTTTGCGACGCGCTCGAGTTGGCCGTCGGTCGAAACCGGCTATCGGCTGGGCGAGGTCTCGAATTTCTTTGAGGTGATTTTCGACGAGGAGTCCTTTCACGACCGGTTGGGGGGCGGATTCTATCGGGGGCGCGAGAGTTTTCGCAGCGGTGTTTTGATTCGATAATCGTCAGCGCCGGTGTACTGACACGGTCCCTCAATGGGGCCGGCGAATCCTCGTTCGCGGTCTGTGCCGCTCACGCAAGATGTCTTTTGGGACCGATACCGGCCGGCAACCGCCTTTGGACGCGCCGTTGAACAACCCAGGAACGAGGCCTACAATTCTTCGCCGGGTGTGTTCACGGGGGCATTTGCAATTTGCCTGGCCTGGGACCCGCCCGTAATGTGAACGCTCAACGAGGGCATTGCTAGCCATTCAACACTCATAAGCGATTGGAGGAGATCATGAAACTACGCTCGGCACCTATCGCAGGTTGCATCGTCATGGCGCTTACGCTAGGCGACTTGCGGCACGTCGACTGTTTGGATGTCGCCAGCGCCGGATTGCTCGATGCGTTCTGGTTCGCCGCATCCATTTCGGCGAATCAGGCTCAAGACCCCGCTCCCGGCGACGACCAGGCCGGTCAGCCACAGCCGCCCGTACCCGGCCCGGAAGGACCCGCGGGCACGGATGGTGACGACGGAGCGCCGGGGGTTGACGGCCAGGACGGTGCAGCGGGTGTGTCCTGTTGGGACCTGAACGGCGATGGCATCGGTCAACCCAACGAAGACCTGAACGGTGACGGCAACTTCGACGCCCGCGACTGCCAGGGTGACCGCGGCGGCGCCGGCCTCGCTTGCTGGGACCTGAATGGAAACGGCCAAGGCGACCCTGCGGAAGACATCAACCAAGACGGCAACTTCGACGCCATGGACTGCCAAGGCGACCGCGGCGTCGCGGGCTTGGCCTGTTGGGACCTGAACGGCAACGGCATCGGCGACGAAGACGACGATCGCAATGGCGACGGTGACTTCAACGCGCTGGATTGTCAGGGAAGCGTAGGCGAGCGCGGCGATCCCGGACTCGCGTGCTGGGACCTCAACGGGAACGGCATCGGCGACCTTGAGGAAGACATCAACGGCGACGGGGACTTCAACGCCCTCGATTGCCAGGGTGCTCCGGGCGAACCGGGCGAGCCGGGCGCACCGGGTGAGCCGGGCGCACCGGGTGAACCGGGCGCACCGGGTGAACCGGGCGCACCGGGCGAGCCGGGCACACCGGGCGAACCGGGCTTGGCCGGTGTCGTCGCTCGTGGCGTGATTCTCGCGAACGGCATGACGCAGAGCGGCGGAACGATCGTCTCGTCCCAGCGGGCGCGCGACCCCAACGGCAAGTTGCTCGTCGGCGTCTATCTCATAACGGTCGATCTGTCGGCCGCCGCCGAGCCGCTGCCGGCCAACCCGAACGACTATCCGGTCTTGCTCACGATCAAGTCCACGAGGAGTCAGCCCGACGGTGAAACGGGTTTGTTGGTCGCGACTTATGCGATGGAGGCGTACGACCCCGGCGCGTTTGAACTGACGCTTCGCATCACGATCCGCGAGGCCGCCGGCGAAACCAACAACTCCGACTTCACCATCGTGGTGTTGGAGCCGTAGGACCGCGCTGACGACATGATCTCTTGCGAGCGGCGCTCACCGGTGCATCCGGTGGGCGCCGTTTTCTTGGCGTGCCGGCGTTGGACGTACGACGTCAATCCCGTCGCCGGTAGACGTAGACCGCCTTGTTCGCCCAGGTGATCGGGCTGAGACGCGTGCCGAGCGGGGGAAAGCGGCGATCCAATTCGTAGTAGGCCTGCCACCAGGCTTGCCGGTGGACTCGGTCGTCATCCGCGGTGTACACGAGCCGGCCCGGCAGTTCGCTCACGTTGAGATCGGCGGGCCGGTCGGCAGGCAGGAACAGGATTGAACCGCCCGCGAAATCCAGCGGGGGCACCGCATAGGGTGCCGGCTCTTGCAGGACGCCGATCGAATCGGAGGCGCCCGTTGCCTCACGCAGATACAGACCGGCCGCGAACCGCGTTTCGTTTGCGCCGCGCGTGTCATTGACAAATGAAAGGACGTAAGACGGCGCCGGAATCAACACCAGAACAACGGCCGTTGCCAAGGCCGCGACGATCCGCCGGCGGGCGGCGAGTCCGGCGAGCAACGCGGCCGTCGAAATGCACAGCAGAATTGCGGGCAGCGCGAGGAATCTCGCATATTCAGCCGGTTTTCCGGCCCCGATCGCCACGCAGATCAACAGAATCGCCAGACCCGGCGCGGCCGCGACCGTCACCGGCCAGCCGTGACGTCGAACCAGCGGCCAGGTGCCGATCAGGCCCGCCAGGCAGACGGAAATGCCGCAGGCCTCGCACAGCAGCCCCGCGACGCGCGCGGCGCCTTCGGCGAAGCGGCCGACGCTATACATCGCGGTCGAGTTCGCGAGATTGCTGCGTAGCGATTCGTGTTCGAACAAGACGTTGTAAACCGGGTACGGATTGGTCAGGACGTAGACCGCCGCGAAGCAAAGGCCCGCTACGAGCAAATGTTGGAGAACGCCTCGTCGGTGTGCGGTCCGCAGAAAAAAGAGCACCGCCAGAACAGTCACGGCCACCAAGCCCGTCAGAACCAGCCCGAACGCGTAGCCGCCCAGAACCCCCGCCCAGAGGGCGTCGCGCCGCCGGCCCCAGCGCGCATAATCGAGGCCGCGTAGCACCGCCCAGAGAATCATGCACACCGACGGCATGTGCGGCTTGGCTTCGAGCACGCCGGTGATAAACACCGGCGCGCATGCCACGCAGAGCATCGCGAGCCAGCCGGCGGTCCGCCCCGCGGCGCGGCGCGCGAGCTTCGACACGGCGAGCAACACCCACGCGCCGAAGAGCAACGATACGAAACGAGACGCGACATAGAAGCGGGCGAAGAGCTCCGGCTGAGTCAGGTAGACCCCGGCGTCGCCGCTCAGGTGCGTGATGCCCAGGACAGACGTGGCGCCGACGACCGCCCCGATCAGGTAGATGTAGCCGCCGCCGTATTGGTATAGCTTGGGATCGAGATCGGGAAAGCGCCAGCGCATGGGCCGCGGCGCGTCGGTCGGCTGCGAGTGCGACCGTTCGACGGGTTCGCGGACGCGCGGGTCCATCTGTTGCAGCGCCATGAACGTGATCATTTCGTCCGGCTGGCGCGAGTAGAGCCGGTAGCCGAGCAGGATCGCCGCCCGGTCGGCCTCGGTTGCGGTCAGATTGACGATCTCTCCGGTGCCTTTCAACGGGTCGAGATCGGTGTCCGCGCCGGCGCTGCGCGTGCGGCGGGCCTCGATCTTGCTGTCGATTTGATAGCGCTGCGCGTCCCAAGCCCGCTCTCCGCCGAACAACAGGTCGTCGCGGTCGCGAGACGGGAGCCCCCAGAAGGTCAGCGGCGCCATCAGCGCGAACCACAGCACGATCGCGCGCCCGGCGGAGACCGGACGGTTGCGCGCCGCGCGCGAGGTTTCGATTCGTTTGCCAGCATGGGACTTCGCGCGAGTCATTGCAGCACTACGTCGAGGATGCCGAGCCCGCCCAAGACGAGCCCAACCACGCCGTTGACCGTAAAGAACGCGAGGTTGATGCGCGACAGGTTGCGCGGGCTGACCAGGGCGTTTTCGATCACGAGCAGAACGGCCACGCAAACGACCCCCGCGTAATACAACGTGCCGAGCCGCGCAACGCTCCCGACCACCACGAGCGTGCAGACGGTCACGAGGTGACACCCGCGCGCCAGCCAAAGCGCCGCCGGAACCCCCAGCCGCGCCGGAACGCTGTAGAGACCTTCCCGGCGGTCGAACTCGACGTCCTGGCAGGCGTAAATCATGTCAAAACCGGCGATCCAGAACAGGACCGCGGCCATCAACAGCCAGGCCGGCGGGCCGAGCGTCGCGGGACTGATCGCGATCCACGCCGCGACGGTCGAAGACGAGATGCCGGTCCCTAGCACCAGGTGCGACCAGCGCGTGAATCGCTTCGTGTACGAGTAGAAGCACAGCAGCGCCAGCACCGGCAGAGCCAGCCGAAACGGCCACGGGTTCCCATACACCCAGTGAAACCCGCCGCAGCCCAGCAGAAACACCGCGCACGAACCTCCGAAAAAACCCCACGCGGCGGCGCGTGTGATCGTACCGGCCGGCAGGGCCCGGCCGGCGGTGCGCGGGTTGCGCGCGTCGAAGGCGGCGTCGGCGATGCGGTTGAACGTCATGGCCGCGCTGCGCGCCGCGACCATGCAGAGCAAGATCAACCCGAGCTGCCCCAGTTCGGGCAGCGCTGGGCGGGCCGCGAGAAACGTCGCCAACAGCGCGAAAGGCAGTGCGAAGAGAGAATGCCCGAACTTGACCATCTCGCCCCAGCGCTGCACGTTGCTCACGAGCGCGGACAAGGACTACTCCGAGCCGCGCCGTGGAACGGCCGGCGAAGCCGCGGCCGGCCGGTCCGGCTCCCAGCGCGTATGGAGCGTGTGCGGCAGGCCGAGCAGGTCGAGCACCTTGCCGACGACAAAATCAACCAGGTCCGCGACCGATTTGGGCAACAGATAAAAGCCCGGCGACGCGGGGCAGAGAATCGCGCCGGCTTCGCTGAGCCGCAGCATGTTGTGAATCTCGATCCGACTGAGCGGCATCTCACGCGCGACGATGATCAGGCGCCGGGCTTCCTTGAGCGTGACCGTCGCCGCCCGCGCGATCAGATTGTCGCCCAGCCCGTTGGCGACCGCGGCGAGAGAATTGCTGCTGCACGGGCAGATCACCATGCCGTCCGTCAGAAACGATCCGCTGGCGATCTTCGCGCCCACGTCGTGGTAGCCGTAGAGCGTCGCGTTGGAAGCCGTCCGCCCGATCAGCCCGGCAACGGAAACGTCGCGGAGGCCCAACTCGTCGTTGAGCAATTGCCGACCGTACGGCGAGATGATCAGGTGCAGGTGCGCGTCGCACTCGACGATGCACTCGGCCAGGCGGCGAGCATAGGGGGCCCCGCTGGCGCCGGTGATGGCCATGACGATCTGTTTCATGGCCGCCCCGCTCCTGCCGGCGCTGCTGCCGGCATGCGCGGCTCGAGCATCCGCAGTCGCTCGGCGGCGGCCTCTCCCCAGCAGGTTGTCCCGAAGCGCTCCACCAGCTCGCGCATGCGATTGATTCCCTGGGCCAGACGCGTTTCGTCGCTGCCCGCCAGCGACTGAATCTCCAGGTCCGCCAGGCGAAACAGGGCCTCGGCCGTCGCGTCCCCGTTCGGAAAGCGGCGAATGCACGCCGCCAGCCGATCGGCACGCTCCTCATGGTCATCCGCGGCCGCGGCCCAGCGCACCAGGATGTTGTCGATCAACAAGCTCTCCGGATACTCGCTCGTCAGCCGCAGCAGTTGCTCGAGGTAGCGCGAGCGGTGCGGGTCGAGGCACGCCAGCTGCTGCAACGGGGCCGCGCCGTACTTGGGGTCGTCCCGGTTTGCGACGATCAGCTCGCTCAGCCGCTGCGCTTCGAAGAGATAGGGTTTGGGGTCGAGGTCGAGGCTCTCCTCGGGGCGCCGCGTGCGCAGCAGGCCGCGCGGCGCCGGTTGCGTGGTCGAGTCGCGCCGCGCCGCTTCGGACGCCCGAATCGTCTCGATCGCTTGCAGGGCGCCCGCGGTGTCGCTGCGCCGCAACCGGAGCTGCGCCAGGCGCAGCCCCGCGGCGATCGCGAGCGGCGAATCGGGGTAGCCCGTGAGCAGGGCCGACCAAGTGGCTTCGGACTGCACGTGCGGAAAATCGGTATAGAACTCGCGGCGGGCCGCGGCGATCAGCTTGCGCGTGTCGAGCCGCGTGTCGAGCGCACGACCCTGAATGTACAGAGCACAGGGGACGTACGGGCTGTTGCGGTGCGTCGCAATGAACTGGCCGGCGGCCTCGTCGGCTTCGCGCCGGTCCGCCAGAAACGAACGCGTGAACTCGCTTTCGACCCGTTGCACCGCCAGCCGCGGATTGCCGGCGAGCAGCGCGAGCAGCGCAAACGGGTCGTCGCGCGGCCGGAGCAATTCCTGGACTTCGCGCGTGACGTCCTGGACGGGTACAAAGCGTTGCGAGTGCGGCCCGTGATTCGACTCGAGCACTCGGTAGGACACCTCGTCGGCGCCGACAAAAGCGTGAAAGATGGCCAGCGGCACCGCGAACATCACCGCGATGACCGGCGCAACCGCGCCGGGGCGATAGTCCACCCAGCGCGCAATCGCCAGCGTGGTCGCCATCATCAGGCACGCCGCCAGGATCGCGAGCACCCAAGGCGACGCCAGCAGCGCTTTCTCGGTCGGCGACAACGCGGACCCGACCTGCCCGGCCGAGCCGCGCGTGGCCAGGAACAGATAGAGCAGGACCGGAAGCATGCCCACCAAAGCGGAGCTGAATCGAAACGACATTCGGAAGGGCCACACGCCGGCGAGCACGCAACTCATGATCAGCGTCACGCCCATCCACGGCATGTGCGCGAAAACCACGACGGCGGCCACGAACGGGATCGCACTCTTGAAGCGATAGAGAATCGCGACGACGATCGGGACCGCCACGATCGTACCGACTAGCAGCCCCAGCACGATCGCATGCGCCGGCGTCTGGGCCACGCTGATCGGGAACAGCACGAAGTCATTCAGGTTCGGCGCCCCGCTGTCCCAGAAGCGCAGCGGGGAAAAGTAGCTGTCCAGCGAGAAATCGTGCAGTTTGGCCGTGTGCAGCCAATAGGTGAACACGCACAGCCCACAGAACAGCAGCAGGTTGGTCGCCAGCAGCAGCCGTGCCCGGATGCGGTACTTCGCTTCGGTCCGCGACCAGACGTCGACAAACTCGGCGGCCCCGGTCTGCCCGGGCTTGGCCTCCGGCGCCGCTTGAGTCGCGGCCACGGCCTGTCCACCTTGCGAGCCTGCGATCGCGTCTGCCATGAGCGTATGCTAACCCGCCCCGGCCCCGTTGCAATTGCGCCGACGACGGACCTGTAGCCCGCACCCGCTCACCGTGCGTGATCATCCGATTCGATAAGGGGAGCGCGGGCGTCTCGCCCGCCCGTGAGGGGAAGCGGGCGAGACGCCCGCCCTCCCCGCGCATAGTAGGCAACTATCGATGTCGCCGATGTACCCGCCCGACGCGCACTTGGCGCGGCCCGGATTGACGATTTAGCCGGAGAATGCGGGCGCGCCGTGGGAGCTTCACGCGCACGACCTTCCTGACGCCGCGCCGCCGCTCTTTCACAAGGCGCCGGCCGGCGCGGCTTTCGGACCGGCCCGCCGTCAGCACGCGGCCGTTGCCATCGGATCGACCCGCTGCGAACGAGCGGGCCGTGCCGCCGCGGTGCGAGTTCGTGCTGCCGCCGGCGGTCACCGATCGGTTTCCGTTGCCGAGCGCCATCGCCAACCCGGTGCTGTGCGAAACGCTGCCGTCGGTTCCGATGCTCAGGTTGAAGTTCGTGGCGATAGACGGACCGTGCTGGGGTGCGATGGCGTTGCTGACCGACAGAGAAAGCCCCCGCTCATCGAAGCCGACCGCGACCCCGCGGGCCGTGCTGATCGGTCCGCTGTTCGAGTCGCTGCGGGCGAAGCCGATGTCGCCGGTGTAGCCCGCGCTGGCCGCGGCGTTGCCGTTCCGCCCGCGGCCGTTGCCGGCGGTCGCCGAGGAATTCGCTTCGCCGCCGAGGGCCGCGCTCGTCAGGACGAGCCCGGCGAAAACAGTCAGAGTTGCGTGCAGGCGTTTCATTGACAATCTCCTTTGCCTCTGATGAGTCCGCCTCAGAGCCGCCGGGCCCGTGAGCCCGACGCCCCGAGAGCGGCTCGCACTGTCCAAGAATATTTCGACTCCGACGATTGCACCTACCCCAATCGCTAGCTGCTCATCGGCGGATGCGAATCACCGCCGATCGAGCGCGGCTCCAGCCATGGTGGACCGAGCGGCTCTCGGCGTGCACTCGCACCCGTGAGCCGCGCCACGGGCCGCTGATGCTCACGCCGCGTCCGTCGGACCGCGCCGTCGCCCGGAAGCGCGCATCGCTGAACGCCCGGACGCGGCTCGAGGAACGGCCGCGGACGCTGTCGGCCAATGCGTCGCTGAAGCTCGAAGCGTGCCCGCCGAACCGGCCGCGGCTGTCCGCGAGACTGTCGCTGACCGCCTGCCCGTGATCACTGAGTGCGGTCGAACGCGAGCGGCTGTACGCCCCGCCGAAGAACGTCCCGCGCGCCCGGGCCCGGCTGTTGCTGATGGCGACGCCTCCGATGGTGGCGGCGATGCTCTCGCTGTCGGCCCGGGCGGCACCACCGAAGATCCCACGAGCGTCGGCGTCGGCGTTGCTGACGGCCAAGCCATGGTCGGCGACGGCGACCGAGCGGCTCTCGGCGTAACCGTTGCGGCGTCCGATCGCGTTGCTGTTCGCCACGGCGCGGCCGCCTCGAGTCGCTCCGGCGATGGCGGTCGAATCGGCATTGCCGACGGCCGTCGCCGTCGCCGAGGCGCTGCCGCCGTTCGTGGCGATGGCGACGGCCCGGGCCTCGCCGGCCAGCACGCCCGGAGCGCTCGAAAGGGCGATTCCGGTCTGGGTTGCAAGAAAGCGTTTCATAGTCGTTCTCCTCTTCGTTGTCGGGCTCGGCCCGGGTCTCCATACTCGTCTCACCTGGATCGACGACGCGACCCGGCCGGTTATTCAATCCCGAGCGCCAAAATTCCGGCGATTTCGGCCGGGAGCTTGCGGCGGGAGTTTTTTTCGAGATTCTGTTGAATAGTGTGAAACTCTCGAACGTCGATAGTCCGGAGCGTTCCCTGGCCACGCGAGCCGCGGCCGGAGATCGCGATGCGCGGCGTGAGTTGTTCGAGCGCCACCGCGAGGCCGCCTACCGCGTGGGACTGCGCGTGACCGGGCGGCACGAGGACGCGCTCGACGTCGTGCAGGACGGATTCATCAAGGCGTTCGAGCGGCTGGAGAGCTTTCAGCGTGATGCGAGCTTCAAGACCTGGCTCTTGCGAATCGTCACCAACCGGGCGCTCGACCTGCTGCGCGCCCGGAAAGTCCGCATCGCGGCGTCCTTCGACGCCGACAGCGACGCGGCCGCCGAACCCGCCGCGGAGGCTTCCATCGAGGGTTCCAATCGCTCGAACCAAGGCGTGTCCGACGCTCTGGAGCGGCGCGAGACGGCGGACCGGCTTCAGGATTCTCTGGAGAAACTCCCGCCCGACCAGCGCGCCGTCATGGCCCTGTACGCGAGCGGCGACATGACCTACGGACAGATCGCGGAAGTGCTGGGCGTGCCGGTGGGAACGGTCATGAGCCGACTCTATCATGCGCGGCGGGGGCTGCGGGCCGATCTCGAGGATCTCGCGCCGGCCGATGCGGAAAAGGAAAAGGAATGAACCGCGCGTGCGAGACCATTCGAGATGCGTTGCAGGCGGTCGAGTCCGGCCGGCTCGACGGGCTTTCGAATGCGCAGGTCTCTTCGCTCGAGTCGCATCTGGAAGACTGCGCAGCCTGCGCCGCGCGCCTTTCCGGCGCCAAACCGCCGATGGAATCGTCGCGATTTGCGCCGCCAGCGGGTCCGTCCGACGCGGAGTGGGGCGCGGTTTGGGACGGTATCGAAAGCGCCTCGGCGACGACGGGCTCGCGGCCGGTTCGGACGCAACTCAGGTTCGTGCGGCGCTTCTGGTCCGTGGGAGCCGCAGCGGCCGCGCTGCTGTTGGCGGTGGGTCTCTGGAGAGTGGGGGGGTTGCCGGGATCGAACCACACCATGCAATTATCGAGCAACGTGGAAGTACACGAGATCGAGGTTTTCGGCGACGCGACGACGTTCGTCGCGCTGGACGACAGCGGCGGGGCCGCGATGATCTGGGTCGTGCAGGATGAAGGAGCCTGACCATGCGCGCGAGTACCAGCCTATCAGCACATTCGAGCACGACGAGAACGTCGCAGCCGGCGTGCATCGAATTGGAGAGCGTTCCGCATGGGTTCCGGGGAGCATCGCCGTCCCGGCGGTGCGAAGAGCCGCGCCGCACCGGCGGGACGCCGGTGCCACACATGGGTCTGACGCGCATTCATATCGCGGTGCTCATGGTGAGTGCGTTCGCTTCGCAAGCCGCTCTCGCACAGGCTGAAAAGTTCGACGTGCGGATCTGGGCCATCCGGGCGACAAACAAGAACACGGAGATTTCCCCCGAGCTCAAGAGCATTGCCAAGGAACTGAAGGCGCGAACCAAGTTCACCGGCTTCAAGCTGGAGAAAAAATCATCCGGCAAGGTGGAAGCGGGCAAGCCGTTCACAGCCAAACTGGTCGGCGACTATTCGGGGAGCATCACGCCGATCAAACGCACGAAGGGGCGCGTGAAGATGAAGGTCGCCGCGACGCGAAAGGTGGAGAACAAGGACAAGCAGCTCTTCAAGACAACCCTGACCGTCGACGCGGGCAAGTTCCAACTGACCGCCCTCGGCAAGATTCCCGGTAGCGACGACCAACTGATCATGGCCGCCTCGGCGAAGTAAGCACGTGCATCCAAAGGGGCGCCAACATCTGGCCGAACGTGTGGCTCGGCACGTCGATCGAGAGCAATGATTACATCATGCGGGCCTGGGATCTGCGCCGCATCCCGGCCCTGGTGCGGTTCGTGAGCTACGAGCCGGCCCTGGGGCCGCTCGACGAGCTCGACCTCGACGGGCTGGACTGGATCATTTACGGGGGCGAGTCGGGCAGCGGATACCGCCCGCACGACGTACAATGGGCGCGGGACATGCGGCGGCGCTGCGACGAAGCGGGAGCAGCGTTTTTCTACAAGCAATCGGCCGCGCCGCGGACCGAGATGGGCATCGAGCTCGACGGCGAGATCGTGCGGGCGTATCCGACGCCGCGCCGTAGCGCGGCCGCCATCGGACCATACGTCGAGAACAAAGGAGACGTGCTATGAAAGCTGGCGAACTGTCGCTGGTGGTTTCAATCGCAGTTGTTGTGGGCGGAAGCGCCGGAATTGGAACGGGAATGTGGAGGGCAGGCATCCCAACCGGCAAACGTGATCCAGGGGCAGGGCGACAGGGCCACTTGGAAAAGTATCTTCACAAGCCGCAACTTTCTGAGGGTGCTGTGGCGCACTGGATCATAAATGCCGGCAAGGAGGAAGTGCCGCACGGCAGTGAGGTGCTTCTGACGCCGCATTATCCGAAGACGACCGATCTAATATTTACGTCTTCACCCAGCAACGTCCCTTGTTGGCACGAACTTACAACTGCGAGACAGTTGGAACTGCACATTAAGCGTCCCAACACCAACGCAGGCGG
>JACZRH010000001.1:0-12767 GCA_022574815.1 Planctomycetota bacterium | reverse complement strand
ACCTCGGTTCACTGGGTTATTCTACGAAAGGTTGCACCGTAGAGGCGATCCCGGCGTCCTCCGGGAACTCGGCGCGGTTGGGCTGTTTGGAGAGTGAGCGATGGCGCGCACCGCCAAAAAGTATCTGATGTTCATTGATACGAATGTACTGCTCGACTTTTACCGGGCCAGAAACGACAGCCAATGGAGTTTCTTGGAAACGCTGGACGAACACCGCGAAAGAGTGATCACGACGGATCAAGTGGAAATGGAGTTCAAAAAGAACCGGCAAGGTGTGATATTGGAGGCTCTGCGGGGGCTCACTAACCCCGACGACCCGGAGTTCCCCGTTTTCCTTAGACACGCCAAGGCGGCAACGTCCATCCGCCCCAGTCGCGATCGTATGCGCGAACAAATCACACGTCTGCGCCAACGTATCCAAAACGTCCTCGAGAATCCGACGACGAACGACGAAGTTTACAAACCGATTCAGCGACTTTTTCGTGAACCGACAGAGTTCAATCTTACAAGGGACAAGCCTGAACGCTACACGATTCGCAGGCAGGCGTGGAAACGATTTGTGCTTGGCTACCCGCCACGCAAGAAGGGCGATACGTCAACGGGCGACGCCGTCAATTGGGAGTGGATTCTGGCGTGCGCCAAAAGGGAAAAGAGCAACGTCGTCATCGTCTCACTCGACAGCGACTACGGGGTAAACCCAACGAAGCAGAGATTCTCTCACCTCAATGACTGGCTCGCACATGAGTTTCGAGATCGTGTCAGCAAACAGAAGAACGCCCGCCTAACGCCCTACTTGGCCGAGGCCTATAAACTCATGGGAATGACGGTAGCGACCCGCGCCAAGAGCGAAGAGAAGCGGTTGCTGACGCTGACTTCAAGACCGCAGAAGAGCAGATACGAGACAATTTTAGAGTGGATTCGAGCGCAAGCGGCCGAGGACGACCCGGTCGCGGGGCTCGACGATGGGAGTGGTGCGACAGGCGGAGCTGAACCCTGAACCCGGCGTCCTCCGGGAACTCGGCGCCTCTGCGGTTCGGCGGTCATACTCACAGGTTGCAAACCTGTGCCACAACCAAGAAATACGGCGCCGTCGCGCGGGCGCCGCAAGTCTCGCCCCGGAAACGGGTTGGCTCCAAACCCTAGCAACCTACGGCGCCGTAGGTTGCCGATCTTGCCTAGAAATCCCTTGACAGACTAGAGCGCGGCCCGTTAATGGGCCGGGCATGAGCACGCTCAGTTCGAGCTCGACGACCGCGCAGGTCAACCCTTCTACGACGACAATAGCTCGTATGTCGAGGACCGCTCGGTCGCCAAGGCCCGCGCGTTCGTTTACCGCCCCGTTTCACCGTCGCCGACCGGTTTGGCCAGCGGTTTGGGCGCAAAGTCGAACAGCGGCGCCTGATTCGTGCGCAGCTCGACGGTCACCGACCCGCGCGGCCCGCCGGCGTCGGGAACTTCGTCAAAATAGATCACCCGCTGCCCGATTTTCCCGAGCGCGACCGCCCGGCGCAAAAGTTCGACCGGGTCCACGAAGGGCAGCGGAATGCGCTCGTTGACGATCCGCCCCTCACGCTCGATCAGCAGATCGAGCCAACGCGCGTTGGGTCGATTGGCGATCGACGTTTGGATTTCGCCCCTCGGCTGCGTCGTGGCGAAGCGCTGCTGGTTGCAGCCCACAATCCCGTCGCCGGGCCGCAGATGCCCGCCGGCCGGCATTCGATCCGCAACGGTGAGCACGCGTAGCCGCTTGTTGTCGGCCTCCTCGCGCACGGTGATGCCGAGCTGAACGTTCGAGCCGCCGGGCTGCTTGTCGCGCCACCATTTTTCCTCGAGGGCCGCGGGAGCGTGGCGTTTCAGAAAATCGAGCCAGTGGGCGCCCAGGTCGGACACCGGGCCGCTCTGCACCACGATCACGGTCTCGCTCGTGTCCGAGATGGGCCGCCGCGCCAGCCGAAGCGTGTTCGACAAGGTGGGCCGCTGTTGGTGACGGGCCTCGATTACCTCGCGCAGCCAATCGAGGTGCGAGGCGATCACGAGCACGTCCCCGTCCATCGCCCAGCACGCGTGCAGCTCCCCGATCGCCCCGCCGTCGTGGCCGCGAATGAGGTGGCTCAGGTCCAGCAGGTGCGCCGTCGTCGCCCCAATCGGCACTTCGCGGCGCTCGGGCAGGCGGGGCAGCCCGTGCTTCAACGACAATAGATTGTAGATCGAGGCCGAGTAGGCCTGGAGCTTCTCAAACGTCTCGGCGACGACCGCGGCGTCCTTCGTGGAGACCAGCAGCGCGACCGCCGGCACAGGCGGGGCCGCCACGCCGCGGTTCCGCGGCCAGACCGTACCGACCGCGATCGCAATCGACGAATCCAGACCGCCGAGCAGTTTGTCGACGCTGCCCTCCCGCGTGAGGATCCGCACGGCCAGTCGCAGAAAATTCTGTTCGGGTAGTGCCTCGATGCCCCCCAGCAGCGCCGCGTAGTCGACGTGGTGCGCCCATGCGATCAGCGTCCGCTCGGGCAACGTTTCCACCAGACGGCGCAGCGGCTTTTGCCCGTGCTTCGATCGAACGCGGCCGTCGCCGACGACGATGAAGTGCAACAGTTGTCCGTCGCGGTGCAACGCGAACAGTGCGTTGGACGCGCCGCGCAGCGGCCCGGGCAGCTCCGGTATCGCCGGCATCAGGGCTTCGCGCGCGCTCGGCTGCGTCGCAGCGCCGCCCGAAGGTTGTGAAGTCGGAAACAGGATCGGCGTCCCCCGCCCCAGCCGCGCGAAGAGCACGCCGTCCGGATTGCGCGGCACGCGCACCAGCAGTCCGCGGTAGACCGGGTCGTCCGCGAGAACGCCGCGGCTGTGCTTGCCCGTGTGGCGCAGCGTGCGCTGAAACATCCCGTCGGCACGCGTGGCATCCCCGAAAACGAACAGGCGGTCGTGAACCGCCAAACCAATCCCGTTGCGCAAGATGTACCGGTCGGGTCCGGCGTCACTCGATTGCTGAAGGGCCTGCCACTGTTGCAGCAGATTGGGGATCTGCACGCTCGCTGGAAGCGCGCAGAGGACGACTGCGTCTTGGGCCCGCCCCGGCGCGTCGCCGACGAACGCCACGCGATCCGAAAAGAGCAGCCGAATCGCGTCGGTCGGTTTCATCTTGACGGTCTGTTGAATGCGGCGCTGCCAGAGCTTGGCGTCCTCCACACTGGCCGGTTGCCCGGCGAGTTCGGCCAGCGCGATCCAGATGCGCGGCTCGGCCAGCGGGACGAGCAGGTCCTCGCTGCCGCGCACTTCGACGAAGAGCCCGACCTCGGCCGGCACGTGCTGCGCGAGCGAATCGTCGGCCGCGGCGATTGCCAACGGCAGGATCGCCAGAGCCGATAATGCGAACATCGCTGGAATCAGCAGGCGCAGCTTGCGCGAGGTCACGTGCGGCAATCTCACTTTCGACACGGATTACAGCGGGAACACATTGCCTGTCGCGGACGCCGGCTCGCCCTCTTCGGGAGTGCGCGTCGCGGGAGTCACCAAATCGCCCAACATGCCCCAGGGGCTGATGTCGGTGTAGCGCACCGAAGAATGAGCCACGTCGTCGCTGACTTTGAAGCTCACCGCGTAGCGCGCCAGCCCGGCAAACTCGGCGCCCCAATGCGGGCTGCCGGATTGCAAGCGCTCGACACCCTCATAAATGTACTCGTACAGATCGACCCCGTCCCATGCCGCGAAGTCCGCAGGCACCGCGGCGAGGTTGCCACTTGGGAAAGTCCCGAGCTCGTTATCCGGGGTTTCAATCGGGGTCGTCGTCGAACCAAAAGGATACCACATCGCAAAAACCAGCACGGCAGCGGCCTGAAGAATCACAACCGCCACGACCGCCACGCGCCGCGATCGCAAGCGCCGCAGCAGCGGCGGCCCGGTCTCGATGTTCGCGATCACGTTGGCCGTAAAGTCGTACGACAACTCCGGCGGGCGCGGCTCGGCGGAAATCACGTGCCCGACCGCTTCCATCATGACCAGCGTCTGCTGACAGCGCCGGCAACGCAGGCGGTGCGCGTCGAACTCGAGCCGTAGCGAGCCGGTCAATTCGCCGTCGAGGTCCGCGTCAAACAGGTTTTCGGCTTCGGCGCAGTTCATTTCATTTCGCTCATGCGTAGCTCGAGTCGCTCAGGAACTCGATCGCCATCCAGTCGTCCACCAGCTCGGCGCTCAGGAGCTTGCGCAACTTCGCGCGAGCCCGGTGCAGGTGGCTCTTGACCGTCACCGCCGGCATCTCCAGCACCTGGCTGATATCCTCGCAGCTCTTGCCCTCGCGGTAAAAGAGCAAGACCGCTGATTTCTGCGGCGTCGAGAGCCGGTCCACCGCGGACCAGATCATGTCTCTCAGCCGCCGGGCCTCCTCGCTGTTGGCGAGTGCTTCGGGGCCGCGGTCGTCATCGCCGCTGACCCGCGAAAAGTCCATCTCGCCCGAGACGGCTTTCTTCTTGCGGAGGTGGTTGAGGCACAGCCGGTACGCGATCGTGAAGAGCCAGGTGCTGAAGGCGTAGCGCTCCGAATAGCTGGCGAGCGATTCGTACGCTTTCACAAACGCCGACTGACACACATCCTCCGCTTCATGGTGGTTTCTCAGTATTCGCCAGACGAAGGCGAACAGCCGATCCTTGTACGCGTCGACCAAGTCGCAAAACGCGTCAGGATGCCCGCGCTTGGCGCGCGCGATCAGCCGAATTTCCTCGCTTCGGGCCATACACGGATCCGCGTTTCCGGCATCACGCGAGTACATCTGCCGTCCCATTATACCAGACCCCGGGCTTTGAGTTGCAGGAGTCATCGCTCCCGCTAGAATCTAACCCCATTATGTCACAAGGTTCACGGTCTACGCCCAGAATCGTCAACAAAAAGGCGCGGTTTAACTTCGAGATTCTCGAAAAGGTGGAGGCGGGAATCGCTCTAACTGGTAGTGAGGTAAAGAGCTTACGTGCCGGACAGGCCTCGCTGGACGAGGCCTTTGCTGTCATCCGCAATCGGGAAATCTTTCTGCGGCAGTGCAACATATCTCCTTATCCCCAAGCTGGTTACGCGCAGCACGAGCCGACGCGCGAGCGAAAACTGCTCATGAAACGCCGCGAAATCGGAAAATGGCAGGATAAGGTCACTTTGCGCGGCCTGACGCTCATACCGCTCGTGCTGTATTTCAACGATCGCGGCTTGGTGAAGGTGCAGATCGGGCTGGCCCGCGGCAAGACACATGGCGACAAACGGTCCGATATGAAAAAACGCGACCACCAGCGCGAGATGGAACGCGCCATGCGCCGCGGGCGCTAGGATCCAAAGCGCCGTAGCGCGCCGTCCCGGAGCCGCGGGTTTCAACCCGCGCGGTTTCGCGACCAAACGCTCGGTGTGCTGCTAGGGAGTACCAACCGTGCCGACAACCGTGCTAGCCGTATGCACAATCGCACTCGCGATCGCACGCCCTTCCACGCTCGCGGCCCCGCAGCAGGAGCAGTCCGTGCCCCGCAAGCCGAAGATCGTCGTTCTCACCTTTTCGGGCGGATTTCGGCACGACGTGCTGGGCCTCGCCGAGCAGACGATCGCAAAGCTCGCCAAGACATCAGGTGCGTTCGAGGCCGACGTGCTCGGCTTGTACCGCCAAGACTCGGCCAAGCTCGACCTGAGCCTGATCGACGCCGCCTTTCTCGAAAAATACGACGGCTTCGTCTTCTACACGACCAGCGGCGAGCGCGATAAGGACCTGCTGACCGAGGCCCAACGCTCGGCGCTGCTCGACGCAATCAAAGGCGGAAAGGCGTTCATCGGCATCCACAGCGCCGCCGACACGTTTTACCAGTGGCCCGAATACGGCGAGATGATCGGCGCGTACTTCGACGGCCATCCCTGGGGCGCCGACGCCGCCCCGGTAACCCTCAAGATCGAGGATCGCGGGCACCCGGCCTGCCGTGACCTGGGAACGAGTTGGTTCTTGCAGGAGGAGATTTACCAGTTCCGGGCACCCTACGACCGCAAGAAACTACACCTGCTGATGAGCCTCGACACGGACGCCACCGACACGTCCGTCCCGGGCATCAAACGCAAGGACGGCGATTTCGCCGTGGCGTGGACCAAGCGATACGGAAAAGGGCGCGTGTTCTACACGGCGCTGGGGCATCGCGCGGAGGTTTGGCGCGACGAACTGTTTCAAAAACATCTGCTCGGAGGGATTCGCTGGGCGCTCGGCCAGCAACCCGGCAAACCCTTTCTCGAAGGAGATCGCGTCGCCGGCACCGTCACGCTCGAGAGCGGTCTGCAATACATCGATCTCAAGGTCGGGACCGGACCCGCGGCCCACCACCGACACACGCTGATCGTCCACTACATCGGCCGGCTTGCCGACGGCACGACCTTCGACAACTCGCGCAAGCGCGAAGCGCCGCTCAGGTTCATGCTCGGAATCGGAAAGGTCATCCGCGGATGGGACGAGGGCCTGGAAGGAATGAAGGTCGGCGGCACCCGCAAACTCATTATCCCGCCGCATCTCGGCTACGGCGAGAAAGGTATGGGCGACGCGATCCCGCCCAATGCCACGCTCGTGTTCGAAATCGAGTTGCTCGACGCCCGAAATTAGCGCGACGCCGCGGATGCCGGAAGATTCTGCTGGACGAACGATCCGCGAAATAGTAGCATCCGCGTGAGCTTCAGGCCGCCGGCCGAGCCACGGCTGCCTTTGATGTTGCTGATTGGAGATGAGCAGCGCGAGACGCTCGCGCGCCACGACCCGATGAGCGGGTTGTCCACCCGGGACCGAGTGGGGATTCCCAACAACCCATTGAAAGGCGGAGTCGGCCATGCATCGACGACACAACATAGGCGCATTGCTGGTGGGGTTGATCGTAACCACTGTTTCGCTCGCCCAGGAGTGGCCCCAGTGGCGCGGCCCGGACCGCACCGGGGTCTCCGCGGACAAGAACCTGCTCGACCAGTGGCCCGCCGGCGGCCCGCCGCTGCTCTGGACCGCGGAGAAGGCCGGCCAGGGTTTCTCCAGCGTCTCCATCCACGACGGGCGGATGTACACCATGGGCAACCGCGGGAACAACGAGTTCATCATCGCCTACGATGTCAGCAACGGAAAGCAGCTCTGGGCCAAACGCATTGCGAAGGCCTACAAGAACCGCTACGGCGACGGCCCGCGCTGCACCCCGACCGTCGACGGCGACCGCGTCTACGCCCTGGGCGCCAACGGCGACCTGTGGTGCCTGGACGCCAAGAGCGGCAAGAAGAAGTGGCGCAACAACATCCTCAAGCGTTTCGGCGGCAAGAACATCCGCTGGGGCATCAGCGAGTCGCCGCTGATCGACGGCGAGCGCCTGATCGTGGCGTGCGGCGGGAAGAACGGGGGCGTCGTGGCCCTGAACAAAGAGACCGGCAAGCTGATTTGGCGCTGCAAGGAAGTGCCCGATGATCCCGGCTATGCCTCGGCCTTGGTGCGGGACGTCGGCGGCGTGCGGCAGATCATTCACTTCGTAGCCGGCGGCGCCCTCGGCATCCGCGCCGCGGACGGCAAGCTGCTCTGGCGCTATGACAACGTCGCCAATAGAATTGCCAACTGCACCACGCCCGTCTACCAGGACGGCTACCTTTTCCTCACCGCCGGCTACGACAGCGGCGCGGCCCTGCTCAAGCTGACCTCGAACGGCGACACCACCGACGCCGAAGAGGTGTATTTCACGCGGAACATGATCAATCATCACGGCGGCGTGATCCTCGTGGACGGTTACGTGTACGGGTTCTCCTCAAACACGCTCATGTGCCTCGATTTCAAGACCGGCAAGAGAATGTGGCGTGACCGCAGCGTCGGCAAGGGCTCGCTGACCTGCGCCGACGGCAAGCTGATCTGCGTCAGCGAAGGCGGCACGATCGGCCTGGCCGAAGCGACCCCCGAGCAATACCGCGAAATCTCACGCTTCGATTGGGAACCGCGCCAGAAAAACTTCTGGGCCCACCCGGTCGTCGCCGGCGGCCGCCTCTTCCTGCGCAACGGCGATCAGATCCGCTGCTACGACTTACGTGCGAGCGGTTCGGAGCAAGGCTGAATCACCGTTCGCGGTTCGATAACATCCGAGCCCGAAGCGCAAGCGAGGGATTCGAGCGTCACGGCGCCCCGCCGCATGTAGCGTCGGGCGCCCCGCCTGACGTCGCTCCCCAATTCCCAATTCCCAATTCGCTGTCCACCCCCGGCTCCCGTTTTCAACTCGTTCTTCATAATTCTCAATTCGCCATTCTCCCCCGCCCCCGTCGCTCTCCCGTCAACGCTCTTCAACTCGTTATTCCTAACTCTCAATTCGCCATTCTCCCCCCTCCGCCCCCCGTGCCGGACGTAGGGTTCGGGTTCAGGACTTAGTGAGTGCCGCCCGCCGCCCGAAAGAGTCGGAGAGGTTCCCGGAAGAGCCCCGGAACTCAGGGTAAGAGTGGCTGCCAGCTACGCACGTCGACGAGTGTTCACCCAGCGTGGTCAAGCGCTAACTCAATCCGCCGTATGCACCGCGTGTGCTGCCTTGAGAGCCGGCACTCCCAGATTCGGAGCACAAGCCATCCCCGGTCGCGCAGCAGCCTGGTCACGCGTCGGTCACGAGCCTTGTTGCCGCTGATTTTGGTTTGCCATGCGGCGGCGTTTGTTTTCGGAGAGATGTTCTTGCCGCAGTTATGGCCGTGCCAGAAGCACCCGTCAACAAAGACTGCCACCCTCAGCTTCGGCCACACGAAGTCCGGACGGCCGGGCAGGGGTTGGTGTCTTCGCCACCCGCTCAAACCTGAATGTCGCAGCAACGAGGCCAGCCGCAGCTCGGTTGTGTTGTTTCCGCGGCTTCGCACGCGAGACATCAACTGCGCGCGGGACAAACCGCCGAATGTCGTCCGTTGATCCTTGGCATTTCCCGGCCAGTGACTCATTGTGGGTGTCCGGCACTTCCACTCTGGCGCTGGCGGAGCGTCCCCAACACGGCCCTTCCCGCCAGCTTCGCGTAGAGCGGTGGAACGGCGTTTCCGATGAGGTCGCACACGGCGTCCATCTGGTCCGTGGCAAGCCGGTAGCGTTCGGGAAAGCTCTGAAGCAACGCGGCCTCGCGCACAGAGATGGTATAGCGACGACGGTCAGGATGTCCGAACCGTCCTTTGCAGGGAGTGGTGCAGCCGGCAGTAATGGTCGGTGACGGTTCGTCCCACGACATTCGTCCGTAAACGTTCGTAAAGCCGTCGTAACCGTTGCGATGACAAGAAGGGCGTACGGATTCGTCCACCTTGAGCCACGTCTGGCCAGGTTGCGCCGCCTTCAAGCGCGTCTTCGTCTGGGGCTGCAGGTCACGCACAACGTGCCAACCACGCGTTTGGGGGCCACCGTTTCGTATCGCTTTGCTCAACGTGACGGGAGCGCCCAAGTGGCCGATCGCCTCCCTGATGGTGACCCAGCGCTTCAGCTCCGACCCCCACTTCGGCGCGCGGGCGTGCGTCCGCCGCGGGAACGGCACCTTGAAGCCGCGCCCGGCTAGCAGAACCAAGCGCCGACGTGATTGCGGAATGCCGTAATCTGCCATTTGCTCGACGCGCCACTCGCAGCGATAGCCATGTCGCCGGAGAATCCGCAGGAACTTCTCGAAGATGCCCTTTCCACGAGTCTCCAGTCCTGGCACGTTCTCCATCATGATCGAATCGGGCTTGATTGCCGCGATGATCCGGCCCATCACGATCAGAAGCTCGTTACGCGGGTCATTTCGCCCACACTTCGGCGTCAAGGAGCAGAAACCCTGACACGGCGCACAGCCCGCGAGGAGAGAAACGGATTCGCCGCCCGCGGCATCCAGCAGCTCCCTAGCCGAGACGTTGCGAATGTCCTTTTCGAGGAGAAGCGTCTTGCGGTTGTTTCGCCGGTACGTGCGCGCCGCGATCGGATGGACCTCGACCGCCGCCGCGACGTGGAATCCCGCGTCGCGAAGGCCCCTCGTGAGTCCGCCGCATCCGGCGAATAGATCGATTGCTACAGGCTTTTCCGTGCTCACTTTTTTCTACGTACCCTCTTTTTTCGTACCGACTTCTTTCGCGCCGACTTCTTTCGGCCACCGGAGGAACGCGACTCACCATTGTCAACGCTGTCGCCCAAATTGGACGACTCTGTCCCATCCGCCGCACGCTTTTCGAGGATGTCGCGGAACTGACGGTGACTCTGTTTGGCGCGTTCGATCAAGTCGTCCCACGTCGTAAAGAACACCCAGCCTTTGTCCGCAAAGGACTGTTTAACGCTCTCAGCATCGTCGTGCAGTTCTGCAGCGATGAGATGGCTTTGCACAGAGCCATACTTGATCGCCTTGGGATCGGTCAGTTCCGAGAAACGCTTCGTCACGTATTTCCGATACTTCTCCGCTTGCAGAATGTCCTTTGCCTTTGCGGTAAAGGCGCCGCGCTTGATCTCAACGATGTGAAGCGTGCCGCCCACTGCGACGCAGAAGAAGTCTGCGCGATCAGCATCTCCCGCGCGCCGCTTCCCCTTCAGGCCGAACTCCTTCCAAATCCATGTTGAGACTCGCGCTTCTGCCTTGTTCAGCATCCATGTCGGGTCGATTAGCCATGGATTGCTCTCAAGGTGTTTTGAGATGACGCCACGTTCCTTCGCATCCTTGTGGTGCATCCTCTCCAGTGCCTCGATAGCGGCCAAATTGCTGTCGATGACCTGGAGCAGCGTCACGGCCGTTCGCACTTCCATCTTCGACAAGAGTTCGTCCAGTTGCTCAAGATCAGTGATGTCAGTGTCGCGGAGCTTCTGCAGAATGCTCCGGAGCGTGGCGTTTTCAAGTGCGTCGAGAAACCACGACAGAATATCCTCGAACTCCTGCGGCTCCATCTCGACCGACTTAAACTTGTCGACGAACCGGAGGGCAACCTTCTTGTATGACGGCGCGAGCTGTTCGATTCGTGCCATAAACTCTGGGCGAACGTCTTTGATTTGCTTTACGCGGAGTTCCGTTCGCAGCTTCGCCCACTCGGTCAAGTGCTTCTTCAGTAGCCGCTGCCCCCATTCCTGGAAGGCCATCCCCTGTGGGCTCTCCCAGGCAATTGAGCCGCGGTGCGTGGCGATGAGATCAGGCGCCTCGATGCCAGCGTCGAGCCACTCCGCCTTGATCATGCCTACCAGGTAACGCAAGCCGTGCTGGCCGTGCACGCCGCCGCTGATTTCGAAGAATGTCGCCTCCTGGGAGATCTTGCCGCGCGTATAAATGAGGATCCCACTCAAATCGCCTTCGTTCTGTTTTCGGGGTTCCCAAGTAAAGCCGATCCAGTATGTGATTGGGCCGCATCCTGTGATATTGTCGGTGCCCCAGTTCTTCTTGGGCCATCGCCATTGAAGCTTGATTTTGTCCTCTTTCAGGCGTGCGCCGTTGATACGCAGGCGAAACTTAGGGCCTATCAGCAGAAAACGTTGGGCCATGCTTTGGTGGAAACGATCCGCGTTCAGCGCTCGACGCTGGTGGAGCCTGCGTAAGGTGACCGTGGTTCCGTTCCGGCGTCTCCCTCCTGTTGGCGCTTGTTGTACCGGTCCGGCGTAGATCAGATTCACCGGTGCAGGGTCCCTCTTCGCCTTCTTCAAGTCCGTGAGATCGAGCTTGAACCAGATCAGCGTTTTCTTGCGTACGCCCGGATCAGGGTCTTTGCATACGGTCTGAACTTCGACTATGTCGGCAATCCCAAATCCAGCAAGCTTGCCGACACCCTTTCGACCCTGAAGCAAGCGCCCGCCCGGTGACTTGTCGGTATGGTCAACTTCACGTCGGTCACGACCCACGTCGAGATAGGCGTCACGCACCATGTCCCACGTCATGCCGTTCCCGTCGTCTGAGACCTCAATGCTGTGATTCTGATCGGACGAATCCCAACCCTCGTTCAGGGGCATTCGCACTGCGACATCCGTCGCGTCGGCGTCCCAAGCGTTCGAGATGAGTTCGGCAATCGCCGGCACGGGTCGGCCGGCGTACATCTGCACACCGAGGTGTTTTACAATGTTTCCAGCGAAGGTGAGAACGAGTTCGTCGGGGTCGCGCCCCGGGAGCAGCACTCGCGGAGTTTCGCGCGCTAACTGTGTCCGCTTGCTCTTTGCCATCTGCGCTACCTTCTTGCGCAGGCGTCATCCGGCGCGAGCCGCGACCGTCGCCTGACTGCTGTCCCTTGAGCAAAAAGCCCTCGCGCCCGCACCGCAGGGAAAATAAATGGGGACAGCGGGGCTATTCACGTACGTTACGAAGTTATTCTGCCAAGCGTGGAACCGGCCGGCCGGGCGCAGGATATGGTCGTTGCCCCTAACAGCTTGCTCCTACGCGAGTTGGCCGCCACAGCAGCGGCCGGACCGCATTGTTGCCGTGTCGAGTGGCGGCTGTCAACGAGCATCGGCCCGCCCGCGCTGCTATCGTCCTGATCGTACAGCCAACCGAGCGTCCCGCAATCGGGCAAAAACCTGATTCCAACCAGAAAAATGGACAGTCACAACCCCACCACGCCCCGCCCGCCCCGCATCGGCCTCCCTCCCTCGATCCCTCGCTCCCCCGCTCCCCGCTCCCCGTTCCTCGATCCCTCAATCCCTCGATCCCTGCCCCGCCCCCCGCTCCCCGCCCCCTGATCCCTTGATCCCTGCCCGGCTCCCCGCTCCCTCGATCTCTTGATCCCCCGATCCCTTGATCCCTCGCTCCCTCAATCCCTCGATCCCTTGATCCCTGCCCCGCCCCCCGCTCCCTCGCTCCCTCGATCCCTCAATC
>JACZRH010000126.1:10546-12939 GCA_022574815.1 Planctomycetota bacterium | reverse complement strand
CGTTCGTCGTTGAGCTGCTGAACCCCTTTGCGCAGGATCGAATAGGGCAGGAGCCGGAAATACCCGCCACCGCCCGTCGGCAGCCGCCGGCCGGCAAGCCGGGTGGTCGCGACCGGGAATTCGAGGATCTCGCCACCCGCCGGCGTCTTGAGGCGGTGCGGATAGTGCGGGGCGCCGTCGATGCCGTAGCGTTTCATCGCGAGGGGAAAGATGGACGAATCGTAGCGAAATCCCGTCTCGACGAGGATGTCCAGCGCCCAAAGCGTCTTGGCCGTAATCGTGAACGCCGGCGCGCGGTAGCCGTAGACCTCGCATCCGATCAGGTCCTCGAGCAGCTTCTTCGAGCGGTCGATGTCGGCCCGGAACTGCTCGGGAGTCAAGGTCGTGATCAGCTCGTGGCCGTAGCCGTGGCTTTGCACCTCGTGGCCGGCGTCCTGGATGGCGCGGACCAGTTCCGGCGCCCGCTCCGCGGCCAGACCGAGCACAAAGAAAGTCCCCTTGACGCCGCGTTGGGCGAACGCCTCCAGGATCTTGCGCGTGTTCACCTGGAATCGGTCGGTGAGCGGCAAGCTCGGATCGACCACCGCCTGAAGCCAGTCCTCGACATCGACCGAGATCGCGTTGAGCGGGGGAGGGTTCGCATTGTCGGACGGCGTTGCGGTCATGCGGACTTCGTGGCCAGCGTGTAAATGTTCGCTGGATGGCCGTGGCTGGTGATCTGCCCGGCGAGCCGAAAACCGTGCTTGCGGTAATAAGCGTTCGCGCGCTCCAAGTCGGGCCCCACCATGACCTTGATCTCCCCGACGCTGCGGGCGTGGAACTCGGCCAGCAGGGCCTCGAGCAGCGCGGTCGCCGCGCCGCTGCCGCGCGCCTCGGGCGCCACGACGATCGAGAGCAGCTCGGCGTCGGGGTACTGGCTCTCGACCTTCGCGGGATAACGCAGCGTGTTCAGAATTCGACGGATCATGCGCGCGCTGAATACATATTTCAGCGCGGCAAGCCCGAATGAAAGCCCGTGCTTTTGCAAGACGCGCTTGTACATTGCCCTCACGCTTGTGACGCCCGCGACGAAACCGACCACTCGGTCACCCGCGCAGGTCGCCACGAACACGAAGCCCTCCTCGCACTCGGCCAGCGCCCGGTAAACCCGCGCGAGGAATTTCGCGCCCAACTCGGCCAGCAGGCCGGTCGGAATGCCCTCAACGTGCAGGCGAGCCACCTCGTCGGCATCGCCGGGCCGCATCAGCCGCACACGCGGTTCGACGCTCCCGCGCCGCGCCGCGGTCGGGGGTTCGCCGGTCGCTTCCATCGTCGCACCATCCCTTGGGCCCGGAACTCCGAAGGTTCCGGCGGGCCCCATCGCTTGGATCATAGGACCGCTCCAGCAGCCCGACAAATTCAGCCTCGCGCCGACGCGACCCTCCCGAGCGCCCGGTTCAACTAGAAGTACGACTGTCGCTCAGAACCTTTTCCAGGCGATCGGTCAGGATATCCCGCGCAAACTCTCGCTCGGCCAGTTGGCGGGCGTTGCGACCCATTTCCTCACAGAGCCGCGGATCGTTCGCGAGCCGCTCGAGCGCGTCCGCCAGCGTCTCGGGGCGCCGCGCATCCACACAATACCCGCAGCGGTTGTTCTCGATGGTGTCGCCCAGCCAACCGGGCACATTGATCAGCACCGGCCGGCCGGCCGCCAGCGCGTCAAACATCTTGTTGGGCGACCAGGTTTGCTCCTTGTCGGTCGCGCCGTAGATCGTCAGGCAGGCATCGCAGCCGGCGACGATCGTGGCCACCATGCTCTTGTCGGGCACCAGCTCGCTGAAGACGACGTTGGTCAGGCCGTATCGTTCGGCCAGATCGATCAGGGCCTGCCGCCGCGCGCCGTCGCCGTGCAAGATGATCGCGATCGTGTCGTTGCCGCGCTCGCGCAGAATGCGGGCGGCCTCGATCGTATACTCGAGCCCGTTGGCCCGGCCCATGGATCCGAAATAGATCGCCGCAAATCGGTTGCCGAGCTGGAGCCGCTCGCGGCCGGGCGTCCCGTCCAGGTCGGGCTGGAAGAGATCCAGGTCGCTGCCGTTCGTGATCACCGTCACGCGCTCGGGCGCCACGCCCGTTCCGACGATCCCGTTCTTCATGCCCGGCGAGAGCGCGACGATGTGCTCGGCGGCCCGGTAGATGCGGCGCTCCATGCGGCGAAGCCACCAGATCGCCAAGGGGTTCTTCAAAGCCCCGATGTTGATCATCGCTTGCGGCCATAGGTCGCGCACCTCGAAGACGAACGGGACGCCGAACCAGTTGGCCAGCTTGATCCCCGGCAGTCCGATCGTCAGCGGCGTGTGCGTGGCGAAGACCACATCCGGCTTTTCGAGTTTTCGGCCGACGCGCGCGGCCAG
>JACZRH010000126.1:0-10536 GCA_022574815.1 Planctomycetota bacterium | reverse complement strand
CCGCCGTGAGCCGCAAAGAGTTGGAGGTGGCCCTGCGCGCCGCCGGATTCTACTACAACGTGCTGTTGACCAACGAACTCTTCCGCCTCGCCCGACGCGCGCGGCCAGTCGGGCGAAGTGCAGAAAGTGCCACATCCGCCGATAGGCGGAAATGGTAGTGCCCAGTTTGTCGCTGGCGTACGCGGCCGCGATGGGCACGACGTGAATCCCGTCGATGTCGACCTCAAAATAGTCGCGGCTGTCCGAAATCGTCAGTTCCGGGACGTTGTGGCGCCCGGAGGTCATCATGGTGACTTGGTGGCCCCTTTGAATCAGCCGCGTGGCGAACTCGTAGGAGCGTGTCCCGCCAAATCCGCTGCGCGTGTTGAAATACTGGTGCAGGTAGAGAATGTGCATGGCAGACCCTACCAGGCGATGCCTTCGTTGCCGTCGGCGGCGCGGTCCACGCCCTTGATGTCGCCCAGGTCGATCACGCCAACGCCCTTGTCCAGCCACGCGGACACCGCGTCCGCGTCGGGTCGTAGATCCGCAGCTTGATCACGCCACTCTCCGCACACGATTCGAGCCACGCCCTCATTCGTCCTCGGAACTCCGCCGGATCCGGCCGCTGTCGTTCCGTTCATCATAGGCGCGCTCCAGCGTCGCAACAAATTCGTCGCCGAGCCGGTCACGCGAGAAGCGTTCCTCCGCCAACTGCCTCCCGCGCAGCCCCATCTGGCGGCCCTGCTCGGGATGATCCCGAAGTCGCAGCACGGCGTCGCAAAACGCAACGGGATCGTCGGGCGGCACCACGCAACCGCAGTCGCGTTCGGTGATCATCTCGGCCAGCCAGCCCGGATAGTTGTTGAGCACCGGCAGCCCGCTGGCGATATAGTCGAAGAACTTGTTCGGCGAGGTGCCGCGGTAGAAGGCCCGCACGTTCTTGAGAATCATCAAGCCCGCGTCCATCTGTGGCAGGACGCCGGCCAACTCCTGCTTCGGTATCGGGTCCACCCAGCAAACCAGATCGTCGAGCCGCTGCGCGCCGGCCCGCTCCATCAGGCGCGGTTTCTCACGGCCGCCTCCGATGAAGACGAATTGAACGTCCGACACGCCGCGCCGCTCGAGCTCGACCGCGGCATCGAGCACCGCGTCGAGCCCGTTGAGCAATCCGTGCGCGCCGGTAAACACAAGCCGGAAGCGGTCGGGATCGCCGAAGCGGGCGTCCGGCGACCGTTCGGCGCGCGGGCGAAACAGTTCCAGATCACACCCGTTCGGAATCATCGTGACCCGTTCGGCGGGGTAGTTGGTTCGGCAGATGCCTTCCTTCATGCCCGGCGCCAGGGCGATGATCCGCTGGGCGGCCTGGTAGATCCTGCGCTCCATCCGCCGCGTGTACCATTTCAGGAGCGGGTTCTTGATGACGCCGACTGCAATCGGGATCTCCGGCCACAGGTCGCGCACCTCGAATACGAAGGGCACGCCGAGGTGTCGGGCCCCCTTCATGCCCGGTAGGCCGACCGTCAGCGGCGTCGACGTCGCAAACACGAGATCGGCGTCGAGTTCTTTGACGATCTTCGCAGCCGTGTCGGCAAAACCACGAAACGCGCGCACGCGGCGCAGGAAGCCCATTTCGTTGCCGTACGGTTCGGCGACGGTCTTGACGACAATCCCGTCGACCAGGGACTCGCTGACACGCGGCGCAGCGGCGACGGCAACGTCGTTGTTCGCGTGGACCCCACAGATCATCGTGACCCGATGCCCGGCCCGCAGAAGCCGCTGACTCATCTCGTAGGAGCGCGTGCCCGTGGTGCCTCGCGTGGTGGAGAAGTGCTGATGAATGTAGACCACGTGCATCGTTCTGTCTTACGCATGTCGAATCGGGCGGTTCGCGACGACAAGCCCCGATTCTGCCCTCCGGCGGGCGAAGGTCAAGCGTGGCCGATCCGATCCGTCCGCGGCCACGCCAAGGCGCGCAGCGGTAGTACCATCGGCCGCTTCGATCCTACGCCGAATTCGATATAGTCTCTCTCACGATGAGCGCGGAATTGCTCCACCAGATGATTGAGAAGCTGACCCCGTTTCAGGCCTACGGACTGATCGCCTTCGTCGTGACCGTATTTGCCACACCGCTCGCCGCCGCCGCGGCTCGGCGGTTCGGCGTCATGGACTTGCCCGACACACATCTGAAGCCTCACGCGCGTCCCACGCCGTATCTGGGCGGTGCGGCGATCTGTCTCGGCTGGGCGGCGGCCCTGAGCGCGGCGATGGCCTGGGGCCATGTCGAGCTGCGGCTCATGCTGCCGATCATGCTGGGCGGCATCGCGATTTCCATCATCGGTCTCGTGGACGACGTGCGCGAGGTTCCGCCCAAGTGGCGACTGCTGATCGGGACCGTGATCATTGCGGCCGTGCTACTGAGCAGCGGGACCGGGTTTCGCCTGGTTGATTCGCTCCTGCGCCCCATGGCGCGCTCCACGGATTGGTGGGGGCTCGCCGCGTTCGGTCTAACGCCGGCTTGGCTCGACGCGCAGCCGCAGCGCACCATTATAACCATCCTCTCCGTCGTGATCAGCGTTTTTGTCGTGCTGGGGGCGGTGAACTCGACCAATTTAATCGACGGGCTGAACGGGCTTTGCACCGGCGTCACGGGCATCATTTCGCTCGGATTCTTCCTGCTGGCGGGGTATCTCGCCGCCTTTGAATACAGCCGGACCGGCGATCCGGTGCGCCTCGTGATCTCGATCGCGATGTTCGGGGCGGCGATGGGGTTTCTGCCGCTGAATTTCTACGGGAAGATCTTCATGGGCGACGCCGGCAGCGTGCTGCTCGGGTACACCTGCGGGATCATGATCCTGCTCTTCGCCGAAAAGGGCATCTTCCGCTGGGTGATCGGGGCCCTGATGATCTTCGCCCTGCCGATCTTTGACACCGCCCTCGCGATGTTCCGACGCTGGCGGGCCGGGCGCTCCATCTTCGAAGGCGATCGAAGCCACTTTTACGATCAGCTCGTGCAGCGCGGCCTGTCGGTGCGCCAGACCGTGCTGGTCTGTTATCTGTTGGCGATCGTTTTCACGGCCACCGGGCTGATGGTGATAGAGGTGAGCACACGCTGGGCGCTACTCGCATACCTCGGCGTGTGCTCGTTGACCACGATACTCGCGTTCGCGACCGGCCTGACCACGCCCGAGGAGCCGCGGCGGGCCGCCAAACTCGACGCGCCCAAGCCGGAACGCGACGCGGACCGGGAAAAGGATTGAGCCGCGCCGCGCCGCGGCATAGGATGCCCGCATGTCTGATGAGATCCTCACGGAAGTGATCGACCGGATCGGCGTCGCCCGGATCAACCGCCCCAAGGTGCTCAACGCGCTCAACCTCGCAACGATGGAGCAACTGGTCGAGGCACTCGAGCGCTTCGACGCCGACCCCGACATCCGCTGCATGTTGCTTACCGGCAACGAGCGGGCCTTCGCCGCCGGGGCCGACATCACCGATATGACCGACGCCTCGATGGTCGATATGGTCCAGCGCAATCAGTTCGCCCGCTGGGAACGCATCAAACGCATCGCCAAGCCGATCGTCGCCGGCGTGAGCGGCTACGCCCTCGGCGGCGGCTGCGAGCTGATGATGCACTGCGATATTGTAATCGCCTCCGAGACCGCGCGGCTCGGCCAGCCGGAGATCAACATCGGCGTCATGCCGGGCGCGGGCGGGACGCAGCGACTGACGCGTGCCATCGGCAAAGCCGGCGCGATGGACCTCGTGCTGACCGGTCGTATGATCTCGGCCCGCGAAGCCCTGGCGATGGGTCTGGTCAGCCGCGTCGTCCCGGCCGAGCACTACTACGAAGAGGCGCTCAAGGTCTGCCACGAGTTGTGTACGCGCTCGCCGATCGCGCTGCGGCTGGCGAAGGAGTCGGTCCTTAAAGCGTTCGAGACGACGCTTGCCGAGGGGCTGGAGTACGAGCGGAAGTTGTTCTACATGCTCTTCGCGACCGACGACCAGAAGGAAGGCATGCGGGCGTTTCTGGAGAAGCGTCAGCCGGTCTTCGCGGGGCGCTAAGGACCCGCTCCTGCGCCGCGGAATTCATCCCGCGCGGTTCGCCGCCCTGAAGCCGTGTCGACCCCCGGAAATCGACCGCAAGGAACCCAAACCATGACCGCGAACTACACCACGATCGAAACGACGGCCGACGCCGGCGTAATGACGATCCGGCTCAACCGGCCGGACTCGCGTAACGCTTTCAACGAACAGATGGGCGTCGAGCTCGGCACCGCCTTGCGCATGGCCCAGCGCGACGGCGCGGTGCGCTGCCTGGTCCTGACCGGGACCGGCAAGGCCTTCTGCTCCGGCCAGGACCTCAAGGAAATCGAGGGGCACTATCGCGAGGACGCCGAGCCGCTCGACTTCGGCGCCCATTTGCGCCAGCAATACAACCCCATCGTCCTGCGCCTGCGCTCGATGGAAAAGCCGGTGATCGCGTCGGTCAACGGCGTGGCGGCGGGGGCGGGATTCAGCTTCGCGCTGGCGGCGGACCTGCGAATCTGCGCCCAGAGCGCCTCGTTCATGATGGCGTTCGTACACGTCGGCCTGGTGCCCGACTCGGGCGGAGCGCTTGCACTGCTCCAGCAGGTCGGCTACGCGAAAGCGGCCGAATTGTGCTTCTTAGGCGAACGGATTTCGGCCGAGCGAGCGTTATCCATGGGGTTCGTCAATCGCGTGGTCGCCGACGACGAGCTCGAAGCCGAGACGCGCAAGCTGGCCGCTCGCCTGGCGGCCTTGCCGACGCGTGCGATCGGCTTGACCAAGCGCCTGCTCAACCGGGCCTGGACGGCCGAGCTCGAGCAGCAGCTCGAGTACGAGGCCTTTCTCCAGGAAACCGCCGGCCAAACCGCCGACCACCGCGAAGGCGTGTTGGCCTTCGTCGAGAAGCGCAAGCCCGATTTCAAGGGCTGTTGACACGCGGGCCGCGCCGGTCCGAGTGCGCGGGGATTGGCGAATGCGTCCATTCGGCCGGGCGCCATGCCCAAGCGCTAGCGCGGGCATGTTCTCACGCCGGCAAAACCATGCCCGCGCCTCCGGCTTGGGCATGGCACCCGGCCAGCGTATTTCCTTGCAGCGAACCACACACGCCCGGTAGACTGGCCCATGTGCCTGTGCCACTAGGTCAAGCCATGGCACGCTGCCCCGGGCGCGCTGATGCTGAATGAAGCGCTCCGCTGAAGGAGACACGATAATGAAAAGGACGATCCTGCCCCTGGGTTTGCTCTGCGTGGCTACGGGATGGGTAACGGTGGCCCCGGCATGGAGCCAGTGTGAACCGGCGTGGTGGCCAGTCGGCGCCGGAATGGGCGGGCAGATGCCCTGGGTTATCGGCCTGACAGTTTTCGACGACGGTTCCGGGCCGGCGCTCTACGCCGGCGGTCCCTTCACCGCAGCGGGCGGCGTCAGCGCGAACCGCATCGCCCGCTGGGACGGCGCGTCATGGTCGGCGCTGGGAGACGGGGTGAATGCCCAAGTCATCGCCCTGACAGGCTTCGACGATGGTTCCGGGCCGGCGCTTTACGCCGCTGGGACCTTCAGGACAGCGGGCGGCGTCAGCGCGAACAGAATCGCCCGCTGGGACGGCGCGTCATGGTCGGCGCTTGGAAGCGGAATGGACGGCTTTTTCGTCGCCGCTCTGACGGTTTTCGACGACGGCTCCGGGGCGGCGCTCTACGCCGGTGGGTTCTTCACCGCCGCGGGCGGCGTCAGCGCGAACAACGTCGCCAAGTGGGACGGCACGTCCTGGGCGGCTCTGGGCGACGGCGTAGGCGGCTGTGTCGGGGCCCTGACAGTTTTCGACGACGGCGCCGGGCCGGGCCTTTATGCCGGGGGGCGGTTCCTCACGGCGGGAGGAAGGTCGGCCAACCGCGTCGCGCGCTGGGACGGCGCGGCTTGGACGCCACTGGGCAGCGGGATAGACCGTCCCTTTGTCAACGCCCTGACATCTCTTGACGACGGTTCCGGGCCGGCGCTCTACGCCGGGGGGGCGTTCAGCACGGCGGGCGGCTTCGATGCGCACAACATCGCCCGGTGGGACGGCGAGTCCTGGTCGGCCCTGGGAGACGGGGAGAACGGCCCGAACAGCGACGTTATCGCCCTGAAAGCCTTTGACGACGGTTCAGGGCAGGATCTTTATCTCGGGGGGCGGTTCACCGCGGCGGGCGGTGTGACGGTCAACCGCATCGCGCGCTGGGATGGCGCGGACTGGTCGGCACTGGGCAGCGGGATGGACAATCGTGTCTTCGGCCTGACATCATTCGATGACGGCTCAGGGTCCTTCCTCTACGCCGGGGGGCAGTTCAGCACGGCGGGCGGCGCCAGCGCCTTCGGCATCGCGCGCTGGGGCCGGCACTGTGCCAAGGGCGACCTCAACTGCGACGGCGCCTTCAACGGCGGCGACATCGACCCGTTCTTCCTCGCGCTCGGCGACCCGGCGGCGTACGCGATCGCGTTCCCGAACTGCGACATCCTGAACGGCGACATGAACGCCGACGGCCGACTCGACGGCGCCGACATCGACCCGTTCTTCCTATGCCTCGGCGGCGGGGTCTGCCCGTAGGGTGAACCGCACCCGCTGGCGATGGCGCGTGTGCCACGGCTGTATCAGCCGTGCTCCACCATGCGACACGGTCGCTGCGCCAAACACTGCTCACAGAGCAGTGGCACCCGCCCAAGTCATGTAGGGTGCGCCCCGGACGCACCTTCATTCTGTCGCCGCCCGCGTGGCGATTAGACGCAGAAGCCGAACAGTCATGTAGTCATGTAGGGTGCGTCCCGGACGCACCTGCATTCTTCCGTCGCCCGCGCGGCGATCAGACGCAGAAGCCGAACAGAAAGCAGTTCGAAAACACCTGCAAGAACCCCAGGGCAAACGCGAGAATCAGGAACACAATCGCTTCCATAGTCAGTCTCCAAGTGGCACGCGCCGGCCCGCGACCCAGACGCCGCGCAGCGCGGTGCGTTCCCATACGAGTGTCGCGAGCGGATTCACCTGGCCGGGAAGCAGAACGCTCGCCCCGAGATCGACGATCTCCCGGTCGGCATGCGATCGATCCGAAGCCCGCCCGTCGCTCGCGATCCGCCCCTCGCGAACCTCGACGAAGCCATCGCGAATCGGCGGCGCGGTGACGGGGACGACCCAGGCGGCCTCGAGGATCACGTGACCGGAGTTCGCTGCGCCGGTGGTACTCTGGGCGTGACATCGTCGAACCACGTCCGCCAGTCCCAGCCGATCTGCCCGCTGGCGATGTGATGGGCCATCGAAGATTCGCAGCGGCAGATTCCCGGGGTGCGTGTCAGAACATCGCACAGGCGCTCGAGAATTCGGGGCAATCGCTCAACCGCTTCGCGCGACCGTTTCTGTTCGGTCGCCTCTTGAAGAATGCGCCCGTCTTCGAAGGGACGCGAATTCGAGCCGGTCTCCGCGTATTTCGCGACGTAGCAGAGGCTCGCGTAGCAAAGCTGCAGCTCCTTGGCGAGAAACACCTCCGGGGCCAGCGTCTGGCCGATCAGCTCGCCGCCGTACGACGCGTACTTGCGCACCTCGGCGGGCGTTTCCTGGCGGGGCCCCTCGACGCTGACGTAGACGCCGCGGTCGGCAAACTCGCAGTGCTCCTCGCCGAGCGTCGTTTCGAAGGCCTGCCGCAGGCTGGGGCAGAAGACCGGCCACTGCCGCACGAAGCCGAGGCCCTGACTGTCGAAGAAGCTGCGCGGGCGGGCGACGGTCTCGTCGACCAGGTCGTCAACGATGACGTATTGGCCGATGCGGTAATTATGGCTGATGGCGCGGGTCTCGCTCCAGGACACGATCGAGCGGACGCCCAGCGCCTTGAGGGCGTAGATGTTCGCGCGGTAGTTGACATAGGTCGGCACCATCTCGTAGCCGGTCTCGCCGTGCCGCGAGAGGAACAGGAATTCGCCGAAGCGCGATTGGCACAGGTAGATCGGCTGCGATTGGCCGAAGGGCGTGTCCTGGGCGCCGAGCCGCTTAGCCACGAGCGCTCCATCCTGGAGCAGGTCGTAGGCCGCCGTCCCACCGATACAAGCGAGTGTCGCATTCATGCGAGCGCTCCTGTGCTTGCCTCGAAACCGAGCCTCCGCCGGAAGCGCACGATCACAACGACCCGCCGGTGGGCCGTGCGTCTTCCGTGAGGGGCCACTACCGTTCTCGACTGTGATTACGAACCCGGATGCACGAAACTTATGACGCCCGACAGTATACGGCCTGCCGTTCGAATCGCAAAAGAATTCTTGCCCCGACCCCGTCAAAATCAAGACGTCCCCGGCGCCCGGACAAGACGCCGGCTCGCGCGTCAGGGGCGGTCCGGGGCGGCACCCTTCGCGACGCGGGCGTTCTCGGACGGCGGTGCCCGACGGCCATTTGACGTTCGCTCGACGATGAGCCGCGTCAGCCCGGCTTCCGTGTGAAAGTCCCGGATCTCAAAGCCCGCCAAGGCGCACGCGGACGCGAGGTCGCGCGCCGACAGGATCGGCACGGCCGCCAGGAACTCGGTTGGCGGCTGATACGCGATGGCCGCGAATCGAGCGGTCGAGAGGGAGTCTCTTAAACCCTCCATCGGGTCGGCGAACGACTCCAGGTGCGGCAGGAGGGCGAGGCGGTCGGAACCGTTCGACGAAGCGCCGCTGCCGAGCGCGCGCCCGCGCGGCGACGGCTCCGGCACTTCGGCGTCGAGAGTCCTTCCATGTTGGCTGATGCGGCAGGTCTCCGTCTCCACGCCGGCTCGGGAGCGCAAGCTGTCCTCGAGGTCCGACCAGCGCCAGGCAGTTTTGAGCGGAAGAGCCGCCAGATACCGGCGGTCGCTGTCGCTTGCCATATGCGATGGCGTGAGCAAAGCATACGAGGGCGTGGCGCCGCCGGTGTCACGGGCGGTGGCCAAGTACTCGGCGGACTTGACGATCACGTCGACCAGCGTTTTCGGAATCGTCGCGAGCAGCTCGAGCGTCGCGTCCCTCGCTGCGTCGAGATATAGCGCGAAACCGGGCGTGGCTGCGAGTTCATGCGCGGGTCCGGGACGCCGCGCCTCCCGCGTCGCTTCACGCTCCGGCGGTGCTTGCCCGGTTGTGCCCAATGTGTGCGGCAATAGTTCACGCAACGGTGCGAGCAACCCCGCCCACGCGCCGACCAGCCGATCCGTGAGTGCGCCGGTCATTCGGCCGACGCACGCCGCCCTCGCCGCCTCGTCCATCAGCGGCCATTTCTCGAGCGCGGCCCGCGCGTCGCGAACCGCGTGGTGAAACCAGAGCAACACCGCGACCGCACACGTGTCGGCCTGTGCGCTGTGAAGCGTTTGCGACAACCCTTGCAGGCAATAGACCCGATTGATCGCCAGCTTGCCTATCAGCCCCGGCAGGTCATTCAGCCGAATCTGCTGCCGCGGCAATGAATAGTTCCACCGCAGGTCCAGCACGCTTTCCACCGAATCGCCGCGATGGTGCCACGCGACGGCGGCCGGTTCGTAGCGCAAGCTGTGGCCCGCTTCGCGCAGGCGGCGGCAGAGGTCCGAGTCGTCGCCGAAAGAAAGGTCCGGCCGGTAGCCCCCGACGCCGCGCAGGGCGCCCAGGTCGGCGATCATCTCGCTGACCAGCATGTACGGATTGTCGAAGCGTAGCGGACCCCAATTGTGCGGCATGGTGACGGCGCGGTAGCGGTCGGCGGCGGTGAGAAAGTGCTCGCGCGTGCAGCCGCCCACCGCGGCGACGCTGTCGTCGGCGGCGTCCAGCAGGGCCTCTAACCAAGTCGGTTCGAGCGTCACATCCGCATCGCAGGACGCCAGCCACCGCGTGGGGCAGGTCTCGATCGCGAGATTGCGGGCGAGCCCGAGCCGGCCATCAGTCTGCTCGATAACCCGCAGACCCGATTGCCCGGCCAGCTTCACGCTCGCGTCGGTCGAGCGCGCGTCGACGACCAGGAAAAACTCGCCCTGATCGAAATTCATCAACTCGGCGGCATTATCAACTTTTGGGCCGACGAAGGTATTTCTCAAGACGAAGTAAAAAATGTGCTTCTCGGTGGCGGTTGGAGCGGTGGCGAGGAATCTCTCAAGATATTTCATAAAGTGCCCAGCTTGAAATCGCTGCTTCTTGTCGAGGAAGCCGGCATTTCAAGCGGCGCGGTCGATAAACTCCAAGCCCAAATGCCCAACTTGAATATTAAGCTCTCTAAAATCTATCCAGTACGTCCCGGTCAGCACACTAGATGCTTCTTCAACATATTCAATCGAAGCGGCAAGGAAGTCGTCATTTACTGGGTCGATTTCAAAGGCGAACTTTCATTTCGCACCAATCTCCCGCCAAACGGTGAACATAGAATGGGTTCCTACATCGGGCACAAGTGGGAAGCGCATGCCGACGGAAAACGAATCTCGAAGTGCGCCGCCACGCCGGAAAGGGTTTGGGTTATCAAACTCGATAAATAGCCCTTGCCCCGTTCCGGTACAGTCTTGCGAGAACATCTTCCAAAGGATAGAGGTGGAACAATCCGCACCTGAGAGG
>JACZRH010000125.1 GCA_022574815.1 Planctomycetota bacterium | reverse complement strand
GACCTTGAGTTTCAAACGCTATAACTGATTCGTCTGCTGCATTTGTTCCAAGATTATGAATGTCAATACCTATACTTGCAGCACTACCATTTTTTTGCAGCGTAAGTAATCGCCCTGGACTCGTCGTTCCGATCCCGACGTTGCCACCCTTGAAGATCGCCGCGTACTTGTTCGGCGCGGTCGCGCCGGAAAGATCGACCTCGATTCCGGTAACGGAGCCCGCAATCGAGTCATATCCGCCGCCGTCAATTCTTAGGGCTGGCGGGTAATTACCGGGTGAGAAGAACCCAGTGTAGTTCAACAAGAGCGTGCTCTGGGAAACCTCGGTGCCTGTCACCTTCAACTTGGCATTCGGATTGCTGTTACCGATCCCGACGTTGCCGGTGACATCGTCCACGTAGATGCGTGTCGTCCCGGCGGTCTGCAGTTGAAGCGGACTGTTGCTCGAGAAGGCGGCCGCGTTCACCGTACCGAGGTTGACCATATCCGCTCCGCCGGCGTCGTTGCCTTGCCCCAGAACCCCGGCCAGAGTCTGTAATTCGTTGGCCGGGTCGGCGTCGGCGTCATCGGCGCTGATGCCGGTCAAGCCCGAGCCGTCGCCGACAAAGGCCGTCGCCGTGACGATGCCGTCCACTTCGAGTTTCGTGCTCGGCGCGTTCGTGCCGATGCCGACGTTGCCCTCGTTGGTGATAATCATGTGTTCCACTAAAGCGAGGTCTTTCGCGGTTGCGAATCTCAGGTCGCCATCATCACTGCCGGGACCAGAGTTGCCTTCTCGATTGCGAGACCGAATACTCGCTCCTACATAGTTGACATTTGAGTTATCGCCGTCTCTGTTCTGGAACTGCAGGAGGGCATATGCACCTGCTGTGTTGCCGCCATTAATCCTTCTGCCGCCTATCGTCAGGGAAGAAGACTTGGTATTGGTACTCGATGATGCCTCAATCAACAAATCGCCACCGCTGATGTGCAGCGATTCCGTCGGCGTGGTCGTGCCGATGCCGACGTTGCCAGTGTCATCGACGAAGATGCCGCGCGTCTGGAGCGCATACGGCGCAGCGGTCAGCGGCTGGCGCGGGCTGAGCGTCGTGAGCGCGCCGCCGGACGGGCTGGCCACGGCGATCTCCAGCCAGCGTTTGTCACCGTTGAAGGCGATGACGCCGAAGTCAATTTTGACGGTGAACTGGCCGTCGACGACGGTGACGTTGCTGACGGGGACCACCGCGTCGATCATGTTTCCGGTGACGTCGGCGTCCCATAATGTGAATTCGAAATCCGCCGTGCCGTCGAGCGGGCTGCCTTGCAGGTCGAGCTTGCCCTGGTAGGTAAAACCGCTGCCGAGCGGAGTTTGAGCTTGTAACGGGGTGACGGCCGCAAGCACCACTACCGCGAACCACGCGATGCGCTTGGGTGAGAACATGACACCGTTCGTCCGTTTGAGTCGAGTTGTCTGATTCCAGGCTTTCATCGTTCTACTCCTTGTGTTGGGTCCGGTGCTCCCGTGTTCGGAGCGGTCGTCCATCGAACCGGCCCGGCGCCGTCGACTCGCCGCTCACCCCATTCAGCGAAAACGATGCCCGGCGCGCAAACCGATTTCTCAAAATTCCGCAAAAATCCTGTTTGGAGGTCAGTAAAGGAGGTCGGAAGGCGCGAACGGGGTGATTCCGCGGGTCGCCGGTTATAGTATGGGTTCGGAGTCGAGCCGTCGGGAATCGGATTGGAGCGGATGAGCAGCGAGATCACGCGCATTCTGGAATCGGGGCAGCCGGACCTGCTTGAGAAGGTGATGCCCCTGGTCTACGAGGAGCTGCGGGCCCTGGCGTCATCGCAGCTTCGGCGCGAGCGGTCCGACCATACTCTGCAGCCCACGGCGCTGGTTCACGAGCTTTACGTCAAGCTCTCCGGACAAGGCCGGATGAACGCGAGGAACCGCGGGCATTTGATGGCCACTGCCGCCACTTGCATGCGACAGATCCTGGTCGATCATGCCCGCCGCAAGGGCACACGCAAGCGCGGCAACGATTGGCGGCGGATCACCCTGGATACGCCGATCTCCCCATCCGGCGGGAATGAAATCGATTTACTCGATCTTCATGAGGCCATGGACGCGTTGGGCGGGATCGACCCGCGGCGTGCTCGCATCGTTGAACTGCGCATCTTCGGAGGGATGACCAACGACGAAATCGCCGATTATCTGGACTTGTCGCGAACCTCGGTGACCAAGGAATGGCGCTTTGCCCGGGCCTGGCTGTCCCGGGCGCTGGCGTAGGATGCACCTGCCATGAACGATCCGCTCCACGAAAAGGCGTTCAGAATCTTCGAGCGAGCCTGCGACTTGCCGCACGGCGAACGTACCGACTTCGTCGACCGAAAATGTGAAGGGGACGCGGCGCTGCGGACCGAAGTTACTTCGCTGCTGGAGCACGACGAATCGCCTGCAAATCTGGACGCGGCGGTGCTCGAGCCGGCCCGTGGACTGCTCTCCACCAGCGCCGCCGGCGCCGGCGCGTCAAGGCTGCCGCTGGCAGCCGCTCCGGATCGGATCGGCGGCTATCGCGTGATCCGCACGCTCGGCGAAGGGGGCATGGGCGTCGTCTACGAGGCGGAGCAGGACTCACCCAAGCGCCGCGTGGCCCTCAAAGTGATTCGCGGCGGGCTGCTATCCCACAAACTCATTCAACGCTTCGAGCGCGAGGCCTTTGTTCTGGGCCAGTTGCAGCACCCCGGCATCGCGCACATTTACGAATCCGGTGCGGTTGAGTTGGAGGGCCGTCGACAACCGTTCTTTGCGATGGAGTTGATCGACGGCGAACCGATCAACGCGTATGCGAAAAGGCAGAACCTGAGTGTTCGCCAGCGGCTCGAGCTGATGGCCCGCGTGTGCGACGCGGTGCAGCACGCGCACCAGAAGGCGATCATCCACCGCGACCTCAAACCGGCCAACATCCTGGTGGCCGAGCATGGGACCGGCACGGGAACCGCCGGCAAATCCTCGGGAACCGGAAGTACGGTCGATATGATCGGCCAACCGAAAATCCTCGACTTCGGCGTCGCGCGCATCACCGACAGCGACGTGCAGGCCGTGACCCTGCAAACCGAGGTCGGCCAGATTGTCGGCACGCTGGCCTACATGAGCCCGGAGCAGGTCGCGGGTGACTCGAGCAAACTGGACACGCGCTGCGACGTGTACGCCATCGGCGTGGTGCTCTTCGAGCTGCTGACCGATCGTTTGCCGCTGGACATCCAAGGCAAGTCGGTGGCCGAGGCGGCGCGGATCATTCGCGACGAAGACCCCGCCCCAGCCGGCACGCTCGACCGCGATCTTCGCGGCGACGTAGAGACGATCATCGCCAAGGCCCTGGAAAAGGATCCGGAGCGGCGTTACGCCTCGGCCGCGGAGTTCGCCGCGGACATTCGCCGCCACCTCCAGGACGAGCCGATCGCCGCGCGCCAGGCCAGTGCGCTTTATCAGCTCCGCAAGTTCGCGCGGCGCAACAAGGGCCTGGTCGGCGGATTGGCGTTGACGCTCATCGTCTTGATCGGCGGGTTGATCAGCACCGGCTATTACCTCATCGAGGCCAGAGCCCAGCGGGACGACGCGATTGCCGCCCGCGCCGAGGCCGACCAAAAGAAGGCCGTTGCCGAGGCGGTGAGCTACTTCCTAACCGAGGATCTGCTGGACGCCGTAGCGCCGTCGACCGAGTCCGGCCAGGGCAAGGACGTTCTGATGCGGGATGTTCTGGACGAGGCGGCCGAGCGGCTCGAGGAGGCGTCGCGCGTCGGAGGACGCTTCGAGCAGATGCCCCTGGTGGAAGCCTCGATCCGCAAGACGTTGGGCTGGACGTACCGCCAACTCGGGGAATACGCCGCGGCTGAACTGCATGTGAAGCGGGCGCGTGAGCTGATGCGTCAGGAGTTGGGCGAAGACCATCCGGACACGCTCCAAATCATGAACAACCTCGCGATCTTATACGGGGCTCAGGGCCGCTACGACGAGGCGGAGCCGCTGTACGTCAAGACGCTGGAGAACCAGAAGCGCCTCCTGGGCGAGGAGGATTCGGACACGCTCAAATCCATGAACAACCTCGCGACCTTATACGAGGCTCAGGGCCGCTACGACGAGGCGGAGCGGCTGTACGTAACGACCCTGGAGATCCAGAAGCGCGTCTTAGGCGAGGAACATCCGGACACGCTCGCCTCCATGAACAACCTCGCCTGGAACCGGTTGACCTGCGAGCCGGCCGATCTGCGCGATCCCGAGACGGCCCTGCGTCTGGCGCGCGACGCCTGCGCCATGACGGACAACGCGAACCCGCCTTTTCTCGACACACTCGCGCTCGCCCAGCACCTGACCGGCGACACGCCCGCGGCCATCGAAACCGAAGAAAAGGCGTTGTCACTACTTCCCCCCGGCGCCCCCGGGCGCGGCGACTATGAAGGCGCCCTCGCGAGGATCGAGGCGGCCCTGAAGGAGGCAGACACTGCGGAGGAGCCCGGCGGAGGATGATCGGTTTGGCGGGTGAGGACGCCCACGCCGGTGTGATGACGATGATCGGCCAGTTCGTCGCCGTGGCCGTCGCCTGAGCAGGCCGAGGGCAGGCAGGGCAAGATCAACTTGCGCAAAGACGTGTACTCGCTCGGGGTGCTCCTCGACCCGATCCCCGGCGAGCCCCGACGGCGCCGCTGCGGCGCCGTCGGGCCGGTTGACACCGAGGCGTTGCGCGATCCTTGTTGCGCGGCCAATGTGCGCTCCACACTAGGCAATGCCGTCGTACAGGGCCCGCAGAATCGCTTTGACAACGTCGCCGATGAACTGCCAGTCTTCGAGAACCGCGTAAAAACCGGGCGCAACGTCATTCATGAGCCTGTCCACAACTGTCTCCTTTGCGTTGGGAACCTACCTTTCCGTGTGAAGCGCGCCGCGACGCTGCGGCGTCCATCGTCTCCACGTCGAGCGAGCCGTCTTGTCGCTCACACGAATAGAGCGACGTTTGCGCGTGGATCTCACGCGGTTTTTTTTGACGCGAGATCGGGGCGAATGAAGCGCTGGACGCGATGGCGCGGGCGTTTCCAGCGGACGGTTAGTACCGGCCTTTGAGCCACAGAAAGCACCGAGCACACAGACTGTGTTCGCGGGGACACTTACGCGGGTGGGCCATTTGGATCGGGGTTTGCCACTTCCCGTCATTCTGAGCGCAGCGAGGAAATTCTGCCGAATCCAGACAAGATGCTTCACTCCGCTCAGCATGACGATCGACGCCCCACGCGTCCCGCATCAAACTGCCGGATGAGCGCGGCCCACTCTACCGGGGGGTAAATCGACCCTACGGCCCATAATATGGCCGGCAAACGCGATTCAGATCTATTCGGCATTGCTTTTCGCCGTTCGAGTGCTTACTCTAACGTACTGGGATGCAAGCCAATGCGCTGGATGGCCGCGACTCGCCCCAATTGGTGCAGCTTGGCGGCGGAGTGCGGCACAAGCCACTCCACAAACCCTTGGAGGAACCGACGTATGAGTCTTTCAAAGCACTTGCGAAGTGCGGCCCGCCTGTTCGCGCTGGCCGCGGTCGGCTCGCTGCCGGCACTGGCCGACGAAAGCGGGGTCGAACTGACGATTCAAGAGCAATCCGGCATCACGACGCTCGCATTGGGCGGCGCGTCACCGTTTCACGCAACCGCCGGCAGCGTGGTCGAGCTCAATGCCGTCCCCATTCCGGATTCGGCCGGTGTCGCCGTCACGTGGATGGAGATCGGCACGAACGGCGATGCGCTGCAGCGCTACGCGATCAGTCTGGACGGCGTCCGCTTCGCACGGGTTCGCGAAACCAGCTACTTCGTTCGCTTGCGCTACGCGAACTTTGATCCGCTCAATGCGGTGCCGGGCGTGGATGAGCCGCTCGCTGCAACCGGCTCGAACGAGCTTTACCTGGTGCAGTTCATCGTGCCGCCGCTGGAGGCGTTTCGCGCGGAGATTCGGTCGCTGGGCGGCGCGGTGCAGCGCTTTCTGAGCGATCACACGCACATCGTCCGCATGCCCGCCGGCGTCAGCGAGCAGGTGGCTCAGCTTCCCTACGTCCGCTGGGTCGGAGCATTTCACCCGGCCTACAAAGCCGACGAGGAGATCCTGGCGGGATTCGCGTTCGGCATGGCGGACGGCGCGTCGCGCTACTCGATCGAAGTACTCGAGCGCGGCCCGGGTCAGCAGCGGGCCGTCCAAGCCGCGATCGAGGCGAACGGCGGAGAAGTACACTTCATCACGCCGCGCGGCTTTCGCATGGAGGCCACGTTGACGCCCGGCCAGTTGCTGGACGTGCTGCACCTGAACGAGGTTCACGTCGCGCATCCGAAGCACTTCGGCGATGCGGAGGACATGGACATCGTCCGGCAGATCAGCGGTGCCAACTTCATCGAGTCGACCCTCGGCTACACCGGACAGGGCGTTCGCGGCGAATCGTTTGATTCCGGCTTCCAGATCAATCATCAGGACTTCACTCCGACGCCCATCTGGCGCACCGCGACGGGCACTGCTTCGCACGGAACGGCGACGTACGGCATCTGTTTCGGAACGGGATTTGGAAGGGCGGAGGCGCGCGGCCTGAACCCCGATCTCGAGCAGGGTTTTGTCTCGCGCTACCAGGTCACGACGCAATTCGGCGGATCGGTCACGCGGCACAGCCTGACGCAATCGGCGGTGGACCCGAACGGGAACGTGCGTATCCTGTTTCAGACGTCGAGCGTCGGATCGCCCCGTACGCGGATCTACAATTCGATTTCCGCGGAGGTCGATGATTATCTGTTCCTGTACGATCTGCTCAGCTTCCAGTCGATGAGTAACGCCGGCGGCACGCCGGACGTGCGGCCTCAGGCCTGGGCCAAGAACATGATCGGCGTGGGCGGCATTCGTCACCAGAACACGCTCAGCCGCAACGATGACGTTGCGGCCGGTAGCTCCGGCCCCGCGCAGGACGGCCGCATCAAGCCCGATCTGAGCCACTTCTATGACAACGTGATTACGACTTACTCGACAAGCACAACCGGTTACAGCCAGTTCAGCGGCACCAGCAGCGCCACGCCATGCACCGCCGGGCACTCGGGCTTGTTTTTCCAGATGTGGCATGAGGGCGTTTTTCAGGGACACGGCGGCGGGGCGTCGGTCTTCGACAGCCGGGCCAAGATGGCGACGGCCAAGGCGATGCTGATCAACTCGGCGTTCAAGTATCCGCTGAACCAGGGTGATCTGCGGCGCATTCGTCAGGGCTGGGGCATGGTCGATCTTTCCAAGATGTACGACCGCCGCGACCAGACGTTTATCGTCGACGAGACGGACAATATCCTGCCCTTGGCCACCAACTCCTACAATCTCGAGGTGCCCGCGGGCGAAACCGAGCTCGCGGTCACGATGGTCTACACCGACCTGATGGGCCCGACCAGCGCGACGCTGCACCGCATCAACGACCTCTCGTTGCGCGTGGTGTCGCCGAGCGGCGTCGCTTACTGGGGCAACAACGGGCTGATGAGCTCGCACTGGTCGACGCCGGGCGGTTCGTCCAACACCGTCGATACGGTCGAAAACGTGTTCGTGCAGAATCCCGAGGCCGGGACCTGGGTGGTCGAAATTCACGGCGACGAGATCATCGCGGACTCGCGCCCCGAGACGCCCGAGCTCGACGCCGACTACGCGCTGGTGGTCTCCGGCGTCATCCCGCCGACCGGGTGTGCCGGCGTTTTTCTCTGCGGGGACGCGAACTGCGACGGGCTGTTCAACGGCGGTGACATCGATGCGTTCTTCCTGGCGCTCGGCGACCCGTCGGCCTGGTGGGAGCAGTACCCCACTTGCGACCTGCTCTGCGTCGCGGACATCAACCGGGACGGACTCGTCAACGGCGAAGACATCGATCCGTTCTTCGAGGGCCTGCGCGGCGGTGTTTGCCCGTAGTCCGCGGCTGCTTGAGCCGGCTTGAAGTTTGAACCCCTCGGGGGCCGTCCGGATCGGACGGCCCTCTTTCTTGCGCGCCGGGCGTGGACGGTCGGCGCCGCCGGAAGTGCGGCGGCAGCGCAAAAAGTAGCGCCGGCCCCCCGTGGCCGACGCGGAACGCCGAACCTGCATCGATCATCTACAACGCCCCAGGCTTGGCCAACGATATAGAGGATGGCTTGAACCGCGCGGACCGTGCGGATGGTCAAGCCTCGCGCGGCTCGGCCGAGGCCGGTCTCGCGCATCCGCACGCGGGATTTGCTATGGTAAAGAATTCCGAGCGATCGCCCGCCGAGCCGAGAGACGACGGCTCGCAGATAATCCTGGAGGATTCGTACCGTGCTATCACGAATGTTGCGAAGTGTGTTGATCGGTCTGTTCGTCGTGGCCGCGGTCGGGCAGGAGCAGACCAGCAAGCCCGCGAGCACGCAGGCGACGACCCGCGAAGCCGACGAAGAGCTCACGCTCGAAAAGCTCTTTCCCGAGAAGGGTTTGTTCGGTCCGTCGGCGAGCTCGACCGCGTTCTCGCGCGACGGGAAGTACGCGGGCTATCTCTACCGGCCTTACATTGAACGCAGGCACGGGTCGGACCTGTGGCTCCTGGACACCGCCAGCGGAGACGCGCGCCGCGTGACCAGCGCCTCGGTAATGTCCAGATTCCAGGCCGACACGCGCAAGGTCAAGGAAGACCGCATCAAGAAGGCCAAGAAGGCCGCGAAGAAGAAAGGCAAGGGCAAGGCCGGGGAGAGTGACGGGAAACAATCCGAGAAAGACGACGATGAAGAGGACGACGACGGCGACGAGCAAGACAAAGACGACGCCGACAAACAAAGCGGAGGGAAAAAAGGGAACGACGACGAAAAAGACGACAAGGGCAAGAAGAATGACAAGGACGACAAGGATGATGGGGACGATGACGATGAGCTCGGCGACCGAGTCGACGACAAGGATGCCGACGCCGAGAAGGCCCCGCGCTACGCGGGCGTCAGCCGCTTCACCTGGGCGCCCGAAGCGAACGAATTGCTCTTCACGTCCGGCGGCGACATCTACCGCATGTACGTCGAGACCGGCGAGATCGCGCGGCTCACGCGCACCAAGGAGAGCGAACGCGATGTTCAGTACCTGCCCGACGGGGCGGGCTACACCTATATGCGCGGCAGCGCGCTGATCAAGGTCGCGTTCGACAGCCATATCATCGAGCAGATCAACCCCGAGCTCGGCGACGGCGAGAGCATGTCGAGCTACCGTCTCAGCCCGGACGGCAAACGCGTCGTGTTTCTGACGCGCAAGACCGGCAAGCCGCCCAAGCCGCCGCGGCGGGTGAAGATCGCCAAGTACCGTGAGCGTTTCATGAAGGTGACCGAGGTCCCGCGGGTCGTTTCGGACGATCCGCTGACGCCGGCCGAGAACACGGTCTATCTTTATGAGATCAACGACCCGATGGCCGAGGACGGCGACCTGTGGAAGGTCCACACGCACAAGATCTCCGGCCCGCGCGACGTCTTTCGCGTGCCCGAATGGTCGCCCGACTCGAGCCGCGTCACGTTCGCCGTCTTCGAGCAATCCTCGGGGCACGTTCAGATTCTCGTAGCCGATTTTCCAGACGAAGAGGAAATGAAGGCCGCTGAAGAGAAGGAAGCCGAAAAGGACGCCGAAGCCGGAAAGGAGCAGGGGGAAGACGACGATTCGGAGTCAAAGAAGGACGAGCAGGAAAAAGAGCAAGGTTCGGAGGATGAGGAGAAGCCGGACAAGAAGAAGAAAGACGACATCAAGGAGCGCAAGGCCCGCGTCGCCTATCGCTTCCTGCACAACGGCGGGCCCAACACGCCGCGCATGATGCGGCCCTACTACCTCCCGGACAGCCGGCGGATCATTTTTCTGAGCGAGCAGTCGGGCTTTCGGCAGTTGCACCTGCTGGACCCGCTCTACGAGGCGTCCGAGCAGCTCACGCGCGGCCGCTACGAAATCTACCCGATCGAACTGTCGAAGGACCACAAGTGGCTCTTCGTCACCGCCACCAAGGAACGTCCTTCGCGCCAGGAGATTTACCGCGTCAGCACCGAGGACGGGACCATGACGCGGCTGGTCTCCGAGGACGGATCCTACAACAGTGTGGCGGTCAGTCAGGACGGGGCCAAGGTCCTTGCCAATCACGTCACGTACGGCAAACTGCGCGAGCTGATCTATTCCGCCGACCCGTCGCAGGCCCCGAAGCGCCTGACCGACTCGCACCCTGAAAAAGCCACGAAGTACACGCAGGCGCATCCCGAGTTCTTCAGCTACACGAACCGCCACGGGCACGAGATCCACGGACACATGTTCAAGCCCGACGGCTGGACCGCGAGCGACCAGCGCCCGCTGCTGATCTACGTCTATGGCGGCCCGCTCGGCTCGCGCAAGATGGTGGTCGACGGCAGCTACAACGCGGACAGCTACCTCTTCGCCTGGTACATGGCCAAGAAAAACGGATACGTCACCTGCACCATCGACCCGCGCGGCGTCTCGGGCTACGGCGGCATGTTCGAAAAGGCCAACTTCGAGCAGGTCGGCCGCCCGCAGGTCGAAGACCTGGTCGACGGGGCCAAGTGGTTCGTCGAGAACCAGGGCGTGGACGAGAAGCGCATCGGCCTGCACGGCTGGAGCTTCGGCGGGTTTCAGACGCAGATGTGCCTCTACACCGAGCCGGACGTGTTCGCCTGCGGAATCGCCGGCGCCGGGCCGACCGAATGGGAGAACTACAATTCGTGGTATTCCACCGGCACGATCGGCAAGAGCCGCACCGGCGAGACCGATCTCAAGAAGTTCTCGCTGCTCCCGCTGGCCAAGAACCTCAAGAGCAAGCTGCTGCTGGTACACGGCATGGAAGACCGCAATGTGCTCTACCAGGACACGGTACGCGTGTACCGCGAGCTGCTCAAGGCGGGCAAAGAGACGCTCGTCGAACTCTTCCTCGATCCGACCGGCGGGCACGGCCTCGGCGGCGACATCAAGCGCGTCAACCGCGCCCGCAAGTACGAGGAGTTCCTGCTGCGCAATCTCGGCACCGGCAAACCCGCCGTGCCGACCACCCAGCCGAGCGCAACCGCGCCGGCGGGCGACGCCGAACAAGCAGAATCAACCCGCGAACGACCCGCCAACTACGTCCGCGAGCATTTCACCAAACACGAATACCGCATTCCCATGCGCGACGGCGTACACTTGTTCACCGTTGTCTACACGCCGAAAGATGCCTCTGAGCCGCTCCCGATCCTGATGCGCCGCACGCCCTACAGCGTCCGCCCTTATGGCGAAGACAAGTTCCCACGCTCGGTCGGGCCCAGCCGGCTCCTGCGCGACGACGGCTACTTCTTCGTCTACCAGGACGTGCGCGGCTGCTACATGTCCGAAGGCGAGTTCGTCAACATGACGCCGCACATCGCGAACAAGACCGGCGAGAGTGACATCGACGAAAGCACGGATAGCTACGACACGATCGAATGGCTGCTGGAAAACCTCCCCAACCACAACGGCAAGGTCGGCTTGTGGGGCATCTCGTATCCGGGTTTCTACGCCGCCGCCAGCATGATCGACGCCCACCCGGCCCTCGCGGCAGTGTCGCCGCAGGCCCCCATCGCGGACTGGTATTTCGACGATTTTCATCATCACGGGGCGCTCTTCCTTCCGCACACGTTCAATTTCTTTGCATCGTTCGGCCGGCCGCGCCCCGCGCCGACGACGCAGCGCAGCGGCCCGCGCTTCGATCACGGGACGCGCGACGGCTATGAGTTTTTCCTCGAGCTCGGCCCGCTCAAGAACGCGAACGAGCTGCACTTCAAGGGCGAAATCCCCTTCTGGAACAAGATCACCGAGCACCCGAATTACGACGAATTCTGGCAGTCGCGCAACATCCTGCCGCACCTGCGAAACGTGGCCCCCGCGGTCATGACCGTCGGCGGCTGGTTCGACGCCGAGGACCTCTACGGCGCGCTCCAAATCTACCGCTCGGTCGAGCGCAAGAACCCGGGCATCTTCAACATTCTCGTCATGGGCCCCTGGCGGCACGGCGGGTGGTCGCGCGGCCGCGGCGAGAAGCTCGGCGGGGTCCACTTCGGATCCGAAACCTCCCGGTTCTATCGCGAGACCATCGAACGCCCGTTCTTCAACCATTACCTCAAGGGCCAAGGCGAGCTCGACCTGCCCGAGGCCTACGTGTTCGAAACCGGCGCCAACGAGTGGCGCACTTTCGACCATTGGCCGCCCAAGGACCTTCAGCCCAAGAGCCTCTACTTCAACGCCGACGGCGGCCTCTCGTTCGAGCGCCCCGACGAACGCGGCGAGGTCTACGACGAATACGTGAGCGACCCCAACGATCCGGTCCCCTTCACCGAGGCCGTCGCGATCGGCATGACCCGCGAGTACATGACCGACGACCAGCGTTTCGCGGCGGCGCGGCCGGACGTGCTGGCGTATCAGACCGACATCCTTGCGGACGACGTGACTCTGGCCGGGCCGCTGGTAGCGGACCTGTGGGTTTCGACCTCGGGCAGTGCGTCGGACTGGATCGTCAAGCTGATCGATGTCTTTCCGGAAGACGAATCGTCCGAGGACGAGATGGCCGGGTATCAGATGATGGTCCGCAGCGAAGTGATCCGCGGACGCTTCCGCGACAGCTACAAGCGGCCCAAGCCGTTCGTGCCGGATCGGCCGACGCGGGTGAAGCTCGAGTTGCAGGACGTGCTGCACACGTTCCAAAGGGGCCACCGGATCATGGTCCAGATTCAAAGCACCTGGTTCCCGCTGGTCGACCGCAATCCGCAGAAGTACGTCGATAACATTTTCGAAGCCGACGAAGACGACTTCATCCAGGCCACGCAGCGGGTCTACCGCTCACGCCGGCATCCCACGCGCATTCGCGTGGGCGTTCTGCCCGCGACGCGAGAGTGAGCCCAGCGAAACGCGCGTGGGTGCCCGCCCCTTCCAGGGGTGGGGGACTG
>JACZRH010000124.1 GCA_022574815.1 Planctomycetota bacterium | reverse complement strand
GAAATCGGCATGGACGACCATTTCAGCCAGGTCCCCGCCCGGCTGCTCGAAGATGCGGAGCGCGCCATGATCGAATCCGCCGCCCAGGTCGCGACCGGCCGAATCGACGCGGTGCGGAAAGTCATGGAAGCGGGCCTCCTGGCCGGGATGGCGATGTCGCTGGTCAACCAGACCGCCCCGCTGTCCGGCTGGGAGCACGTCATGAGCCACTTTTTCGACCTGACTGCCGACCACGACGACCGTCGCGTCGCGCTGCACGGCGGGCAGGTCGGCGTCGCGACGCTGGTCAGCGCGTTGGCGTACGAGCGCGATTGGAAAGGTCTGGACACGGGCCGACTGAGGGCGGATATTTCGAAGAAGGACGAGCGCGAGTATCGAGAGCGCATCGAGTGCGTCTTCGGCCGCTATGACCCCTCAGGGAAATTGGCCGCGGAAGTGTGGACGGACTTTTCGAAGAAAATCGCGCGGTGGCGTGCGGCGAGTGAATCGCGCAAACGCTTCGTAGACCGCTATCGCGCCGGCGAGCTCGACGCACCCCTGCGGCAAGCCGTCCGGTCGAGCGCCGAGATCGACGACGCCCTGAAACGGGCCGGGGCGCCGCGGCGATTCGACGAGTTGGACAAGCCGATCCCCGCCGCCACCGCCCGAGCCGCCATCCGCCACGCCCACCTGCTGCGAGCCCGCTTCACGCTCGGCGACCTGCTCGACCGCGGCGGCCGGCTGACCGACGAAGCCGGCGGCGAGCTCCTGGCGGCTTTAGACCGCATGAACGGCTGATAATACCCAAAAACCGGCCCGGAATATCGCGGCGCCGCCCGCGAATACCCCTGTGACGTATACTGCTGGCGATGGCAACACATTCACGCAATGGTCAGGAATGGCAGCGATGAACGAGACCTGCACGATCGACCGCTGCGAGCCCGCGTCCGATGAGAATCCCGAGCGAATCATGATGAGTTCGAATGACCTGGTCATTACTTGCTCGCAATGCGGGAAGGGCATGCTGGTCGCCCGCGAACATGTCTATGTTCCCGTCGGGTGCCCGACCTGTGGCGTCGCGCTCGAGCCCTGGCGTGCCCCCGGCGTCCCGCCTCCGCCGGCACCCGTCAAACCGCCGAGCAAAGAAGGACTCTCCACGCGCAGTCGAACGACCGCGGGCTGGCTGGGTGTGTTTCTCGGGTGGATCGGCGTACACCGCCTTTACCTGGGGTACACGGGTCTGGGGGTCCTGCAGATCATTCTGACCTTCGCGTCGGGGGGGATCGGCGCGATTTGGGGGTTCATCGAAGGCATCCTGTGTCTCTGCGGTCAGGGCATCGACAAGGACGTCGACGGATTGCCGCTGCGCGACTGAGACGCAGGCGGACCTGGCCGCCGTCTTGCGGGCAACACACGCAATTGGCGTGCCACATATAAGCCGGCCCGGGCGGCCGTCACGCCGATTATTCCTCCAAAAGGCGCTTGTACCGGGCGGATGATTCGGATATAAGTGATTCGAATAGACGGTCCGCGGCGGACCTGGAGCAGACCCGCCGTAAGCCGGCCCATAGCCAATACAAGTCGCACCTTGAGGAGGAAGAGCGGTGAAACGTCTCCAACCTGTATGCGGGTTGTCAATCTGTGGGCTGCTCGCGGTCTGTACCGCCGGTTCCGCATTAGCCGACAACATTCTGTTCGTCTCGGACCGCCAGACGGACACCAATATTCCCACGGTCCTGACGAACGAAGGGCATTCGCTGACAACGGTGGTGGGCGACTTCGCCTCCGGTGCCAATCCGGCGCTGTCGGGCGACCTTTCGTCCTTTGACGCCGTGTTCTGGAGTGCAACCGGTGCAGGATTTGGGAGCACCCATAACGCATCCACATTCGCAAATCTCTCGACCTACGTGTCGGCCGGCGGCTCGGTCTTCGTCACCGGCTACGACTCCATCGCCAGCCCAACTGATGCGGAGATGATTGCGTTTCTCGGCGGGACGGGCAGCCAGGATGTACCGGCGGCCCCCGGACCGGTGGCCAATATCGCCAACAGGCTGACGACCGGCGTGGTCGACATCCGCGGCGTGACGCCGACCGGCGGTCACACTGACCGGGATGCGTTGAGCGGGCTGACGGGCGGCACCGTCGGCATCGTTATGAACTCCAGCGGCCCGGCCAATTGGCAATGGACGCTGCGGGCGCTCGGCGGCGGCGAAATCGCCTACGTCAGCAACGGTGCCTTTCAGGGCAGCGCCAGCAACCCGCACCCCTCGTGGGAAATCACGAGTCCCGGCGGCCCGGGCGCTTACAACGCGGCCCTGCGCAACTTCGCGGTTCCCGAGCCGGCCAGCCTGGGCCTGCTGGCGATCGCCGGGTTGTTCGCGTTGCGGCGACGCTAGAACGAAGGATGTTGAGACACGCGAGCCGTAGCGAACGGCCGCTGTAAAAAAAGGTTCAAGCTACACGTCCCTCGCGTCTTTTGCGAGGGACTTTTTTTGAGTCGCCGGTACTCAGCCGGGTCGGCGAGGAAGCCGGCGCTCGGTCGACGGGTTTGGTGAAGGCGTCATCCACCCAGCAAATGCGCCAGCCGGCGCATTCCTTCTTCAATGTCGGCCGCGCTGGTCGCGAAGCTGAACCGCACGTGCGTGGGAACGCCGAACGCTTCGCCGGGAATCACTGCCACGTGCGCCCGTTCGAGCACCGCTTCCGCAAATCCGGCCGCGCTGGAGACGCCGAGCCGCGCGAACGCACCACTGACATCGGCAAAGAGCATGAAGCCGCCTTGTGGCTCTTCGCAGTGAATTCCCGCAATCGCCGACAGCGCCTGCCACATGCGCCGGCCGCGCTCGCGGTACGCGGCGCGCATGGTCTCGACGCAGGATTGATCGCCGCTGAGTGCTTCCACCGCGGCCGTTTGCACAAAGCTCACTGCCCCACTGGTCGTCTGCTGCGAGACCTTGCCCATCGCTTCGATTATCGCAGCCGGGCCGCCTGCAAAGCCTAGCCGCCAACCGGTCATAGCGTAGGTCTTGCTAACGCCGTTAATGGTAACGGTGCGTTCGATCATGCCCGGGGCGGATGCAAAGCTCGGCGCCGGCTGGGGGCCGCTTGTAAGCCGATGGTAAATCTCGTCGCTGAGCACGACGATGTCGGTCTCGCGCAGGACGGCGGCGAGGGCCTCCAGCTCCGAACGCGAGTAAATCTTCCCCGACGGATTCGACGGGCTGTTGAGCACCAACATGCGCGTGCGCGGCGTGATCGCGGCGCGAAGCTGCTCGGGGCCGAGATTGCTGACCGGGCCGTCGCCGCCCTCGACGAAGACCGGCACGCCACCAGCGAGCTTCACCTGCTCGGGATAGCTGACCCAGTACGGCACCGGAATAATGACCTCGTCGCCGGGGTCCAAGACGGCGGCGAACGCCTGGTGGCAAAGGTCCTTGGCGCCGATCCCGACCGCGATCTGCGCGCGCTCGTAGTCCAGGCCGCCATACGTCCTGAAATAGCCGCAAACGGCGTCGCGCAGCTCGTTCTTACCGACCGCCGGAGAGACGTACTTGGTATCCCCCGCGTTCAGGGCCGCGATGGCGGCGTCCTTGATGTGTTGCGGCGTGTCGAAATCGGGCTGCCCGGCGGCGAGCGCGACAACGTCCACGCCGGCCTCGCGCATCGCCTTGGCGCGGGCCATCACCGCCAGCGTCGCCGATGGTTCCAATGCCGAGATGCGTTTGGAGATCTTCAGGTCCACGGCTCCGCACACAGCGTGCGTTCCCGTAGGGCCAAACCCACCTCGCGCCGCCGCACGCGTCGCGAAATCCCTCGAACGGGCAACGCTCGAATCTCCTTGAAAGATAAAGCATCCACGGCGGAATTGCGAATCTGTTGTGGCACAGGCGTCTCGCCAATACTGTCCGGCCCGGAACTTGCCGGGGCGTGGATTGTAGCGTGAGGTTGGGTCTATGGCGTTGATTCGCCGGCTAGCGCTTGTGGCGCGGCCGCAAGGCGGGAGGTTCTGGGCGCATACCCCCAGCCGCCCAAGTCGGCGCGCGCGACGGCCCGGGCGGTTAACCACTGTTTTTTTGCGCCCGCCGGGCGCGTTGTCGCTCGGCGGCACGCCGGCGTTCGGCACGCCGCTTGGCGGCCTGCGTCAGAATCTGATCCAGCGGCGCCAGGCCGGAGGCCGCCAGGCTCATCAGCGCGAAGTCGTAGCTGCTGGGCCGCGCGCCGGTCTCGATCGCGATCAGCAACGTGCCGATCAAGGCGATATAGATTTGCAGGGTCATGCCCTGCGGCGACTCGGAATAAAAGTGCTTGAAGTTGGCCATGCACTTGAGCCAGCGGAAAAACAGCTCGACCTGCCAGCGATGGCGATAGATCACGCCGATCGTCTCAGCCGGCAGATCCAGACGATTGGTCAACAGCCGCAAGGGCTGATCGGGCTGGTCGGGTTGCGCGATCTGCACCAGCCGCAAGGGCTGCTTCACGGCCGTGTGGGCCTCTCGCCAGCCGACTCTGACCCGCGTATCGCCGAGCACGCCGGCCGCACGATCGGCGGCGGTCAGCGGGCGCGTTTCGATCGACTCGCAACGGGCGCTCTTGCGCAGCCGCACCAGAAAGTCGCTGCCCAGTCCGATGATGTCGGCCAAAAGTTGATACGGCTGAAAGCCGCGATCCATGACGTAAAAGCAGTCGCTCCGCAGAGCTTGGCGCAGTTGCTCGGCTTCACTGGCCTGGCCGCCCGTGAGCGTGGCGTGCTCCGGCACGCCGCGCAGGATGTCGAAGTGCATATGGACCCGCACGTTGCCCTGGGTAACGTTGTTCTTGGCGCTGTGGTTGTAAATCGCCCAGGCGATGCGGGCGGCGACGGCGAGGAACGAGCCATCCACCGCCAAGAGCTTATTGGTGAGCCCGTCGAGGCGTGGGTCGTGTTCTTGAATGTCGGCCCGTTCTTTGAGCGACTCGAACAGCGGCAGGAGCAGCTCGGGGTCGAAGAGCCGTTGCGCATCGGCCAGCGTGCTCTTGGGCACGCGCGGCATCTTCAACCGCTTCCGCACGGCGGGGACGTCGAAGACGTCCTCGATCTTTCGCAAGCCGGCCAGGATCGGGTTGAAGAACGCGAGCAAGTGGGCGACGACGAGTTGGTCGTAAAAGAAGCAGCGGTTGCCGTGGTTGGCATGTTCGCGCAGGTGGTGCAACTGCCCCTCGAGCAGGCGGATGAACCGCCGGCCCATGACCTGATCCTTCGGGATGGGGATCGGGGCCGGGCGTTCGGTAGCCGTGTCGCGCCTGCGCGCCATGGAGCATAATAAAGCACAAAGACGCGCACCGCGCAAGTACGGGATATGTTAGGTATAAGGTGGATGCTTGAGAATCCCGGACAGTATTGGCTGAAAGCCTGTGCCACACCCCCGAGAGCCCGCTTTCCACTAGCACACTTTCCAGCGACCACCGCGCCCGGTGGTTTTTTTGTGCGCACGCTCGAACGCCGACGCGGTATACTCGGCGGGACGGCGCTCGAACCCGTCATGGCGATCACGGGAGATGCTAAGCGATGCCGGTCATCGGCCACGCCGCCGTCGGTTTGGCAACCGCCGCCTGCACCCGTCCGCGGGCGTGCCGGCCGCTGGGGGATGCGCTTTGGGGTCCGGCGGTCGTGGGGCTCGCTTATCTGCCCGACATCACGAACCATCTCGCGCAGTGGAGCGGCCTTGCAAACGCGCGGGTCGTGACCCATTCTGTGGCGTTCGCGGCCATCGCTTCGCCGCTGCTCGGGTTGGGGCTGACGAAGCTCGGTTCCATCTCGTTTCGCCGCGCGACGGGCATCGCGTTTCTCTCGGTTCTTGCACACGACGCGCTCGACGTGCTGCAGGGTGCGGAGAGCCGGCCGTGGTGGCCGATTTCCCACGGCGTGATCGATCTCGAACGCGGCCTGATACCCCTCGCTCCGGTCCAGGAAACAATGCTATTCGGGGCGGCGCTCGCGTTGTTCGCACTCGCGGGCGCCCTCCTTCGCCGGCAGCGCTCGCGCGGCGCGGATCGCCCCGCGCCGCGAACCCAGCGCGGCGGAGCGGCCGTTTGGACCGGGCGCGCCCTGATCGGTGCGATTCTGTTGGCGGCGTCGGCCACGCACTATTTGAGCGACGTGCGCATGCGAGAAATCATGGGGATCCAACAAATGCTCCATCGGCGTGAGTACAGCGCAGCGCTCGCACACATCGAGGACGCTCGGCTCTGGCCGGCGGCCACCTGGCCGGGTCGGCTCGACTATCTCCAGGCCGAGGCCCTATTGGGAAAGGGCGATCGGCGGCACGCGGAAGAATACTACCACCGGGCCTACCGGCAGGACCCGTCCTACTTCTGGCTGGTCGCCGATCTGGCCGTCTTCTATTCCTCCTCCGACAAGCCGGCTTCCGAGCGGCGCCGCCTCGCCGAGCCCTATATACGACGGCTGCGGAACGAATTCTCCCATCGCCGCGCTCAGCCGCGAATGCTCGCCCGGATCGAACGGAAACTCGCGGGCGGCGTTCAATGAACGGCCCGCAGAAACCCGCGCCGTCGCGCGTCTGATGCACTGATTTCGCGCCGCAACGTCGTTTCTGGGGGCTCGGTCGGCGATCCGCGCCTGGCGGACATGAACGACGACGGGTCGCTCACCGGCCCCGACATCGATGCGTTTCTCGCTTGTCTGGCCGGGGAAAACTGCCGGTAGCCGCCGGCCGCGACAAGCAGCCGTGGGCGCCAGCGTGCGTCAGAACCAGATCTCGCACGTGGGGCAGCGGGTCATCCGTTCGCGCGAGCGGTCCGCCGGCGACACCACGCCGCCGCACTGCGGGCAATACAGCCGGCTGCTGCACTGCCCGCTCGCCGCCGCTCGATAGGCAACGAGGGCCTGACCACTCAATGCCCGTCGCCAGCGCGGCGAGGGCACGATCATTAGCACGCCGCAGTTCTCGCAGACGCGTTGGTATGCGATGTCCCACACGCGGGCCTGCCGCAAGCGGCCGCATCCGCCGCAGTAGAACTCGAACCGGCGAAGATCTCTTTCGGACAGCCGCTCGTCGACCGCCGCCGAGTAGTCATGTCGCAGCATCAGGTGGTGCAGCGAGCGGCGCCGGTCGGCGCCGGTGAACACTTTTGCGACCGGGCGGCGCCACTTTTCCCAAGGGGGCGGCGGCTGGCGAAAGGCGTTCTTGCAGTGCGGGCAGGACGCGTAGCGACCTACAAAGTGCTCGCTGACTTCGACCGAACCACGGCAGATCGTGCAAGCGCAACGATAGCTCCGCGAGCGCGGAGGGGGAGCCGGGTCCAATCGACTCGAGCGGAAATCCGGCCCCGGAAACTCGACGCGACACGCCGAGCATTGAATCAGATCGTCGCGCTCGTCCGCGGTGATTTTCATCCGCGCCCCGCAAGCGGGACAGTCGAACGTGAACGCCCTGCCCGTTGGCACGCGATGGCCTATCGAATAGGCGCGACTCATATGCGCAGTCTATCCGTGGGGTCGGCGAACACCACAAGAATCCGAGTCACCCCGCGCGATTCCGCACCAATCCCGAGCCGCAGGCTTCGGCCGGCGCGGCGCAGCGCGCGAAGGACCGGTCGCACGCCTCGGATGGGCGCTGGTCCTTCGTTGGATTGTCACACGGTGTGGATTTCGCGGGCGACCGCGCCGCGAAGAGCGATAATCTTTGGCGCCCGCGGTTCAACCCGGCCATTCACCCAGGCCGAAATGAAACGCCCAGGTGACCTGGAGCAGCATCAGCAGTGCCAGGACGACGACGCGCGGCCCGGATTTCCACTCCCGAGCGCACCACGCCGCCAACACGACGAACGCCGGCACGGACACGACCGTGTAGCGAGCGATCGGATTGACGCCGAAGCTCGCGCCGCCGGACGCGAGGTACCCGTGCAGGAAGATCAGCGGCCCGAGCAGGAGATAAGGGCGGAAGGAGCGCGCGACGCGCGTGAGCCCGGCCAAGCTGACGAACAGGATCGCGAAATTCGCGGGCATGTTCCAGGCGAACGGGTGCGTCAGATGGACCAGTCCCTCCGGAAACCCGATGATCGCCCGCCCGAAGTACTTGAACTGGTCCCAGACGCGCGCCATCGTCAGATACTGAAACCAGGTCGAGCGGGCCTCGTCGTCGATCCATTCGACCTTGAAATTCGAGAAATACACCAGCGGCGTGCCGTACAGGTAGGTCAGGTAGCCAGCGTACGCTGCGATGCCGCCCGCCGCGACCAGCCCCAACAGGCCCGTTCTCACGAGCCGACGACCCACGGGACCGGATTGCCGCATCCAGTAGGCCAGCATCACGACCGCGGCAAGCGCCAAGGCGGTGGGGCGCGTGGCGGTGGCGGCGGCGCAAGCCACGGCCGCCAGGAGGAAGTGGCCACGATCGGCCAGCACTAACGTCATGACGACCAGCAACACCGTCAACCCCTCGGCGTAGCCGTAGCTGAAAAAGCACGCCGTCGGCCAGCAGAACAGAAACGCGACGGCGTAGCGCGCGCTCGCTTCGTCCACGCGCCGGCGAATCCAGAGATAAAGCAGGATGCCGGCCAAGAGCGCGCAGAGATTGGAAACGCCCACCAAGGCCGCCGGGACACCGACCAGCGGGGCGATCAGCGAACACGCGAGCGGGTAGAAGGGGAAGAATGCGAGGTTGCGGTCGCTTCGGTCGGGCGCGCCGCCCGGCTGAGGAAGCGGGCCATGATAGCCGTTCAGCAGGATTTGGCGGTAGTGCCAACTGTCGAAGCCGAGCATCGGCTCGAGATTGGCGACGTTCGCATCGAAGAACCGTCGCTCCGGGCTATCGGGCTCGCGGAGCTTCTCGACGATGTCCGGCAGCTTCGGTTCCAGGGGCGGCTCGATGTGCTGCGTGATGCGGAAGTTGATCATGACCCCCGAATAGGTCGCGGTCCAGACGACCAGCCGCGTTGCCAGGAAAATGCCGAACACAACCGCGATCCCGCGGATGGGACCGGTTCCCGCCCAGTTTCCGCCCGGCGAATCGTCAATCAGCAGACGTGCTTTCGAATTCATGCTCGCCCTGAAGCTCTGCCGGCTCGGATCGTGCCCGCTACGCCAGCACGTCCGTAAGCCGCTCGAGCGCCCAGTCGATCTCCGTGCGACTGATGCACAACGGCGGCGCGAGACGAATCACCTGTTCGTGCGTGTCCTTGCAGAGCATTCCCATGCCCATCAGTTGCTCGCAGTACTGCCGGGCCGTGCCCGCCGCGGCGTGCAGCTCGATGCCGACCCACAGCCCGCGCCCGCGAATCTCGCGAATCTTGTCGCTCTTGAGCTCGCGCAGATTCGCGAACAGATAGTCGCCTTGCTCGCGGGCGTTGCTCTGATACCGGTCTGTCTCGAGAATCTCGATCACCTTGCGGGCCACCGCGCAGGCGAGCGGATTGCCGCCGAACGTGCTGCCGTGGTCGCCGGGGTGGAACACGCTCAGGATTTCGCGGCTCGACGCAATCGCGGAGATGGGCATGATGCCGCCGCCGAGCGCCTTGCCGAGAATGAAGATGTCGGGCTTGACGCTTTCATGGTCGCAGCAGAACGTGTGTCCGGTCCGGCCCAGGCCCGATTGAATCTCGTCCGCGATGAACAGTACGTTCCGCTCGCGGCACAGGTCGCGGACCTGCTTCAGGTATCCGTCCGGCGGCACGACGATTCCCGCCTCGCCTTGGATCGGCTCGACCAGGAATGCGACGGTGTTGGCGTCGATCGCGCCGCGCAGCGCGTCGATGTCGCCAAACGGAATGATCTCGAATCCCGGTGTGAACGGCCCGAAGCCGTCGCGGCACTGCGGGTCGGTGCTGAAGCTGATGACGGTGGTGGTCCGCCCGTGGAAGTTGTTCTCGCAGCAGATGATCTTCGCCCGGCCGTCGGGCACACCCTTGATCTTGTAGCCCCACTTGCGGGCCGTCTTGAGTGCGGTCTCGACGCCCTCGGCCCCGGTGTTCATGGGCAGGATCGCGTCCATGCCGCACAGTTTCGCGAGCGCCTGTGACATCGGGCCGAGCTGATCGTTGTGAAACGCCCGCGAAGTCAGCGTCACGCGCTCGAGCTGCTCTCGCGCGACGGCGATCAACTCGGGATGACAGTGCCCGAAGTTCACCGCCGAGTACGCCGCCAGCATGTCCATGTAGCGCTTCCCGTCGGCGTCCTCGACCCAGACGCCGTCGGCGCGAGCCACGACGATCGGCAGCGGGTGATAGTTGTGCGCAACGAAGCGCTCGACGATCTCGATGTGCTCGGCGCCCGTCCATTGGCCGGTGTCCAGCGGAGCTTGTGCGGTCATGGCGAGGTTCCTTCCTCTTCGGTTTCGCGAAAATGTGCTTCGCAGTATACCGCCCGGCGCTGCGGCGGAACACGAGCGTCTTCCCCCTCACTCGTCCCTACTCGCTCGCCTGACCTCATTCGCCAATCAACCCGCGCGTGAAAACTCGGCCCGCGCCGGGTAAACTGCTCGCCCGACAGCAACGGGCCGAACGACTAGGAGACCCGCGTGGCCGAAACGAAACTCGACATCCTCTTCGCCATGCCGCACCCGGATGACCTCGAGATCACCTGCGGCGGGACGATCGCGAAGCTCGTCAAGCTGGGCTACCAGGTCGGAATGGTCAACCTGACCACCGGTGAACCGACGCCGCTCGGAACGCCCGAGGGCCGCGCCGGCGAGTGTGCCGCGGCGGCGCGGATTCTCGGCGTCGCGCATTGCGAGACGCTCGCGCTGCCCAACCGCGAGCTGATGGACGGCCCGCCGGCGCGCTATGCGCTGGCGACCGTGCTGCGGCAGCAGCGCCCGAAGATTCTGGTGGGCATGGCGGGCCGCACGCCGGGCGCGTCGCCGGACCACTACCAGGCCCAGCTCATCGTCGAGGGCGCCCGTTTCTATTCGCAGCTCACGAAGTGGGACGAGCGCTTCGACCACACCGAGCCGCACCGCATCGACTGGCTATGGTACCGCCCGGTGCTGATCGCCGCCGAGCCGTTCCATTGGCACTCGACGTTCGTCGTCGACGTCTCCGACGTGTACGACGTGAAGATCGCCGCGATTTCCGCGTACCAGTCGCAGTTTCCCGAAGAGCGTCTGAAACGCCTGTTGCGGCGCGTGCAAACGTCCGACGCGTTGGAAGGCGGCCGCTGCGGCTTCGAGCACGGCGAACTGTTCGCCCTTCCGCACCCGACCCCGCTGCCCGACCCGTTGGGCCACTTCCTGCACCTCGCCCCGCCGACCGGCCCGCCGCCGACGGCGCGGACGGAAGGTCCGGCGTGATCTTGGCGGGCAACTGCAATCCGAGCCCGAAGCGCTAGCGAGGGTTTCGCGCTGCCCTTGGGGAAGGCGCGGCGTCCTGGTACCGTGTCACCGTGTCAGTTATTGGTTGGGTGGCCCACGGCTGATGTCATGGGCCACACGTCCGTAATCCTTAGGCGCAGCTCATGCTGAATCGTGGGGACTGGCAGGCAAGGCTGGCAGGGTTGCGAAGCCGCTTGGTATCATGAAGGTGAGGGGCGCCGTGCCCGACGGCTTGCAGTCGCGATCAAGCCGGGGCGAACGCGCGTTTAGTCATGAGACGACTTGATCCTTCCGTGTTGAAGCTGGCCGCCCTGGTCCTTTTGGGTGGGTTCGTTGCCGGGCTCGTGTACATCTCCGCCATCTTCGAGCTCGCGTCCGAGTCGCCGATCCGCTTCCGCAAAATGGACCCGCGCTGGCTCGTCGCCGGCATTTCTCTGTTTTTCGGCGCCGCCGGCGTATGGGTGTTGCATCGAATGATCGGGATCGGCGGACGTGCGATTTGGGTGCCCGCCGGGCTGTGCTTTCTGATCGCGATCGTGTTCACGTTGGTGGCCGTAGCCGTCGGCAATGGATCGCTGCCACCCGAGACTTGGATCGTGCTCGGCATCGGAGTCGCTTTCTTCGCCGCCGGCGTCGCGCTAACGATCGACATGACCCGATGGCGTTTTTGAGCAGCGGAGGAGTCCCTCGCCGGCGCTTCGGGCTCGGATTGTGTCGTCGGGCGCTACTGGGCTTGGGTTACGACCTTGCGGCGGCTGGAGCCGAACTCGGGCGCTTCCTTGATGCACGTCCCGAGGATGCCAATCGACTTGACAAACGCTTTGAAGCCGACGCGTTTCAATTCGGCGGGCGTGGTGCCGACGCTGGGGAAGCCCTGCTGATCGGGTTCGAGCTCGCTCCAGTTGTGGAACAGCTTGCCCCAGTCGCTCTCCAGGACCTCGCGCATGTGCTTCTTCGCGAGCACCGGGTACCAGAAGCTGTCGTGGTAAATCACGCTCGCGATGTACGCCCACGGCGCGAGCACCGTCTTGAGTGACCATTCCATCGGCTTTTTCAACGGACCCCAATAAATCTTGTGCTGCATCCGGCTCGCGAAGGTCATCTTCTTGAACGGGCCGTCGAAGTTCCAATTCTCGCTCGCGGCTTCGGCGTCGCCGACGATCTCGATCTCGCGCGGGTCGCCGCAGCCGAGCCCCAACTCGTGGGCGAGCCGGATGAACTTGATGTCGAGCGGGTCGAACCCCATGAGCTTGGCCGCGACGGCGTCGATGGCGACCTGATCCGCCGAGGCGAGCAGCACGTTCTTGACGTGCGGAATCATGCAGCGCGGGCCGGGGCCGTCGCCGGCGAAACTGCCGTCCATCACCGCGAACACCCCGCGGTGAATCTTCTTCTGGATCATCAGCAGGTCGACCAGCGTCTCGTGGATGACCTCGTGCGTCCAGTGGCGACGTTCGTTCAGCAGCCCGCCGAACGCGTTCTTCATCGCGCCGGTGGTGGTCGTGTAGATGTGGCACTTGATGGTCGGCAGGTGGACGATGTTCTTGCCGTGGAAGAAGTCGGGGATTTTGATGCCTTCGGGGAAGATCTGGTCGAGTACGAGCATCTTGCGCTTGGGCTTGTAGACCTCCCACGTCATGTCCTCGTCGCGGAAGTTGAACAGCACGGGCACGCCGTGGTGCTTGAAGATCGGGACGTAGTGGTTGAGGTCTTCGCCCTTGAAGGCGTCCGTCACGACCGTCTTGTTCTGGACGCAGGTGAGC
>JACZRH010000123.1:11508-13153 GCA_022574815.1 Planctomycetota bacterium | reverse complement strand
GTCGATCGGCGGAGGCGCTGCCCAAGCTTGAGGCGTCGCTGGAGATGTATGGGCGCCTCTTTGAGGGCGACCATCCCCTCGTGGCGGGGAACCTGAGCAACGTGGCCCGTTGCCTGCAACTCCTGGGCCAATCGGACGATGCGCTGCCCAAGTTTGAGGCGGCGTTGGAGATGTTTCAGCGGCTCTTTGCGGGCGACCATCCCCTCGTGGCGACGTGCCTGAACAACGTGGCCTCTTGCCTGAACTCCCTGGGCCGATGGCCGGAGGCGCTGCCCAAGTATGAGGCGGCGCTGGAGATGAATCAGCGCCTCTTTGAGGGCGACCACCCCAACGTGGCGACGGGCCTGAACAACACTGCCCATTGCCTGAACGCCCTGGGCCGATCGGCGGAGGCGCTGCCCAAATATGAAGCGGCGCTGGAGATGTTTCGCCGCGTTCTGCCGCCCGGTCACTCGACCACGTTGTATTCACAGATCGGGCTCGCCCGGACGCTGGTCTCGCTCGGCCGACATGCCGAGGCCGAAGCGCTGCTGCTCGACGCCGCCGAGCAGTGCGAGCGCTCGGAGCAGAGCCGGCGAATGCACTGGCGATCCGTGATCAAAGCATCGGTTCGGCTCTACGTTTCCTGGCACGCCGCCGAGCCGGACCAGGGCTACGACGCCAAGGCCGCCGAGTGGCGGGCCAAGCTGCCATCAGAGACGACCACGCAGCCGGCCTCTCAGCCGGCGTCGGCGCCGAAGCCGTAAACGTCTGCCGCGATCCGCAAGAAGCGCGCGAAATCGTGGAAAGCCGCTCTTCTGGCACCGCCGGCCCCATAACGCAGGGCCGCCGGTCATTCGCTGAGGGCAGCCGATCACTCGCTGAGGGCAGTGGATCGTCCACTGAGGGCGGCGGATCACCCGCTGATGGCAGCGGATGGTCCACTGAAGGCGGGGGATTACTCGCTGAAGGCGGCGGATCACTCACCGAGAGCAGCGGATCATCCGCTGAGGGCGACGCACCGTTCGGAAAGGCCAGCAGGCCGTCCGGGGACATCCCCGGATCATGCGGGGAAGCCCGCGAGCCAGCCGTAGACGCCTCCGCACTACTCGTAGACGCCCCCGAGTCACCCGGGCATGTCCCCGAGTCATTCAGCGATGTCCCCGGATCGTCCGTGGAGGGCAGCGGATGGCTCATTCCAAGGAGCGGAACGTCCAGTCCCAGGAGCGGACCGCCCATTCTAAGGAGCGGACGGCTGATTCCTCGGAATCGGCGACGCATCCCGAAGCGGCGATCGTGCATTCCCAGGCGCGGCTCGTGTATTTCCGGGACTGCGTCGGTTCCGCCGAGACGGCCCCGAATCTGGCGCGCGACGCCTGTGCCATTACGCACAACGCGAACCCGCCCTTTCTCGACACGCTGGCGCTCGCCCAGCACCTGACCGGCGACACGCCCGCGGCCGTCGAAACCGAGAAGAAGGCCCTGTCACTGCTGCCCCCCAACACCCCCGGCCGCGGCCGCGGCGACTACGAAGCCGCCCTCGCGAAGTTCGAGGCGGCCCTGAAGAAGGCAGAGACCGCGGAAGAGCCCGGCGGAGGATGACCGGCCTCCGCGGGGCGAGCCGAACCAGGGCTACGACGCCAAGGCCGCCGAGTGGTGGGGGCCG